>NZ_AP025491.1:1200000-1516936 GCF_024347495.1 Vibrio gallaecicus | reverse complement strand
CGATTCATTTGAAGTTTATTGTGATTGACGATCATGTCGTCATATCGACTGGAAACTTTACCGATACTCAGTTTATCTATAAAGATGTATCGATAAGCCAATTTTCAAAGATGCCTAATGCCTCTTATCAAGGCACGTTTTCAGAGGTTAACGCCTATTACATAGGATTAAATCAACCTAAATTAGCCCAAAAACTTTCAAACCACTTTTTAACCCTCGCTCGCTTACCGACAACAGTCACCGCATTTGAGAATCATTGAACTAACTGACTGGTTTACTTAACGAAAAAAAAGCACTGACCTTATGTACAGCTCTTTGCTATAATCGGCGCCAAATTCAAGGGTAAGTTTATAGTTATGACAGATAGAATTGTTTCATTTTTTGCTGGCGCTGGCGGGCTAGATCTAGGTTTCGAACAAGCAGGCTTCAATGTGGTTTGGGCGAACGAATACGATAAGGATATCTGGGCAACATACAAAAAGAACCACCCACATACTACTTTAGATCAGCGAAGTATCACTGCTATCGAAGCGGATGAAGTCCCTGAGTGTGACGGCATTATTGGTGGTCCACCCTGCCAAAGCTGGAGTGAAGCGGGCGCACAGCGTGGTATCGAAGATAAGCGTGGGCAACTGTTCTTTGACTTTATTCGTATTCTTGAAGCAAAAAAACCGAAATTCTTCTTAGCAGAAAATGTGAGTGGAATGCAGCATTCTCGCCATGCGGATGCTTTGGATAACATCAAGAAAATGTTTAAAGAAGCCGGCTATGACCTTTTCTACCAAATGATGAATGCGGTCGATCACGGCGCGGCTCAAGACCGTAAGCGCGTTATCTTTGTTGGTTTTCGAAGTGATCTCGAAATTGATTATACGTTTCCAGAACCGATTGAAAAAGAAGATCGTAAAGCGTTAAAGCATATTTTGAAGGATTTGGACGGAACGGCTGTACCTGCTCTTGATAAACAAAGACCAAACCCTGACGTTAAGTTTTTAAACCATGAATATATGATTGGTGGGTTTTCAACGATGTTTATGTCGAGAAACAGAGTAAGAACTTGGGATGAACCTTCATTTACTATTCAGGCTGGTGGGCGACATGCACCGATTCACCCAAGCGCACCGAAAATGGAAAAAGTTGAAACCGATAAATTTAAATTTGTTGAAGGTCACGAGTACCGACGCCTAAGTGTGCGCGAATGTGCACGAATTCAAGGCTTCCCTGACGAGTTTGAGTTTGTTTATAAGAATGTGGCGGCAGGTTATAAAATGATTGGTAATGCGGTAGCCGTGCCTTTCGCTAAGTCAGTTGCATTGAGTATAAAAGAACACTTAGAACAAGCTAAATCAAAACAAGCCGCTTAACTCAAAGATTCTTCTTAGAAAAGGTATAAGACGTACCATTAACAAAATAGAAGAGTCATTGTTAAAAGCACATGGCTAACTGGCTTTGAGTTGAGTTGAGAAAAAAGGTCAAGAAGATTAACGGTTGTTAAGCTTACTTGACCTTTTTTATGCCAGATTTTTACGAGTCACTCACTTCAATAAGATCCTCGTAAACCTGTTAGTGAATGATTAACGATTAGGTTAACCACTCATTTTTAGTAGTGAACGATTAACAAGGACCAATTTCTTTCCAAACGCCCCACTTACCAGTGGTTGTTGGATCTTCACCTGTTGTCCACCATTTAGCTTCCCAAATAGTACCGCCTTTAGTGACTTGATCACCGCCAGTGTAGATAGCGCCAGAATCCCATGCATTTGTACATGTGCCACCATCAATCACTTTCTTAAGTACTTTAACAGAAGCAGAAGCGGCAGAGTTTGCAACGCCATCGCTTACCGTTACTGTGAAGTTTAGAACAGTGTCTTGCGTATATTCACTCGCTACAAAACTTACTGAAGCGCCTTGAACCGTTGCATTAAGACCGGCTGGTACATCCCAAGAATAAGTCAGTGCATCTTGGTCTGCATCACTTGAACCTGATGCATCAACCACTACCACATCTCCAGCGTTAACTTGAGAAGGAGCTGATACAGCCGCTACAGGAGCCGTATTTACAGGACCAGTGTCTTTAGCTTTTACTGTCACAACAACTGTGTCCGTTGCCGAAGCTCCTTCGTTATCCGTCACTGTTAGCGTAAACGTCAGTGTTTCTTGTTGCGCTACTTCAGCCACATCAAAGCTTGCTACTGCGCTGCTTGCATTTGCAAGAGTGACAGCTGTACCGCCTACTTGAGCCCATGCATAACTAGCAATAGTGCCGTCGCTGTCTTTAGAAGTGCTGCCATCTAAAGAGACAGAAACAGGACCAGTAACTGATTGGTCTGCGCCTGCAGCAGCTGTTGGTTTACGGTTTACAGGGTCTGTAGTGCCGCCAGCTAAACCTTCGTGCATTGCATTTAAGATATCGCCGTTATCCGCATCGATTTCCCATGAGAATAGACCTGCTAAACCTAAGCTGCGAACGTAAGCACCTTTCGCTTTTACTGAACGGTCATCATCAAACGTAATCAACTTACCTGAAGTACGGTTCCAAACGTATGGCGCTTCTGCCATTTCGTCATAGCCATATTCAAAGCCATTAATGCCTTGGTTATTTGCACCAAGCATATGTGCTTTAATGCCTTTGTAATCAATAACGCCGTCTTCCCAAACGCCCTGTGCAGTACTGCCTTTCAGTTTGCCGTTACCCACACCTGTCATTGGGTCGGTAGGATCTGTCAGCGAAGAAGGCATCACACCTTCCCAACCACGACCGTACATTGCGGTACCAACAACCAGTTTATTTGCTGGAACACCTTGAGCGAGTAGCAGTTGAATGCCGTTGTCAGTTGTATAAGCAGGGCCTTTAAACTGCTCGCCATTTTCATCCGTACCAGAGCCATCACATTGACCTGGGCGCATGAAGTTACCACAGTTCAGAGCTGTCTGGTGACCAAGTACGTTATTCCAACCGCCGTAAAAATCGTAAGTCATAGCGAAGATGTAATCCATGTGCTGGATAGCTTCGCCGTAGTTCACGTCTTCAATTTTATCGTGACCAACACCAATTGCTGAAGTCAGTTCGTAAGTACGACCATTGGTTGCTTCTAGCTCATCAAGCATTGCGCGAAGTTCTTGCATTAACGCAATGTAAGCCGGTCCATCATTCACTGTATCGCCAAGGTTCGCGTTTTCACCGCCACCACCAGGGAATTCCCAGTCAATATCAACACCGTCATAGAATTTCCAAGTGTTCAGGAATTTCTTAACAGAAGCGACAAACGTATCTCGGTTTGCTTTTGTTGTGAAATCGAAGAATGGGTCTGAAAGTGTCCAACCACCGATTGATGGAATGATTTTTAGATCAGGATTACGCTGTTTAAGCGCCATCATCATCGCGTAGTTACCCTTGATAGGAGAGCTGTATTCATGCCCTGCTTGTGGGAAACTTTTTTGGAATGCAGCCCAAGGGTCATGGATAACGACTTCGTAGTCATTCACGCCTTTACATGCAGTCATGAGGGCATTGTAACTGTTACCACCCACTGATTTAACAGATTCGTTTGGACCACAAATTGGGATAAAGCCGTAAAGGATGTGGGTTAAGTTATCCGCAGGAAGGTTATCAACCGTGTAATCACGACCGTAAATACCCCATTCAACAAAGTAAGTACCTACGACAGTATTTGGGTCTGTATTGTAAGTCTTGTTGTTTGGATCGATGTTCATTGTGAGAGGAGGAAGGTGAGAGCCATCCGTATCGGCGATTGTGATCTGAGCTGGTGCACTGATACTACAACCCGTAGCATCACATGCTTCAATTTTCATTTCGTATAAACCACCTTGACCATACTCGAAAGTGGCTGTGGTCTGGCTACCGGTTATTGGCCCCGTTGCGACTTTTACGCCATCGAAATAGATGTTGTAAGTGTCACCGGATGTACCACTCCATTGGTTGAACTTTACTGCCACTTTAGCTTTGTCGTGGTACTTAACCATTTGGTTATAGCCAGACGTAGTTTCCATAGCCAATTCAATTTTAGAAAATTGAAGGTTGTTTGAACCATACATGTCGATGCTTGGTGCACTTGGTGCAGCTTGTGCCGCCCCTGAAAGCGCCAGTGCGATGCTAGCCGCACACATGTTAAAACGAATCATAGTATATCTCTCATTCCTTGAATGTTATGAAACCAAAGCCAGTTTCATAAGCTGCTCTTTTCTCTACAACGAAATTGAGCATCCCACTTAGTATTCAAAAGAGTTTTAAATTCAGAACGGAAAATAAATCGCTTTTCGATAGAGAGTCGATAAATTACTTGTCGTTATCAATTTGTTACATCTTGAGTGAGGGATTGAGCCAAGGTTTTATAAATTTAATATCGTTCTAATAAAAGTCTTATAAGTGGGTAAAAATGAAATAAGCTAAAGGAAAATGCGAGGAATGTAGCGGATAGTTTTTTCATGACTAACATTTACTAGAGGATAGAGGATAGAGGATAGAGGATAGAGGATAGAGGATAGAGGATAGAGGATAGAGGATAGAGGATAGAGGATAGAGGATAGAGGATAGAGGATTTGCTAGCGATTGAAGTGTTCAGACAAAGAAGCTCGTCTTTGAGAGGCACCGCCACTGACCGAGGTCACAGTATGCTCGAAGCCTTCTTTGACCAGTGTTTGTGGAGGAATGGCTGGGGAAATACGTTTCAACTGTGGTGAACGAATATTACCGCTCATTTTATAGATGGAAACACCACTACCAGTTGTGATGAAAACATTGGAGCCATCAAATTCAAAGCTTGTACTAATTAAGCGATGGTTACGAACAACGCCCTTTTCAGATAGCGAAAGTTTATCGGTTTTATAGGGAGGGGAGCCCACCTCAACCCAGCTTCCATATACATTGCTAGGGTCGGTAAATTCCAAATGTGATTGGTACGAAGACAGACCAAACCAAGCAATAGAAGATAGTGCTAAACCGCCAAAGATCACGCGAGCTATCAGCATGTTTCGTGCATGATTTGATTTTTTCTTATTTGCCATAAAAGCCTAGCCATCGCTTGATCTGACTGTTGATCTTATTGATTAAAGTGTTTATTTGCAAAATAAGTTTGCGATGCACTATGTCTTAAGCCAACCTCTATTCCAAATTTTAGTTTGAAAGGCTCTTATTTGCTGTCCTATTTGACCACTAAGTTATGTATTTCCCATCCTAGGTGTAGGGCTATAGAGATGAAGGTGTATTGACCTGAATTTTTCTAAGCCATAAAAATAATTCAACACTGAGTATTTAATGCTTGTGTGATTTAAGGGAATTGGTTACAAAGTTTGTTGCATTTATTTGGTCGACAGACCGTTAACAGTCCACAAGGAAGTAACATGATTAAAGAAAATACATATTTTGATGGCGGCGTTAAGTCTCTTGGTTTTTCACAAAATGACGCTGAGATCAGTGTGGGTGTTATGGCGGTTGGCGAGTATACCTTTGGTACTGCTGCCCCTGAAAAAATGACGGTAGTAAAAGGCTCACTAACGATTAAACGAGTGGGTGACTCTGATTGGACAACATACCGTGATGGCTCTGCATTTGATGTTGTGGGCGACTCTTCATTTGAAGTTAAAGTGACAGAAGCAACGGCATACTTGTGTGAGTACTTATAATTCTGTTTGTCCTTGATGCAGGCTGACTTCTCTTAGATCGTTACCTTAAACAATTTAAGTGGCTTCATCTAAAGCAGTGAATAAAAAAGGCCACGCTTTATTTTTATACAAAGCGTGGCTAATTTGTGTTGAATTCAAGTATTCACTTATTAAAATGCAATAAAATAAGTGTTTTCATTTCTAAGATACGTCCTATCCATTTTGCGCAGCCTAGCCTAGCCTAGCCATCACATCTTAGTCTTACACTCAGTTGGTCACTATTAAGCTCGTTTTAATTTAGCCGCATATAATCAAACTAGTTATAAATAAACTTGTAACCCCTGGCGAAAGATATTAAGAGCAAAACCCGATTTACACGAAAGTAGATTGTTTCCTACAAATCTAAAATGATTCTCAAATTGACAATCAAAATATGAAATTAATAAGTTTCAAACAGTCCATTGTTGTAGTCCTGAATAGTTTGCTCAATTTCTTGCATGCTATTCATAACAAAAGGGCCATAGTGAACAACCGGCTCGTCTATTGGTTCACCACTGAATAATAGGGCGCCAGAATCTGTCTCCGCTTGCATTTGGACCCACTCAGCCTCTGTGCTTTGTGGTGGCATTAAAGCAAGTTGACCTTGATGAATCACTTTGCCATTAACTGTCAGCACACCTTGGTATACGTACACCATCACATTGTGAGTAACCGGTGGTGCATATGATATTTTTCCACCTGTTTTGGGCTTCCAATCTGCAACGGTTAAAGGAACCCCTGTCGTACTTAAAGGCCCTTGAATTGCTTGGTCTTTTAGCTGAATTTTACCTGCAATTACTCTTAGCAAACCTAGGTCTGAAGCACTATGTTCATTGATAGTTTCTGGTTGAAAATCGTGGTAGCGTGCAGGCGTCATTTTGTCTTTTGCAGGCTGATTTATCCAAACTTGGAAACCGTGTAATGAACCTTCTTCCATTACTGGCATTTCACTATGGATAACCCCTCGACCTGCAGCCATCCATTGAGCTCCACCACTCCTTAGCTCTCCCGTGTTACCCATATGGTCTTTATGTTGAAAATGCCCCTTCATCATATAGGTTAATGTTTCTATACCTCGATGCGGGTGAGGGGGAAATCCACCGACATAATCTTTACTCTCGTCCGACTTTAATTCGTCGATCATCAAAAATGGCGAGAATTTTGCATTATTGAAACCAGCAACCCGACTTATTTTTACACCGTCACCATCTGAAGTGGCATGTGCATTGATAACTTGTTGAACATATCTAATGTTAGTCATGTTGGCGTCCTTTTAAATTGGAATGAACACAGTGTAAGTAATCCGATGTGCAAAGAAGACCGTATAACATTGAGTGACATATTCGAAAATTTTGAATGATCATGAATTATGAAAAACTGACTATAATTAAGTCATGGTTATTTCAGTAAGGAGGCAATTTTGGCTGTACAACCTAAACATCAAGATAGGCACGGTAGAATTGGTTTCGAGGACGATTTCACCACAGAACAAAGACAGAGATTTACTGAAGTTGCCAATGAAGCGGTACATCGACGCGATAAGAAACAGCTTATCGAAGACCGGTTTATCCAATCAGCGAAAAGGGCAGCATTTAAACCAGTTGTCAAAACGAAATCGTCAAAGCCGAATAAAGTTAGACAAGTCATATGGATAATTATGATCGGTTTGATCAGCTTATGGGCAATGTATATGACTAACTAGTGCTTGTTCATCGCAGTAGGTAGATAAATAGTGACAAGCAGATTCATAGCAACAAGCTCATTAACTACGATTCTAGTTGGTATCAATAGCGAGCAGAACCATTATTCTTTCCGTTTTTTAAGCGGGGTAACATTGCTGCCTTCCATTAAGGGAGCAAACATATCTGGGCAGGTTTCAATTTTGGTTGAGGAAGGATTATTGTGGTAATAAGCGAAACGATTTTTCCCAGAATGTTTAGCGTGGTACATCGCTTTGTCTGCACACCGAGTCAATTCTGGTAATTCCGTTGCATCTTGTGGGTACAAGGCAACCCCCACGCTCAAGGTGAGTTCATTTAAGCGTTCTTGGTTTTGGTAACCGTTTTCAAATAATCGACAAATCCTTCCAAGAATACTGTCTAAATCATCTATTGAACGAACGTCATAAAGCATCAAAACAAATTCATCACCGGCAAACCTAGCAATGGAGTAGTCATGCTTTTCTGTCTTTCTGTCTTTAGTACGAATGTTATTACTTAATCGCTTCGCAAAGTGTTGTAACACCCTGTCTCCCACATCATGCCCGTAGTTATCATTGATTGATTTAAAGTTATCAATATCTAAGAAAACTAATGCAGTGACAGAGCGCTTAGTATCAACGGTTCTGAGTTTCTCTGATGCCCAGTTTTCAAAGCTCCAACGATTTGCAAGACCCGTTAATTGATCCATGTACGCGAGATCTTCAATTCCTTCTTGATATAAGCATTGAATATAGCTGACGACTTTATTGTAGTAATAAGAGGATGTGTGGCATACAACGCTCATAGTGAATAGGCTTAAGGTTAAGCGATGTGTAGAGTCAATAGGTAGGGTAAAGGCGGAGTTAGAGAAAACCAGTAACCCGCTAATGAACACACAAAATGACATGCTCAGTAGTAATCCAATTTTAAAATCATTAATGAAAATGACAGTAGCAAGGATAGGATATAGCCAAAGCGTTCTATCTGGGATGGCTTCGCTATACAGTAAAAGAATCGTACCTTGGACTAATAACACCCAACTTAAAATTAAGTCTGAGTATCGAGGGTGTCGAGCTTGTTTGACATACACTGCATTTAAGAGCGCGACAATTGCGAAAGTAAAATCTATTCCAGCTAAGATCAGTTGATCGGCTTGTAGATACGTCCAAGCATAAAAAAAGAACAAAATGGAGGATGCCAGAGAGCACAAGTAAACTATTTTCTGTTTTCGAGTCGAGCGGATATCCGCCATTTCCTCTAAGTGTCTCCCTACAAGGTTTGTCATACTTTTCCCTAGCATGTAAATATTCAGTTGCAGGTTAAGCTTAGGTGAAATATATGATTTTGGATGGATATCACACACATCTGGTGTGATTGATCTCTAAGTTTCATATAAAGAATGTCAGGCTTATATTCATATTAATGAGTAACAGTCGGTTTTGTGACGAATTCTCATTTACTTACATTTTATATGGTTATTGGCATGGTGGCATTTTATTGACTAATAACAATAACCTGAAACAATAACATCAGTTTATAGATTAGAGCGTGATTATGAAAAAAGAATCTAAGCGTAAATTGAGGCTTTTGCCATCAAAAATACGTAAAAGCACCATTTTCCCAATGTTAGGTGCATCATTACTGTCATTGCCTACTTCTGCCGATATTTCTACCACTCCTGTTGTTGGGGGGATATTCAGTTCATCAGAAGTCTTAAAAAATCAGGTTCTTTCAACATTAAGTTATTCGACTACTTTAACAAGAGACGCTGCTTTATTTACTATTGCTGGTGTGACGTTAGACACCTACATTTTAACTCTACCGCTAGAAGTAAAGCTTAAAGCAAAGGTGATTGCTCAGCTTTCTAACCCTACTTATTCCGTTCCTTTGGGATACTTCTTATATACCTATTATGACCGATATTCTGGTTTAAGCAGTGAAGATGAGTTTAAGCAATATCTTTCTACAATTTATGATGAACAAGTGCTGAAAGGGTTTGAGCATAGCTTGTTTTCTGTAAGTGATAGCGACGCTCATAAAGGGCATGCTTCTGTTAAAAATGGTGCAGAGAAACATGCTGACGAACCAATCAAAACCACAGAGCCGACAGGGCACCACGAGGGTATTCAAGTCGATGACAAGTTCATTGCTAATATGGTGGTGATTTACGATGCGTTGTTTGATCTTGGTGTATGGCAAGACATGGAACAATTACCCGAGAGCTATACTTATTTAACTGATTCCGATGAAGATCTTGCCATTATTAACACCGTTCAACCTATTGTTGTTGATTTGATCAATAAAGCCGCTTTTGGCATGGATGATGGTGAGATGAAGTGGGCATTGTTGGCGATTGCGGAAGATGGTAAATCCGAAAATTTATCCAAGCCGAATAATAAAGCACAAGCATTGACGATTACACTGATCGACTTTGTTCGTCTTAACCTACTGAAAGCTTACCGCCAATTTGTCTTTAAAGAAGAACGCGCAGTTGCGTTGAATGATTGGATGCAGCAGGTATTTGACGATAGCCCGAATAGCCTAGTGCAATTTCTTCACTCGCAGCAAAACCGCCGCTTTGCTGTTCAAGTGACCGTAGATGGTTTGCAACAAGGTTTAATCGAAGGGCTTGTTGATCCGACTTCTCCATTTATTCACCAAGCTTACCAAAAGCACCAACAAAGAGCGTCTTACAAACCGACTCTTGAACCCGTGATAGAGCCAAAACATGAACAACAAGTTCGCTTTATGGAAGTGCTGTCTGAGCAAGTCTATAAAGACCCCCATTACCTTCCACTCTTTAAGCGCTTATATCACGAAAATAAACCGAGTATAAGCCGTGTGGGCGTGTCTTCTACTCCAACTATTAGTGTGCGAAACCTGCCTATTATAAAAACAGGAGCGAAAGTTTCAGGGGAAGGAGGGACTGGAATCCCTAATTTCCATTTTGTCGATCGGGAAGAAGATCGCGCTTACTACTTCTTTGGTAATGATGCTCTACAGCTGGATATTTTAATGGCTGATCGAAAAGTGAAAACCATGTTTGATCGCCTGGATTATTTGAAGACACTCAACTGTAATGGTCAGTATGACTGGAATGCACACACCACTTATGACGGTTTAGTTAACCTTGGTTTAGGCGAATCTTTACGGGACTATGGGGAAAAACGATGCGTAAAAGAACTACAGTTACGTGCGGAAGTTGAGGTCGATTTAAAGCAACAGCGTGCCGCATTAATTGAAGATATTCAGTCTTATATATCTATTTCTGGATTTGACGTATTTACGAAAATGGCGAAGAAGGTTCAGGTTGAACAAGCCATTAGCGCATACTCAAAACTAGATGGTAAAGGCATGCCAGATTATACCTTAGTGTATAACCCTTGGCCTGATCATTTTGCCCATTTCACCGGTCCATTCAGTGATGAAATATTGATGCCAACGGGAGAATTAAACCGCCTAGATTATTGGTTAACTCAAATAGAGAAAACCTATAAAACCGCTGGAATTTACGATCAAACTTTGTGGGGGATGGCTGGTGACCATGGCTTAATGCCGGTCTTTTATGCCCTCAACCCTGAAAAGCAGGTTTTAGGTAATTTACAGAAAGAGTTGGATTACCCAGTTGTGGTCAAAAAGATATCTTCAGATGAAGGTGAAGGACCAAAGATCACCAATGCTCTGAGCTTCCCAAGCTTGAAAGAGGTCGATGTAGTCGTCGCCTCTACTGCTGGTGGTAACTTTATGATGGACTTCTTTAATTCTAAACTAGGGTGGAAACATCAACCTGTATACTCTGAACTGACACAGTGGAAACCTATTGCTGCACCTGCTGGTGAGTCCATTGATATTATTGCCCAAACGGTCCAGCACTTACCTGAAACTCTCGACTACTTAGTGGTAAGAGAGCAAGAGTGTAATGCGAGCTTTTGTCAGGTGCGGGTGATCGGTAATAGAAAGACTCAACGAATTGATGAGCTTATCACGCGAGATCGGGATAAGATTTTCTACGAGTCTGTGATGGATAATCAACATCCGAGACTCTTAAATGTGCAAGAATTGAATCCATATCTTCCACAGCCGACTCGTGTTGCGTTCGCGCAGTATTCAGCTTTAGTCGATAAGTGTTTAAATCGAGCAGAAAAAGACAAAGTAGAGACTTGGTGTAACCGTCAAGAATGGAAGAACCTTACCCAGTTAACCCCAAGACCTGATGCATTAAACCAATTAGTGGATGTGTATTTAGAAGATCGTGCAGGTACCGTCAATCTGTTCCCTAAAGAAGGCATCGGCTATAACACGAAAGTACCGGGGCGACATGCGGGTGAAGATTATTTAGAAAAAGATGCTTTTCTTGGGTTTTGGGGCTCTCCTATAGGAGATAAACCTGTGCCAATGAATATTGAATCTAACGGGTCCTTGGCTCCAACTTTGTTTGAATATTTGACAGGGGAAGAAGTCATCGCGGGTGAAAACGGCTGGGGATATCCTTCGCTAATTAATAAGTTAGATATTATTCAACCGACTACTCAAAAGTCAGCCCTTTAAACGGGGTAAGTGAACTATTAAAGGCTTTATTATGTTAATTACGTTTAGCTGTAAGTCGCACTCTAATGTCACCATGTTTGGTGATGTTGGTCTGCAATTGATTAAATTACTTGGTCATAGTGGCGATATTCCTGGGGCGTTAGATGCGTCTTCTATTCCTGATGCCCTTGCTCGTTTACGCGAGGCAATAGAAGCAGAAAAGCGCCTTGAAAAGGAAAGTAAGCAATCGACGGGCTATGACGACATCGACGATGATCTGAACGCAGACGATTTAAATGAAGGTGATAGCTATACAGATGTGCCTGTGAATATTGCTAATCGAGCCTTTCCATTACTTGAATTGTTAGAGTCTGCTGTAAAAGAAGAATGTGAAGTGATGTGGGAAGATTCAAGCAATAAAAGCTTCTAATTAGTTTAACGCTAAAAATACTTGAAACAGAATCAGCACCTACAAAAAGAGCCAGTGTTAGGCGAAGTCTATTTAATAAATAGGCTTGCTTGCACTGGCTCTTTTAGGTTGTTTCTTTCTGAGTAGTCGCTTAGCGAGTAAAAGCTTCCTCAGCGGCAGCTTTGTAATAAGAACTTAGTACTTATTTCTTAGAAGAGCGCTGCTGCTCTTTTAACGCTAGCTTTTCTTTCTTACGTTGTTCAATAAGCTGCGCTGCTGCGCCACCAACGTGGGTTTCGCCACGTTCATTAGACAGTTGAACTTGCTTCTCACGCTCGCGGAAACGTGCTTTTTGTTCATCACTGTGCTTATCAACACACTTAGGACAACTTACGCCTTTTTCAAAGTGTTCAGACGCTTTGTCTTCGTCAGTGATTGGTAGGCGACAAGCATTACATACATCGTATCCACTTTTCTCTAATTGATGGTTAACCGCAACGCGGCCATCAAAGACGTAGCAATCACCTTCCCACATGCTTTCTTCTTCTGGCACTTCTTCTAAGTACTTTAGAATGCCGCCTTCAAGGTGGTAAACCTCATCAAAACCTTGCTCTTTCATGTAGGCAGTCGATTTTTCGCAACGGATACCACCGGTACAAAACATCGCGACTTTTTTATGCTTAGCTGGGTCTAAGTTATCGGCAACATATTGCGGGAATTCACGGAAAGTTTCAGTGTTTGGATTCACGGCATTTTTGAATGTACCGATATCAACTTCGTAATCATTGCGCGTATCAACAAGAAGTACTTCAGGATCTGAAATTAAGTCATTCCATTCGTTCGGTTTAACGTAAGTGCCAACAACATTTAGAGGGTCGATACCTTCAACGCCCATTGTTACGATCTCTTTCTTTAACTTCACTTTAGTGCGGTTGAAAGGTTGAACGTCGTTAAACGATTCTTTGTAAACCACATCGGCTAAACGAGGGTCGTTCTTAAACCATTTAAGTAAAGCATCAATAGACTCGCGCTTTCCTGCAACCGTACCATTGATACCTTCGCTTGCGAGCAATAGTGTGCCACGGATATGGTTTGACTCTAAAACATCGGTCAGTGGTTGGCGGATTTCGGTGTAATCATTCAGTGCTACAAACTTATAGAGCGCACATACAACATATTGAGACATGGTTTTTCCTTTTGCGAGCTGGAACGTAAATCCAGAGCGAGAGTTTGCCTTTGACTAGGCTTATTAAAATCGCCCGCAGTATAGCTAAGGCAATGTAAGACAAAAACCAACTAATTGAAGGGTTATTTACCACAGAGGTTTTTAGCATCTCAGTAAATAGAGCTTCTCTATACCTGACAATTTGAAAGATTAAATGTTCTAAGCAGTGATGGCGTACAACAAAAAGCCCTGCTGTAAAAATACAACAGGGCTTTGTTATCGAGTCAGTCTAACTTAATTAGCGCTTACGCTTGGTTCAGTACTTCCGCTAAGCGTTTCACCGCTTCGGTTAACTCTTCTGGGTTGGCGTTGGTGAAGTTTAAACGCAATGCAGCTTTTGCTTCGTCAGCCTTTGGATAGAATACAGGGCTTGGTACAACCGCCACGCCATTTGAAAGCAGAGTTTTAGCCAGTTTAAAAGTGTCACACTCAGGGACTTCTACCCAAATGAACATCCCGCCATCAACCGCTTTTAGTACGCAGTCTGCGGGCAGCTGTTTCTCTAGTTCTGAAAAGAGCACTTCATAACGAGACTTGTAGAGCGTGCGAATGTTTTCCATGTGCAGGTTGAAATCTTCATGTTTCAGAAGACCAACGAGCAGCGCTTGCATTGGCACACTTGAGTGTAAATCCGCTCCTTGCTTCACCTTGATCAGTGGTTCAAGGTAGCTGCATTTACCTGTTACGGCGCCAATGCGTAAACCTGGCGATGCAATCTTAGAAAATGAACGAAGAACGATAGAGTGATCAGGGCAGAACGAAGACACCATTGGTAGTTCTGTGCCTGTGAAACGTAGCTCACGGTATGGTGCATCTTCAATGAATGCTACGTTGTATTGAATACACAGCTCAGCCACTTTTTGACGAGTCTCTGTTGTCCAACATACGCCAGTAGGGTTGTGGAAATCAGGTACGGCATAAAACATTTTAGGTGAATGCTGTGCAAAGCATGTCTCTAGTTCGTCTAGATTAGGACCAAATTCAGTTTGAGACACAGTCACAATATTTGCTTGCACTAAGCCAAAAACTTGCATTGCACCCAAGTAGCTAGGCGCTTCCATCACAACCACATCATTAGGGTCAACATATGCACGTGCAATCAAATCTAAGCCTTGTTGAGAGCCCGTACATATCATGGCTGTGTGAGATTCAGGCAATTGGTAGCTTTGCGTTAGGTGCTCAAGCAATGGACCGTAACCTGCAGTAGAGCCGTATTGGAAAACTTCAGGCATATTCGCTAGGTTTTCTAGCGTTGGCTTCATCAAATCGATAGGGAATGTTTTCTCATCCGGTAAACCGCCGGCTAATGAGATGACATTTGGATCGCTTGCGGCAGCAAGGATCTCTCGAATGTATGAAGATTGAATCTGTTGTAATGACTGTGCGATTTCCATGTGTTGTGTCTCGTTGTTTTTCGTTTTTATTTTATTGCTTGATATTACACGGCAATTGTAAAAACAAGCGTGTCCGTTTATGCTCACAAACATGTCCATTTATGCTATTTGAACGATGTCACGACAACACATATCCAGAATCAATGATGTTCTGTTCCATATCCACCAAGACATAAGCCGACCTTTGTCAGCAAAAGCGCTTTCTGAAATTGCGGCTTATTCAGAGCAACACTTTCATCGAACGTTCAAAAGTGTGGTTGGGGAATCGTTACATCAATACATTCGACGTACTCGCATGGAGTATGCTGCCAATCAATTGATGTTTGATACCAGCTCGTCCGTAATGGAAATTGCTAGTAAATGTGGTTTTAGTTCGGTGTCTTCGTTTAGCCGCGCGTTTAAAGCAACCTTTAATATGTCTCCGGGTGAATGGCGTAAACACGACTTACAGATCGCTGAAAAACCTTATTTGAAAGACCCTGAAGTGGCTGCGGGCTATTTGAACGTGGCGAAGCGTGTGTTACCAGAGCCGAAGATAGTTGAAGTACCAGAGAGAATGGCGGCCTATGTTCGACACACTGGTTATAATCGTTCCATTCGTAATGCGTGGTTGATATTGAAAGCGTGGGCGAATTCAGAACAACGCGACTTTTCGAGCCAGTTCGGTTTGCATCACTCAAACCCTGCTTGGGTGGAAATGGATCAGTGTCGTTATGTCGCGTGTATCGCGCTTGATAAGCCGATTAAGTACCGCAGCGTAGTGAACCAGATGGTGATTCCGGGCGGCTTACACGCCGTGTTTCGACTCAATGGCTGCTATGGTGAGCTGCTACCACAGATCAGTATGGTATTAGAAAAATGGCTGCCAACTTCTGGTTTCAAGCAACGCTCAACACCCGCGTATGTGCATTATCATCAGAATCATTTTCTTAATAGTGATGAAGTCTTTGAGCTCGATTTCTACCTTCCCGTGAGTTTTTATTAACTGATATGAAGCCATCAATTTGGGCTTGGTGATAGAGATACTACTCATCAATAGTTACTCATTAATCATTGTTCATTAGTAGCTGTTCATTAATAGCTGTGATGCTAACAACTGAGGCTCGAATAGTTAGGGTGTTTTTTGAGTCAAACAACCGAATAAAGAAATGGCAGCCTGATTGGGCTGCCATTTTTTGTTTTAGGTTAAAGCTATTTGCTCGATACCTGAAGCGGTGGAAACTGCGCTATTGCGCGACTTCGTCCACTAAGTACAAGATGGATTGATACGGAATGCCACTGTGGTGTGATAAACCTATCTCACAGGTTCGGCTGTTGCTGAATCCGCGAGTACAATTGCTCGGTACTTGTTCTTTGAGTGGGTGTACTGCAGCCTCATTCAGCTCTGGCGTAGTAAAGCCTTTGTCACCCGCCCAACCACAACATTGAATATGCTCAGGAACAATCACTTCTTCGGTGCACGCTTTAGCAAGGTTCAACATCGCGCCCTCTAAGCCCATGCGACGAGAGCTACAAGTCACATGCAGCATCACGGTTTCTTGTATAGGTTTAATCGTTAAGTGCTCAAGTAGGTATTGGTTCACAAACCCTGTCGGTTCTAGCACTTGTAGTGGTTTAGTAAACTGCTCAATACTGCGTTTAGCACATGGGCTGGTATCCATTAAAATAGGGTACTCGCCTTGATTACTGGCTTGCCATAGTGTGTCTTCTAATTGCTGAGATTTAGATTGAGCAAGCTCTGTCATACCCTTGCTGTCATAGGGCATTCCGCAACACTGGTCGTCTAACTTGTTCGGTAGAATAACCTCGAAACCTGCTTTTTCTAACAACGATAAAGTCACTTCGGTTAAAGGGCGCTGATCTTGTGCGTCCACTTGTTGCCCCATAGTACGGCTGGCACATGAAGGTAGGTAAACCACTTTTTTGACCAACGAGTTGAGCTTTTTCTGTTCATTATTGTTTAATGAAGAAGCAGCCTGTTCTAACGAATGTGAATTTGCCTGTGGCATTTCAGGCATCCAAATCGGGGTTGCTCCTTTAGTCACTGAGCGAAAGCCATTGGTTAATTTTCCAACCGTTTTTGCTCCCAATGCTTTACTGGCTAGTTGGTTGGTTTTCAAACCCGCTTTTGTCAGCTTGGTCGTGGTGGCGAAGTGTTCGGCTGTCCATTTTGCAATGGGAGTAAACTTCTCGTACTTTGCGGTACGCAGCTTTTTCATTAAGTCGCCGGTGTTGATCCCAACAGGGCAGCGCTCAGCACATAACCCGGTTGCAGCACAGGTATCAATACCTTGATATTCAAATGTTTTTTCTAGTTCAGAAGCTTCTATGTCTTCTCCGGCGGCTCGCCTTTTCTGTAACTCACGGTAGAGCACGATGCGCTGACGCGGAGAAAGAGTTAACGTTCTGGACGGGCAAACGGGTTCACAAAACCCGCACTCAATACAGCGATCAACCAAGTCATCAGCGGCTGGCATGGGTTTTAAATCTTGAAGGTGCGATTTTGGGTTGTCATTAATGATGACGCCCGGATTAATGAGGTTTTGAGGATCAAAGAGTGCTTTGATTTTCTGCATTAAAGCATAGCCATCTTTTCCCCATTCCATTTCAACGTACGGTGCCATATTACGGCCTGTACCGTGCTCTGCTTTTAATGAACCTTGATATTTGACGGCAACTAGTTCGGCGACGTCATCCATAAAGCCGCCGTAGCGGTCAATCTCGGTTTGACTGTCAAAGCCTTGGGTGAAGACAAAGTGTAAGTTGCCTTCTAACGCATGACCAAAAATGATGGCCTCGTTGTAATCGTATTTATCGAATAGCTCCTGCAGCTCTCGAATACCGTTTGCCAAGTTTTCGACAGGAAAGGCAACGTCTTCAATAATAACCGTCGTGCCCACTTCTCTTACTGCACCAACCGCTGGGAACATACCTTTACGAATTCCCCATAGGTTGGCAACGGTTTGAGCATTAGAAGTGAAAGGAACGGACTCAAGAATGGTGTAATCCGCTAAAGAATCCATAATTGATTTACATTGTAAATCTAAGTCTGCCTGGGAGCTGGCGTGAGATTCCACTAAGATTGCCGCGGCTTCTAAATCTAAGTTCGGCATGAATTCAGGCATGCCGGGTTTATTAGCGACGGATCTCAGCGCTCGACCATCCATCAGCTCCACAGCAGCAACGGGAGTCTTCGATAAAACCGTGACTGCTTGGCTTGCTTGCTCAATATCGGCAAACACCAACAGGGACGATGCTTTATTAGAATGCTCAACCACTGTGTTGTAGGTGACTTCAGCAATAAAGCCTAATGTACCTTCTGAGCCCACCATGAGGTGTTCGATAATTTCAATTGGGTCGTGGTAATCAACTAAAGCATTGATGGCATATCCGGTGGTATTTTTAAGGCGATATTTATGGCGAATACGCTCAGTAAGAGCTTGGTTGCTGGTGGTTTGATGATGAAGGTCTTGTATGCCAGAAATAAAGGCGTGATGAGACTGTTTAAACGCTTCAATACTTTGTGTGTCTGATGTATCAAGCAAGGTACCGTCGTTGAAGACGACTTTCATACTGTCGATGGTCCGGTACGAGTTTTGCGCGGTACCACAGCACATGCCACTGGCGTTATTGGCTGCTATGCCCCCAATCTTACACGTATTAATAGAGGCTGGATCAGGACCTATTTTTCTTTGAAAAGGAGCAAGATAGCGGTTTGCATCTGCGCCAATGACTCCCGGCTGAAGAACGATTTTGTTACCGTTATCGAGGATTTGATGCCCGCGCCAGTCATCGGTTAGCGTGATTAATACGGAGTCTGAAACTGCTTGACCAGATAAACTTGTGCCAGCGGCGCGAAAGGTGAAGTGGATGCTTAACTCTTGGCAGGTTTTGATCGTGTAGATAACCTCATCGATATTTTTGAGGCGGAGGACAATTTTAGGAACCAGTCGGTAGAAGCTGGCGTCAGTGCCGTAGGCGAGCCGCTTTGCTTCTTGGGTGATAATGCGCTCAGGGTCTATAAATTCAGCAAGCTTTGCTTCTAATTGGTGATAAATTGGTTGCTGATCAGCTGGTTCTAGCTGTTGGGATTCAACGTTCGCCATTTTTGCTTCCTTGTGCTTAATGTGCACTGATTTTTCATTTTTATTATTTATTCCAGTGCTTAGACGGTGTCACAACGTAAGAGCAAATGCTGTGACACCGATTAGAATTTAATCTAAGTAGACTAAAGGCTTATAGGTGATTATTTAAGATTTACTAGTGAATCTTGAGATAGGTCATGAATGGTATTTGCGCCAGTTAAGGTCATCGCTACACGCATTTCTTTGTCGTATAAATCGATCAAATTCTCTACGCCAGCTTGACCTTGAGCCGCCAGCGCGTAAACAAATGAGCGACCAAGTAAGGTGCAATCTGCGCCCATTGCCATCATTCTCACCACATCTAGTCCAGTACGAATGCCGGAATCGACTAAGATTTTTGTATCGCCTTTTACCGCATCAGCAATCGCTGGCAGTGCCTTTGCACTAGAAAGAACACCATCTAATTGGCGACCACCGTGGTTTGAAACTACGATGCCGTCCGCACCGAATCGAACGGCGTCTTTTGCATCTTCTTCATCGAGAATGCCTTTGATGACCATCGGGCCATCCCAAAAATCACGGATCCACTCTAGGTCTTTCCAAGAAATCGAAGGGTCGAAGTTATCACCTAGCCAACCGATGTAGTCTTCTAGTTTGGTTGGAGATCCGCGGTACGTCGAGATATTGCCAAGATCGTGTGGCTTACCGAGTAGACCAACATCAACGGCCCAACTCGGGTGACGCATCGATTGAAATATTCGGCGCACAGCTGCATTAGGGCCACTCATACCAGAGTGAACGTCACGATAACGGGCGCCTGGAACTGGCATATCAACAGTGAAAACCAGCGTCGTCACACCTGCGGCTTTTGCGCGTTCTAGGACATTTTTCATGAAGCCGCGGTCTTTCAAGACGTACAATTGGAACCACATTGGGCGTTCAATGGCAGGGGCCACCTCTTCAATTGGGCAAACAGACACGGTAGACATTGTAAAAGGGATGCCTTTATTCGCCGCGGCTTTAGCTGCTTGAACTTCACCACGTCTTGCGTACATGCCTGTTAATCCCACAGGTGCTAGCGCAATCGGCATTGCCAGCTTTTCACCGAATAATTCGGTTTCTAAGTTAAGATCTGACATATCGTTAAGCACACGTTGCTTTAGTGCTATTTCCGCAAGATCTTCAGTGTTGCGGCGTAAAGTATGCTCACCGTATGAGCCACCATCAATGTAGTGAAAAAGAAAAGGAGGAAGTTTCGATTTCGCTGCTGCTCGGTAATCAGTCGATGCGGAAATAATCATAATGTCAGTCCTAAATTTGGGTACTTACCTGTTCGAAAGTCTGGCGATAACCATGTTGATTCCGCCAAGCTCGATAAATAATGTCTCGTAAAATAAAGTGGCGTTAATACCCGCTTGCGTCAGTTACCTACTTGCTTGTGGAGAGACGTTGAAGAAACGTCAGTTCAAACCTGTCGGTAACTTCTGCAATATGTCGGGGTAGTTGGGCATTAACGCCAAGTTTGTTGTGTTAATTGGCTCTAGATTTACTTCATCAATGCATCTGTCATGTTGAAGCCGTAGATAACGACGAGTCCGACAATGCCGGTCATCACTAAGTAGTAGAACGTTGGGATGACTGTTTTGCGCAATGTTGCTCCTTCACGCCCAAGCAAGCCAACGGTCGCCGATGCTGCTACAACGTTGTGAATGGCAATCATGTTACCTGCAGCTGCACCTACTGCTTGTAGAGCCACAACCACAGCGCTAGAAATAGTCAGTGTTTGTGCAACTTCAAACTGGAATTGGCTGAACATCATGTTTGATACCGTGTTAGAACCCGCAATGAATGCACCTAAGGCACCTACTGTTGCACTTAATGCTGGGAATGCACCGCCAACTAAGTCGGCCGCAAAGTTCGCTGTGGTAACTGGCATACTTGCTAAATCAGCGCCGTTCACACCAGAGTTAATGAAGATACGAACCATTGGGATAGTGAAGACTAAAACAAAGCCTGCACCAATCAGTGTTTTACTTGATTCGCCAAACGCTTTGGCTAGCGGCGCGGCGCTTCGTGATTGCATTAGAACCGCGACAAGCGCTACGAATACTAAGATGCCACCAGGTAGATACAGAGGCTGAATCGCGGTGCTTACACCCGTTTCGCCCAGGATATTGCTGAACGATAGGCTAATGCTCTTTAGTAGCCCTTTGAATTCAGGGCTCACTCGGCTTGCAACAAGTGTTACAGCAAGTAGCACATATGGCGCCCATGCCATAGCCATGCTCATTGGCTTGTCAGATTTAGATTCGTTAAGGTCGATCTTTAGTGAACCTAACCATTCTGCTGGCCATTTGTCTTCGCTTTCAAAATCCCATTTAGATTTCGGAACTAAGAAGCCTTTTCTTGCAGCTGTTACCACAATAGATAGACCAATTAAGCCACCAATCAGAGAAGGGAACTCAGGTCCTAGGAAAACACCCGTTAGCGCGTAAGGAATAGTAAATGCAAGACCTGCAAATAGAGCGAATGGCAGAATATCTAACCCTTCAGTCCAGCTCTTATTTTTACCAAAGAAGCGAGTCAGCATCATTGCCATAAGTACCGGAATCATAGTGCCCACACCAGCGTGAATTAATGCAACGCTTGAAGTGATTTGCTGCAGGTAAGCTTCCCATGTAGACCCGTTGGCAATCAGTGCTTCACCAATATTATGAGTGTCTAACCCTTTGTTTACACCAACAATAATTGGCGTGCCCACCGCACCAAATGATACTGGTGTTGATTGGATCATCATGCCCATCAATACAGCTGCTAAAGCTGGAAAGCCAATAGCGACAAGTAATGGAGCGGCAATAGCGGCTGGAGTACCAAACCCGGATGCCCCTTCAATGAAAGAGCCGAAACACCAAGCAATGATGATGGCTTGAACGCGGCGGTCAGCGGAAATATCCGTAAACCCGTTGCGAATAGTAGTGATGGCTCCAGTGTGTTTTAAAGTGTTTAATAAAAAGATAGCGCCAAACACAATCCAGAGAACCGATACTGTAATGCCAAAGCCTTGGAATATTGAAGCAAGTACACGTGTACCTGACATATCCCAAACCGTGAGAGCAATCCCTACAGTTAGGGCAAAAGCAACAGGCATGGCTTTTTTAGCCGGCCAATTTAAACCAACCAATAGGATGGCAGCGATAACTATCGGCGAAAAGGCCAATAATGCTAGTAGAGTTTCACTCATGGGTACTTCCTCGTACATGGATTCAAACAATCAGGTTTGAAGTTAACAACACGTTATTAGTTCTTATTTTGTGACCGTAATTTCTTAAAGCATTGCTGTAGGGGCTTTAAAAAATTGCTGGTTCTATAACAACTGGTTTGTAAGAGCCGTTGTAATTACTGACTTTATAATCGCTAAATTTGTAATAGTTATAGGGTTAATCGTTGTGATTGAAGTGACCTCAATCGTTATGGTTGTAATTAATTTGTTAATTTGGCGTGAATTTACCCCTTTATTTTTTATTGATATAGGGAAATAATGAAAATAATTAATTCCAAAATTGGCATAATCAGATGCGAGCAGATGATTTAATCCTGTTTTCACAGGTAGTAGAACTGGGTTCATTCAGTAAGGTTGCTGAGCAAAATAACCTTACAAATTCGGTAGTTAGTAAAAGAATAGCTCGATTGGAAGAAGAGATCGGCGTGCAATTATTATATCGAACGACGCGCAAATTAACGCTGACTGAGGCAGGCAAGGCGATCTTGCACGGAGCCAAAAATGTGAAGCAGGCGGCTCAAGAGGCTATGGACGCAGTTTCAGGCTTTGGTGAGAATGTCAGCGGTCATATCAAAATGTCAGTGCCTTCCATTTCAGGGGATTTGATCCTTGCTGATGCGGTTGCTGAGTTTTGTAATATGCACCCAGGTTTAACGGTAGACATGTCACTCGACAACCGTTTTGTTGACTTGGTCGAAGATGGCTTCGATTTAGTGATTAGAACGGGGTATTTGGAAGATTCGAGTTTAATCGCTCGGCATATCTTGGATTCGCAGTGGGTCGTTTGTGCTTCGCCGTCATATATCGCAAAAAACAGCAAACCGATGCACCCTCAAGATTTAGTGGCACATAATTGTTTGCAGTACGCTTACCAAACGACCGGTGCAAGTGAATGGCAATTTCTTCATGACAAAGATAGAAACAGTGAGAATGATAAATACATTGTTCGCGTATCTGGTTCCTTCTCTACGGACAATGCTACGGCCCTTAGAAAAGCAGCACTTGGGGGGCATGGCGTCGCTTATGTTCCACGGTGCTTGGTGTATCACGATATTCGTAATGGGCAGCTCGTTGATATTTTTCCTGAGTTGGTCGGTAAAAAATTGGGTATTTACGCGGTTTACCCATTTACTCGCCAACCACCGAACAAGATTAAGTTGCTTATTGAGCATATTCGCACCCGATATTTAA
Source organism: Vibrio gallaecicus (assembly GCF_024347495.1). Taxonomy (NCBI): domain Bacteria; kingdom Pseudomonadati; phylum Pseudomonadota; class Gammaproteobacteria; order Vibrionales; family Vibrionaceae; genus Vibrio; species Vibrio gallaecicus. The sequence continues at coordinate 1,493,464 of NZ_AP025491.1, read as the reverse complement.
CGATTTCCCATTACTTTTGATTCAGGGAATTGGCTCAATAAACAAGAAGAATAATGTGTGAAATTATTGACAGATCGCATGATTACACTTTGTCGCATTTTAATACTTGATTGCTGGTGCAGTAACCGAGACCATATATTGAGAATTACTATCATTTAAAATTAGGGATTATGATGTCAAATCCAACAAAAGAACCTGCTTCAAAGCAGTTTACGCCAACAGAAGCAACTTCAAGCTCTCATGTGTATCCAAACACCGAAAAGCGAGTTGTTAGTGACGTCTACTTTGGGCAAACCATTGATGACCCATACCGCTGGCTAGAAGACGATACCAGCGAAGAAACAGCGGAGTGGGTGGATAAACAAAATGCCGTTACTTTTGATTATCTCGACACCATTCCTTACCGCGATGAATTAAGGGCGCGTATTGCGCACGCTCAAGATTATAAAAAGAGCTCTCAGCCTTTTGTTCGCGGTGAATATACTTACTACTATAAAAATGATGGTTTACAAAATCACAGTGTTTTATATCGTGTTAAAGAAGGTAAAGGGCAAGCTGAAGAAGTCTTTCTTGACCCTAACACTTTCTCTGAAGACGGCACTACATCACTAGGGTCAGTTTCCTTCTCAAAAGATCACAGCTTAGTGGCGTATACCATCTCTGAAGGCGGTAGTGATTGGCGTAAAATCTTTGTCATCAATTCTGAAACCAAAGAACAGCTTGAACCTGAAATTGTTGATGCCAAATTTACCGATGTTTCTTGGCTTGGCAGTAAAGGCTTTTATTATTCAAGTTACGACAAGCCAGATGGCAGCCAACTTTCTGCGCGTACAGACCAGCATAAGCTGTATTACCATGAGTTGGGCACGAGCCAAGATAAAGATAAGGTGATTTTCGGTAATGCTGAAGGTGAACAGCACCGCTATGTCACAGGTTATACAACAGACGATGATGATTATTTGATCATCTTAGGTCAGGAGTCGACATCAGGAAACCGACTGTTTTACATCGATCTGACATCAGCGTCGACACTAGAAGAAGCTCAACTGTTTGAAACACTGATCGACCATGTTGATAGCGACACGTATGTGATAGATAACCAAGGTGATACCTTCATTCTATACACGAATCTCGATGCGCCTAATGGCAAAGTCGCGAGTTTCAATACTCGCACTAAGCAATGGCAAGATATCATCTCTGAAAAGCCGCAGCCTCTAGAAATCAGTACCGGAGGTGGGTATTTATTTGCTCATTATATGGTTGATGTTGTGTCTAAAATTCAGCAGTTTGATTATCAAGGTCAGCTGATTCGAGATATTCAGCTTCCAGGTGAAGGCACAGCGAGTGGTTTAAGAGGCAAGAAAGAACATAAGCAGTTGTATTACACATTCACCAACTACGTGACTCCTCCTACTATTTTATCATTCGATGTTGATGCTGGTGAGTCTAACGTTTATCAAAAGTCAGAAGCCCCTTTTGACGCTGATCTATATGAATCTAAGCAGGTCTTTTATACATCTAAAGACGGCACAAAAGTCCCTGTGATTATCTCTTATAGAAAAGGTATCTCACTTGATGGTAGCAACCCAACTATTTTGTATGGTTACGGTGGTTTCAATGTGAGTTTAACGCCTTCTTTTTCAGGCACGGTCGCAAGCTGGCTAGAGCTTGGAGGAGTCTTTGCTGTGCCTAACCTGCGTGGTGGTGGCGAATATGGTAAAGATTGGCACAAAGGCGGTACGCAACAGCAAAAGCAGAATGTATTTGATGATTTTATTGCTGCGGCTGAGTTTTTAATTGAACAGGGCTACACCAGCTCAGAAACCCTTGCTATTCGAGGTGGTTCAAATGGTGGTTTGCTTGTCGGTGCTTGCATGACTCAGCGACCTGATTTGTTTAAAGTGGCGTTACCTGCGGTTGGTGTACTTGATATGCTGCGTTACCACACTTTTACGTCTGGTGAAGGTTGGGCGTATGACTTTGGAACTTCAGCTCAAAGCCAAGATATGTTTGAGTATCTATTAGGTTACTCGCCTGTTCACAATGTGGAGAGTGTGTCATACCCAGCAACGCTAGTGACGACCGCCGACCATGATGATCGCGTAGTACCTGCTCACTCATACAAGTTTATCTCTGAGCTTCAAGATAAGCATCAAGGCGAATCTCCAGTGATGATTCGAATTGATGTGAATGCTGGGCATGGAGCAGGCATGCCATTGAATAAAGTGATCGATCTGACTGCTGATATGTACGCATTCACTTTGTTTAATATGGGTATTCAACAACTTTAGAAAGTATTGAATGCAAGTGGCTTTACCGCCACAGCGTTTACCTATATAGCATTTATGTTAGTACGAATATTTAAAGGAAATGCCGCACTTGATGTGGCATTTTTTTTAAAGTTCGACAAGTTGGGCACCTTTTATTTTGTTCAAACCCCATTACTTTGCTCAAGTGATAGTTCCCCAGTCATGAAAGATTTCAGCATTGTGAAAATTAGTCATATTAGGTGTGTGTTTCAGTGGTGACCCCCGCTTATTTTTCGTGACTGACCCCGCCAATAGCCATGAAATGAAAGCGATTTCAAACCATCATCTTTTTTAAAATTATTTTTATCTTACTGAAAATTAAAAGATAACAATGCCTACCTAGTCTTCAGAATATTTCATGAGAATGTCATGAATTTACCAGTGTGAAGAGCCGCTTATTTTTCAATTGTTTCATTGCTTAATATTTCCCCTGTTCGAGTTCAACATAAAAATAACAGGGAAAATTAAATGAAAAACTTTAAGCTTTTGCCAATAACAGTAGCAGTGGCGGCTTCGGTTGCATCTCTTTCGTCTTTTGCAGCAGACGCCGACATTGAAGCACTAGAAAAACGTATTCAAGAATTGGAATCTCGAGTGGTGGACATCGATTATACCGATGACCAACAACCAGCCGTTTTAACGCCAGACACACCAGTTACCGACGGGATCATCTTCTCGGGTTATGCTCGATACGGCGCGCACAGCTCAAGTGGCGACAATCGCTACGTTGAAGTGGGCAGTACTGGCCGTTCGCTTGGTCGTTTAGGTAATGAATCGAACGGGGGTGAGGTTCAGTTAGCTAAAATATTCCAAGCAGACAGTGGCGCAAAATGGGATCTCGTGTTCATGGTCGACGATTGGAGTAACGATGCTTGGGGATCTTCTGGTGGCATTAACCTGAAAAAAATGTACGCAGGTGTGACGAACATTTTTGAAAGCCAACCAGAGCTTTATATGTGGGGTGGTCGTGATTTCCACCAACGTCCACAACAAGGTTTGAACGATTACTTCTGGATGACGCATGATGGACAAGGTGGTGGTTTCAATAACTTAAACTTGGGCGCAGCTAAATTTGATATGGCGATTGTCGGTCAAGTTGACTCGGAAGATGGCGCATTAGGCAATGATAATGGTCGCTACGCCGTGACTTCTAAGCTTCACTCAATCAATGCAGGTATCGGTAATTTAGATATCTACGCCAACTACGGTTTTGCGTCTGATGAAGCGAACGAAGTGGGCGAAGCAAAAGTCAGTGATGAGAATGCTTGGCAATTAGGTGCAACGCTAGGCTTGGGTGATAGTAATAAGTTAGTAGTGAAATATGCCGATGGTGCAGATGACTCGGTATTCGATTTAGCTGGAGACAAAAGCGTATTTTACGCGAGTGTGGAAGGTAATTATGCGGTCAGCAACCAATTCATTATCGACTACCTTGTTTCTTACAAAGACATTTCAGGTGATGACTACAAAGATGCTAATACAGGTCGAAACTTAGATAAAAATGAATACGCCGGTATTGTTCGTCCACAGTACCAATGGGATGACGTGCATTCAACTTGGTTAGAAGCCGGTTATGCGATGGAAGACTTTGATGATGGCGGTGAGAAAAATGGTTGGAAAGTCACGCTTTCTCAAAACGTTTCATTAGGCGGCATGCCTGGTAGCCGACCAATGCTTCGCTTCTATACTACGATTGGCGATGTTGAAACGAAAAATATGACGGAACGAAAGACTGCCGATACGCTTGCATTTGGCGCAATGTTTGAAGCTTGGTGGTAAAGATTACCCGTCAACGATTAACGGGTTAATAGGCTCGCTTATCACTTAAAGATAGTAACTGTCCATTTAAGCCCTAAAGGCAGTTTTATTAGGGCAACATTACATAGATTAACTCCCTTATGGGCACATTTATTGTGCCCATTTTTTTCGCCATTAGAGCAAGGAATAACTATGAGGCTTTCTTCCATCGTGTCTCGAGTTTATTTAGGTTTTTTCACGCTGATAGTCATCATGCTTGGTAGCGCATGGTTGAGTATTAGCAGTAACAAGAACATAACCTCACACATCGAAACCATAGCTCAACAAGCCACTCCTTTAATGCTCCAATCTTCCACTCTTACGATTCGGTTCTTGGACATAAATCGCAGTACTACTCCCTATTTATCCGCCAACTACATTGATGAACTGGAACCACTAAAACAAACCGTTTTGAGTAGTATCGAACAATATAAACAGCAGTTAGATTGGTTTGATGGCAAGGCTGAATCGGGCTCGCCACTTGAACTTCTGCTCTCAAATATTAATGACACTGGTGCCGCTACGATCGGTAGTATTGAGCAGCTGTTAGAAGGTTACGTTACTTATCTGGATAGCAAAGATCTCGGCTTGATGAGGCAAACTCAATTTCAGTCTGTAGTGGGGCAGCTAAATAACACTTTGGTTAATCAACTGGCGAGTGCGAATTCAGCGCAAACACAAAAAGCGGTAGAAGCATTGCTGGTGCAATTAAGTTTGATAGCGGCTGAATCTAATGAGGCTTTCTCATTGCAAACCTCTTCGGAAGTTCGTGGGGTTGAGCGCCGCCTGCAAAGTCGAAAACAGCGATTCGAACAAGCTGTATCAGACTTAGACCGTTTGGACTCGTCTGCGCTGCGCCGCAGTAAGCAGTCTTTGTCACTGCTCGCTTCTCATGCTTTTTCAGCGAAAGGTTCAGTGTCTATACACAAGGAAACAGTCAAGTTAGATGAGTCCATTACGCAGCAAAGGTTGGAAATTGAGCAGTTGATTGATCTCCAATTGAACCATTTTGATGAGTTATCCATTTACGCAGAAGACACAGCAACACGCCTGTATCACGAGTCGATGGGCTCTTCACTGCGAGCCCTTATGATGCAAACTATTATTGCTGTAGGCTCTGTTTTTCTTGCTCTGCTGATAGGGCTGAATATTGCCAAAGGGATTCGCAAACCAAGCAAGTTGTTGCAAAGTGCTTTAGAACAAGTTGCCAACAAAGATTTGAGCGTGATGGTTCAGTATCGAGCCCACAATGAATTCGGCTTGGTGAGCGATAAAGTGAACTTGGTGATCAGTCACCTGACTCAAATCATTGAGAGCATGCGTCAGTCGTCATCGCGTCTGAAAGAAGCCTCTCTTGAGAACCAAAGCACCAGTCGCTCACTGAGTGAGGCGATGCAGGATCAAACCAATCAAACGGTTATGGTGGCAACGGCGATGGAGCAGATCGAGTGCTCTGTGACGGAGATAACCCAAGCCGCGAATCAAACCTTAACCTTGGTGACCGAAGCCGTTTCGAGTTCTAACCATGGACAAAAGACGGTGGATAAAAGTGTCGAGTTGATGAGCAATCTAGAAGGTAAATTGGCGGAGTCAACGGCGACCATCGATCAGCTTGAAAGCGAAAGCGCCAGCATTGGTTCGATACTGGATGTAATATCTGGGATCTCTGAGCAAACCAATTTATTGGCATTGAATGCAGCAATAGAAGCGGCGCGAGCGGGTGAGCAAGGGCGTGGTTTCTCTGTGGTTGCCGATGAAGTTCGCGTGTTAGCGGCAAAAACTAATGCTTCTACGCAAGAAATACACAACAAGATAGAGCAGCTGCAAACTAGCTCTAAACTGGCGGTGGAGCAAATTAATCAATGCGTGATGGGGATGGTTCAATGCGTTGAGCAAACAGGTGAAGTTAATCACTCGATATCGATGGTCTCTGATCTTCTCAACGAAGTAGAGCAAAGAAGTCATCAAATCGCGACTGCAACTACTGAGCACCAAGTGGTTGCTTCTCAAGTTACTCAAAACATCAGCCAGATACACACATTGGCAGAAGATAACTCTCAACGATCTCAGGTATTGTTCTCTCATGGTCTGCAGCTTGAAACCATGTCACAGCAGCAATTTTCGTTAACTCAAGAATTCAAACTAGCGAAACCATCCTAAATAAGATTTTGGATACCATTTAGGTCTTTCTGATGTTTCCACGCCCAGCCTTTTAGCTGGGCGTTTCTATTTCTATTTCTATTTCTGTTTTCATTCTTGATACAAGTATTTGAACTAAAAGTGCTATGAAATGTTCCCATACAGTTTCGCATGAACGCTGAAACATTAAGGTCAATATAGACCCGTATATTACTTTCTGTTGTAGGTTGATTACTTAATAGCGCTTCTAAGTTAGTGGACTTTAAGTGTGTTTGGCAAGGCAGATATGACGGGTAACCGAGTGCTATTTTGATTAGGTGAACCATAATTTCATGAAACAGTTTCATGGCGCGGAATTAATTTGTAAGCGCTTTCAACATTTACCAATCTAGCCATTTCACCCCGAGTTTAGTGTGATGGTACTCACTCAAACTAGTACTCACTTCGTCAATAATCTTTATGAAAGCGGTTACAAGCTAATGAAGTATCGAGGTTCGAGTGGCGACAATAAAGCACGTATCAGAGCATGCTGGTGTATCTCAGGCGACAGTTTCCAGAGTGATTAATGGAACGAGCCGAGTCAGTCATGACAAGAAACTAAAAGTTGAAAAAGCGATTAAAGAGTTGGGTTATCGCCCTAACTCTATTGCTCAAGCTTTAGCGTCTAGTCGTAGTGGCAGCATTGGGATTGTTGTACCTGAACTTGGTGGTTCTTTCTATTCGGGGATTTTGCATTGTTTAGAAGAGAACCTCCGCCGCTTTGGTTATCACGCTGTGGTAACTGCTGGTTCAAATACAGAGCAAGGGCAACGTGAGTCTGTGGAGTTTTTATTAGGGCGCCGAGTGGACGCTTTGATACTTCATACTCAAATGCTGAGCGATGATTATTTAATTGAACTGGAAGATCAGGGAACCCCTGTGGTTTTAATTAACCGCTTTATTCCAGAAATGGCAATGAGCTGCATAGATATTGATAACGAGGTCGGGGGACAACTTGCTACTCAATATTTACTGCGACAGGGGCACACCAGAATCGCATGTATTACCGGACCTTTAGATAAAGCAGATGCTCGGGGGCGTTTGCAAGGTTATCGAAAGGCTTTGGAAGAGGCGAATGTGCCCTACGATGAAGCATTGGTTTCAGAGGCTGGGTTCACGGAACAAACCGGTGTTAGTGCCATGAAGAAATTGATTAACCGTAAATGCCGATTTACTGCAGTGTTTGCATCAAACGATCACATGGCATTTGGCGCATTTGAAGTGCTGCATGAAGAAGGGCTTTCTGTACCAGAGGATGTTTCTCTTGTGGGCTTTGATAACACCATATTCGCTCGATACCTAACCCCTAGTTTGACCACCATTAATTTTCCAATAGAAGAGATGAGCATTGAAGCGGTTCAGCTGACTTTGCAAAAACTCAACAAGATTAAACGTGATGTGAATTTTAAATTGTTGCCGACTTTGGTTGCTAGAAACTCGGTTACGAATTTACTAGATACCCTATAAAAATATTAAGGATAGAACATGAAACTTAAGACCTTAGCGCTTTCTTGCGCAGTCGCTTTAGGACTTGCTGCAACAGCAAACGCTGCTGATAAAGAAATTCGTTTTGACGGCTTTCCAGATTTCGATAGTAGCCTGAAAGTATTACTGCCTGATTTTGAAAAGGAAACGGGAATCAAAGTCGACTACCTAATGAATAACCACGGTGATCACCACACAAAACTGACCACAAACTTAGCAACTGGCTCTGGTGCGGGTGATGTGATTGTTGTGGATGTAGAAAAAATCGGTCCATTCGTGGGTTCTGGAGGTCTAGTTAACCTTTCTGAAAACTACGGCGCAGATAAATACGAAGAACGATTTGCACCGTATGCGTGGGCACAAGGTAAAGGTGCTGACGGCGATATGTACGGCATCCCTGTCGACCTAGGTCCTGGTGTCATGTACTACCGTACTGACGTATTTGAAAAAGCGGGTATTGATGTCAATGAAGCAATCAAGGATTGGGATTCATACATTGCGGCTGGTGAAAAACTGAAAGAGCAAAACGTACAGCTTATTGCTTCAGCGGCAGACGTAGCACAAGCGATTATCTTCACAACCGTTCCTGAAGGTGAAGGTCTTTATTTCGATAAAGATGGTAACCCAGTCGTGACATCAGAGCGTTTTGTTCACGCTTTTGAAGTCGCGAAAGAAATCCGCGATAAAGGCTTAGATGGCCGTATTTTGGCTTGGTCTAACGAATGGTACGAAGGCTTCCGTAACGGCACATTCGCAACTCAACTTTCTGGCGCTTGGCTGCTGGGACACCTAAACAACTGGATTGCACCTGAAACCAAAGGTAAGTGGGCAGTAGAAAACCTACCTGATGGCATCTATGGCAGCTGGGGCGGTTCATTCCTTTCAATTCCAACTCAATCAGACAACCCAGATGAAGCTTGGGCGCTGATTGAATACATGACGACTAAACGTGACGTTCAACTTAAGCACTTCGAAACGATTGCTGCTTTCCCGGCAAATGTCACTACGTATGACGATGCGTTATTCCAAGAAGAAATGGAGTTCCTAGGTGGACAAAAAGCTCGTCTAATCTTTGCTGAAGTCGCTCAAAATATTAAACCAGTCGCTCCAGCACAAGGTGACCATGTTGCACGTTCTATTATTTTAGAGAACGCATTGATGGAAGTGCTTGATGAAGGCAAAGACATCAAGACTGCGCTTAAAGAGGCTGAGCGTCTAATCAAGCGTCGTACTCGTAATCTTTAATTTAGTTATTTTTTAAGTAAGTGAGGAAGCGTGGATAACGCGCTTCCTTTTCTAAGAGGTCGTTACTATGAATCATACAGCGAGCACAACGATAGAACCTTCGGAGCAAAGCCTTTTTTCTCGCCTGAATTTGAAAGCGCTTACACCGTATGGATTCCTTCTGCCGTTTCTGATCATTTTTTCTGTATTTGGGATCTTCCCGCTGTTGTTCTCTGTTTACCTGTCGTTCCACGAGTGGAACCCGGTAAGAGGCATGGATGCGATGGAGTTCGTTGGTTTTGAGAACTATCACATTGCTTTAACGGACCCATGGTTATGGCGTTCATTAAAGAACACGCTTTGGCTAGCCATCACGTCAGGTGTAGCTCAGCACTTAGTCGCTATACCAGTAGCTTACATGTTGGTTTCTATGGGTGACCGCATGCGTCACTGGCTAACATCGGCGTACTTTCTACCGTTCATTACATCAACGGTCGCAGCGTCACTGATTTTCTTCAATATGTACTCTCCTAACTCTGGAATTATTAACCAAACGCTGATGGCTCTCGCCGATAGCACGCTGTTTGGTTGGGCATTCGCTTGGGTTAACGATTTCCAACCAATCCGTTGGTTAGACGATGCCACTATGGTGAAGCCGTCTATCGCAATCATGGTTTTCTGGAAATACACCGGTTTTAACATCGTCCTTTACACCACAGGTTTAATGACGATTCCTAAAGACATTTTAGAAGCTGCTCGTATGGACGGTGCGAATGCCTTCCGCCGTTTCTGGAACATTTCACTACCAATGATTCGTCCGTTCATCTTCTTTGCTATCACGATGACGATCATCGGTAACTTGCAGATGTTTGAAGAACCGTTCGTTCTAACGCGTGGTACAGGTGGTACGGGTCAATCTGGTTTAACTATCTCTATGTACCTCTACAAAGTGGGTTGGGAATGGTTAGAAATGGGCACAGCGTCAGCGATTTCATGGCTTCTGTTTGCACTCATTGCAACGTGTACCTTGGTTCAATTTTTATTCTTCGGTAAGAAAGGCTTAGGGGAACATTAAGATGTCGACATCAATTAAGACAAATACCTCACCACTAAGTGGGCTGATGCCAAGCGAACGCAGCATGTACATTCTGACTAAAATCTTGATGGTCATGTTAGGCATTTTACTGGTGGTTTCTGCAATCATTACGGTGTTTCCGTTTGTATGGTCAGCTCTGCTTTCAACACGTGATCGTTCGGAAATCTTCGGCTCAGGCATCAGCTTTGCGATTGGCGATAGCCTAATGGTGAACTACGCAAAACTGCTGGAAATCATGCCGTTTTGGAAAGCGATGTTTAATTCGATTTACGTGGCGTTCTTAGGTACCACTATCTCGCTGCTGTTTTGTAGCATGGGTGGTTACGCGTTTGCTGTGTTTAAGTTCCGCGGTAAGAATGTGTTGTTCGGCATGCTGGTTGGCTCAATGGCGATTCCGCCGGTGCTTAGCTTGATCCCTTACTTCATGATCGTGAAATTCTTAGGTTTGTTGGATAACCACATGGCGGTATGGCTACCGTTCACCACCACACCATTTGGTATCTTTTTGATGCGTCAGCACGTGATTGCATCGATTCCAAAAGAGCTACTTGAAGCAGCGAAATTGGATGGTGCTGGCGAGTTCAGAACATACTGGAGCGTGGTATTGCCACTGATGAAGCCAGCATTGGCAACGCTTGCGATTGTTCAGTTCGTTTTCTTCTGGAACATGTTTATGCAGCCTCTCGTGGTGCTAAACAACCCAGATAACTATGTCATTACACAAGCACTTCGAAGTGTTCAAGGTATTCCGAATACGCCATGGGGCGCGGTAATGCTAGGTACCACAATTTCTATTTTACCGCTCGTGATCACTTACCTGTTCGCATCGAAACAGATGATCAGTGGTTTAACGTCCGGCGCAGTCAAAGGTTAGGTTTAAGGGTTATAACAATGAATAAATATCAACTTCCAAGTGATTCAAAGTTACGCAGTAAGGAATTTGTATTCGGTGTGGCTACGTCTTCATACCAAATCGAAGGCGGCGTTGAAGAGGGCGGTCGTACACCGTCTATCTGGGACACTTTCTGTAAGACACCGGGCAAGGTCGATAACGGCGACAGTGGTGATGTGGCGTGTGACCACTACCACTTATGGCAACAAGACATTGAGATGATACAAGGTTTAGGCGTGGATGCTTACCGTCTCTCTATTGCATGGCCGCGCATCCTGCCGCAAGACGGTGTGGTGAATCAAGAAGGCTTAGAGTTTTACGAGCAAATTATTGATGAGTGCCATGCTCGTGGCATGAAGGTTTATGTGACGCTTTATCACTGGGACCTGCCGCAATACCTTGAAGATAAGGGCGGTTGGCTAAATCGTGAAACGTCTTACAAATTCGCAGAATACGCAGAAGTGGTGAGTAAATACTTTGGCGATACCATCGACGTGTACACCACGCTTAATGAACCGTTTGTGTCTGCATTTCTAGGTTACCGATGGGGCGAACACGCACCAGGTATCAAAGGCGAGAAAGAGGGCTACTTAGCGTCTCACCACTTGATGTTAGGCCATGGTTTAGCGATGCCGATCCTTCGTAAAAATGCGCCAAACGCTAAGCACGGCGTGGTATTCAACGCGACACCGGCTTACCCATTAACACCACAAGACCAAGCGGCAGCAGACTACTGCGAAGCGGAGAACTACCACTGGTTTATCGACCCAGTATTGAAAGGTGAATACCCACAGTTAGTGGTTGAACGCCAAGCGATGAACATGCCGATGATCCTCGAAGGTGACTTAGACATTATCAGCGCACCGGTGGATTACATCGGCATCAACTACTACACACGCAATGTCGCTCGCTTTAATGAGAACGGCGATATTGAATCGGTGAAACAAACTGAAGCTGAACACACTTACATCGGCTGGGAGATCAACCCACAAGGTTTAACCGATTTATTGGTAAGACTGGATGCTCGTTATGAAAACATACCACCTATCTACATTACTGAAAATGGCGCAGCGGGTAACGACGAGCGCGTTAACGGACAAGTGATGGATGACCAACGCGTTCGTTATTTCCAAGGTCACATCGAGGCGGTTCACAACGCCGTTGAAGCGGGGGTTAAAGTCGACGGTTACTTCGCTTGGAGCCTAATGGATAACTTTGAGTGGGCATTCGGCTACTGCCAGCGTTTTGGCATTGTCCATGTTGATTACACCACCCAAGAAAGAACATTGAAACAGAGCGCAATTGCATACCGAAATATGCTTCTAGAGCGCGCTGAGGAGAACAGATAATGGCTAAAGTAGAATTTAAAAACATCAAAAAATCATTCGGTGATGTTGAAGTCGTCAAAGAGTTTGATTTTACAGTTGAAGACGGTGAGTTCGTGGTTTTCCTTGGTCCATCTGGCTGTGGTAAATCGACAACGCTACGTATGCTCGCTGGCCTTGAAAGCATCAGCTCTGGCGACATTGTGGTTGGCGGCAAGCTGATGAATAAAGTCGACGCGAAAGACCGTGATTTGGCGATGGTATTCCAAAGCTACGCTCTGTACCCACACATGACGGTGTACGAGAACATTGCGTTTGCTCTGAAACTGAAGGGCATGCCAAAAGCAGAAATCGACGTAGAAGTACTAAAAGCTGCGAAAATGCTAGAGCTTGATCCGCTACTGAACCGTAAGCCGAAAGAGCTTTCTGGCGGTCAACGTCAACGTGTGGCAATGGGGCGTGCGATGGTTCGTACACCTAAAGTGTTCTTGTTTGATGAGCCATTATCTAACCTAGATGCCAAACTTCGTGGCGTGATGCGTGAAGAGATCAAACATCTACACCGTGAACTAAAAACCACAACGATCTACGTAACCCACGATCAGATCGAAGCGATGACACTGGCGGATCGCATCGTGATCCTGAAAGACGGTTATGTTGCTCAAGTTGGTACACCAACCGAGGTGTTCCAGCGTCCTGCAAACAAGTTTGTCGCGCAATTCATTGGTAACCCGTCAATGAACATGTTGGAAGCAAAACTGATTGAAAAAGAAGGCGAGTACTTCGTTGAAATAGGCGATGTTCATATCCCACTGCCTGAGCGCTTTAAGTCTCTGGCGTCTAAGAACCTAGCGCTGCATTTTGGTGTTCGTCCAACAGACATTCACCTACGTGCCGAGCAAGTTGACCATGACCGCGTGCTGCCATTCCCTGTGAAAATCAAAGACAAGGAATTACTGGGCGCAAGCATTCTTCTGAAAACAGAAATTGGCGGTCAACCGCTGATGGTTGAAACCCAAGCGGCTGAAGTGGATGTAAAAGATCTGACGCTTTACTTGGATTTGGATGCTTTCCACTTGTTCGATGCTCTCAGTGAGAACTCGCTAGCGAGCTAGTCAATTACGAGATAGTCAATTTAAGTCAGCCATTGAGCTGACACCAACCAACTTACGACAAATTGTTTTGGCTCCTCCTGATTTGGGAGGGGCTAGGGATAGTGATGATGAAATTCGGATATTTTGACGATAAAAACAAAGAATACGTAGCAACCACACCGTGTACGCCGATCAAATGGTGTAACTATGTCGGCACATTAGATTTCGGTGGCATTGTAGATAGCAACGGTGGAGTCCTGTTGTGTAAGGGCGATCCTGCACTCAACCGTATCACTAAGTACATTGCACAACTGCCAAATTCAGATTTTAAAGGCTCGACCATGTACCTCAAGGTACGTGACGAAGCGGGCAACGTAGAGGTGTTCTCACCTTTCTACACGCCAACCTTGAAGCCGTTAGATAAGTTCGAAAACCACACCGGTTTGTCATACACAACCATCATTGCAGAAGCCTTTGGTGTGCGTTGTGAAGCGACTTTCTTCGTACCAAAAACTGACCAAGTACTGCTACAAGACATCAAAGTGACCAACATTTCAGACAAAGCGCTGCACGTTGATGTGGTGCCTGTCTACGAATTTACACACTTCGATGCGCTTAAACAGCTACTCAATGCGGACTGGGTTCCACAAACCATGACGCTAAAAGCACACCAGCAAGAGTCGGGTCATACCGTGCTTGAGCAGTATGCCTTCATGAAGCGTGACTACGCGGTGAACCTGATGACAGCGGATCGCCCTGCGACGTCTTTTGATGGTGATCGCCAATCGTTCCTAGGTAATTTGGGCTACGGTACATGGGCAGCGCCAGAAGCACTGAACAATGATGAATTAGGCAACACCGAGTGTTTGCGTGGCGACAACATTGGCGCACTGAACCTGCGTCTAGGTTGGTTATCTCCAGAGCAGACTGAACGTACGATTGTACAAATCGCGCAAGAACAGAACCTAGAAGCAGCATTGCCTCTGCTGGCTAAATATCGTGACCATCAAGTGGTCGATTCTGCTTTCGCTGAACTGGCTGAACATTGGGATGGTTACCTACAAGCAGTTCAGGTTGAAACGCCAGATCCGGCAATGAATTCAATGCTTAATGTACATAATCCACGTCAGTGTCACACCACCAAAAACTGGTCTCGTTACCTGTCTCTGTATCAGCTTGGCTATGGTGCTCGTGGCATCGGTTTCCGTGATTCTTCTCAAGATACGTTAGGCGTAATTACTCACATGCCAGAAGAAGCGCGCGAGTTTATTGAGCGTCTGCTTTCTGTTCAGAACACTAACGGTTCAGCGATGCACCAGTTCTTCCCATCAACGATGGAAGCGAACGCCGGTGACTCGCGGGAAGAAGAAGATCGCCCGGATTACTACGGTGATGATCACCTGTGGATCATCTACGCGGTGACGCAATATGTGAAAGAAACGGGCAATGCAGACTTCTTGAATAAAGAGATCCCGTTCTATCAAAAAGACAAAGCGGGCAACCCAGTTGAAACGGGAACGGTTTGGAACCACCTGTGCCGCGCGATTGAATTTACCTACACCAATACTGGTGAGCACGGCCTACCGTTGTTAGGTTTTGCTGACTGGAACGACACGGTGAACCTGCCAACCGGTGCTGAGTCGATGATGGTGGCTAACATGTACGGTAAGGCATTGCTCGACATGTTGGACTTGTGTGAGCTGCGTGGCGAAGTGCAACTGACAGCTAAGTTTAAAGATCAGTACCAACAGATGCAGAATACGGTGAATGAATGCGGCTGGGATGGTGAATGGTTTGTTCGTTACTTTGATGAGCAGGGTTTGCCAATCGGCTCTCACAAGAACGAGCAAGGGCAGATCTACACTAACGGTCAAAGCTGGCCTGTGATCTCTGGTTTCGCGACTCAAGAACGTGCTACTCAAGCACTAGATTCGGTTTACAACAAGCTGAATACAGCGAATGGCATTAAGCTTTCAACTCCTGGTTACAACGGCTTTGATCCGCAGCTAGGCGGTGTTTCAACTTACCCACCAGGTGCAAAAGAAAATGGCGGTATCTTCCTGCATTCAAACCCTTGGGTGATGATCGCAGAAGCGAAAATGGGCAACGGTGAGCGTGCTTATGAGTACTACCGTCAAATCAACCCTGCTTCTAAGAACGACGACATCGATACCTTCGAATCTGAGCCTTACTGCTACCCACAAAACATCTTGGGTGATGAACATAAGCAATTTGGTTTAGGGCGTAACGCGTGGCTTTCAGGTACATCTTCTTGGACATACGTGGCGGGTACGCAATGGATTCTGGGTGTTCGACCTGAAGTGGATGGCTTGCTGGTGGACCCATGTATTCCGGCAGAATGGCCTGAATTCAAAGTCCGTCGCCAGTTCCGTGGTGCGACTTATAACATCCATGTGACCAACCCAAATAATGTTTGTAAAGGCGTGGTTGAAATGCGTGTAAATGGGGACCTAATAACGGGCAATAAGGCACCTATCTTTACTTCAGGTGAACATAGCATTGAAGTGGTTTTAGGCTAGAAATGGAAAGGGCGCTTAGTGCGCCCTTTATCCGTTGTGTCTTAGCTGATCGAGCGACTTACTACTCGCGGTATTGAGCTTGGCATTGCCAGCTAAAAGTTTTGGTTTGCGCCGGTTCTAAGGTCAGTAACCCAATATGGTTATTGAAAGCATCCCCAGGGCAAGTCATTGGTTCTATTGCAATACTTTGCTCTGTTGTAGGGGTGTAAAGTTGAATAAATGGGTAGCTCGAATCTTGTTGGTAATGTAAACAAGCTTTCGCATCGGTGCGTGCAAGCGTGAGGTTGATTGGAGTGTTGGTCTCAAATTCAAAACAATTGTTGAGGTTCTTATCCGCCAGTGACATCCCTTTTGAAAATGCATCGAAAGTGTGTTTTTGACCATTAGGTAAATCGTCAACGTGTTCGAGTTCTAAACAGGTTGGCATGGTTAAAGTGCAGTCTTCACGTTGGGTATCTAAGTAAAAGTAAGGGTGCCAAGCATCGCCAAATGGGAAGGTTAGATTGCCTTGGTTCTGGATGCTGGTGGAACACGTCAGTAAACCATTAATATCGATAGTGAAGGTTACATTCAACACAAAGGCAAATGGAAAACCCTCATGAAGTTTTTGGGTGGAATATTGCACCGTTACGCTCGCTTCTGATTCATTAGCTGATGAAGCAACAACAGAGAAAGTTTGGTTATAAAGTAACCCGTGCACGGCATGTTCAGACCATGAAAAATTAGCCGGAAGTTGATGTGTTTGATTATTGAATTGATAACGACCGTTATTTAGTCGATTTGGGAATGGAAATAATTTCGCACTACGAGAATAAAAAGGATTCTGATTAATAAGTTCATCAGAATTTTCATAGCCGCAAATAAAAGAGAATGGACTATTATTAACTATGTATTTATTAATTATTGCGCCAAATCCATTGATTATTTGTAGTTCTATACCATGTTGGGAGTTTAATATTGTGACAGCGTCAAGACTTCCAAAATTTTCATTTATAATTTTAAACATGTTGATGTCTCCATTTTTTAAAGATATTAACAAGAAGAATAAAATATTCAATGGTGGTTTTAAAAAATGAAAAATAAAATTCCATACACTACATATTTTGGTAAAGCCGAACAGTTATGCAAAAAAGGTGATGCTGCTGAATTCATACAGCCATGGTATACGCCAATATCTACTACGCCTGAAAATACAGGGATGGCAGTTGGGGGAATAGGTAACACATTCACTTTAACAGCTAATGGAAGCACGCCGAACTTCAGTTTTATCCCGGGTATATTTATTGATTGCACCAAGCAAGATATTAATTTTAATGACTTTTATGCTTCTGTGATGGATGTGCCATCTATAGACTCATTAGAAGTCATCTCAATTCAAGATCTTAGTGTGCACTTGAATTTCTATCCAGCTTTGTTTGATGGAATAAAAATAGATAAAAATAATATATCAGAAGCTCTGTTATTGATTAAGTCCGCTTTATTATCAGGTGGTTTTTATAATGAAAATAAAGATAATTTTATAAAGTGGCGTATGGGTTTTTCAGAAAAGACTCAATTTTTAATTAAAAAAGACTGTACATCAATAATTTGCCAAATATATGTTGCATTAGATTTCTTTAATGGTTTGTTAAGTAATAACACATCTGAATTATTATCTTTAGCTTCAAAGAAAAATAACATTATAAACTCAATTAATGATGGGGATATTGATTATCGAGCATTATACCCATGTTCTGAATATGCATATTCATGCTTCAATGATATTGTAATTAGAAGAAAAGTTGTCTCCCCAATAGTCCAAGGCAATAAAAAATTATGCTCTTTGCCTATCCACTGGAACCATTTTGAATGTGAAAATAAGTCAGAGCAAACTCGTGTTATTACTTTAGTACAACCATTGCAAAACCTGATTGGTTCTAATTACCAAAAAAGTCGTGATGGCATTCAAGATTCCGCTTGCTACTTATTTCAAAACTCGATCGCTCAGAAACATGATTCGGTTTCTTTGAATCATGGTGACTTGGTGTTTTCCGGGGCCCGCTTAATAAGTGACTCTCCATATCAAAGCGACATTGAGGGAGAAGTTGTTTTCGGCGTTCAAGCGTCTAAACAACTGATTGAAGAAGGGAAGGTGTCTGTTTCCGTTAAACCTTCTCTTTATACGTCTAAAACCGAAAAAGAAGTTGAATACGCCTTACGTACTGGCCGAACTAACGAGGAATTTGAAACTGGAATTTACAGTGGAAGAGAAGCGTTAAGTGCATTAATTACGGTTCAAATAGAATTGGAACCTGGCGAAGCGATCGATCTTCGTTTTGCGCAAGTAATGGCGCACAGTAAAGTGCTACTGAACGATTGGGTTTCAGAAAAGGCATACACTCAGTTCTACCCTCAAGCAATGCCTGCAATCGATATTCTTAATGATGTACTTCCTGAATTGGCAAACATTGAACACACTATTGTGGCTCAGCAGGCAGATTTTTTGGCCGAAGCTCAGCAGAAAATAGAAAATCCTGAATCAGCTTTGCGTTATTCAACCATGGCAATGAATTCACTCTCTTTTTTAGCAGAATCCACAGTATGGGATAAAGGTGATAAGTTCTTAGTGAAAGAGTGTGTCGATTACCCATTTTTTAACTCTTTAGATGTGTACTTCTACGGATCTTTTTCTCTGCTTTATTTGCTGCCTGAGCTTGATGGTTGCGTGATGAAAGAGTTTTCTAAAGCCATTCTAGCGGAAGACTTTACCGAGCGCCGATACTGGGAATACGAAGCGACGCCTAATGCTGAATTGATAGATGAAAAGTACCAAGGGGTAAGGGCTGTAAGAGGCGCTGTGATACACGATTTGGGCAGCCCATTCGATATCCAGCCTGATGCTTACAGTTGGCATAACGTAAAAGAATGGAAGGATTTAGCACCTAAGTACATTCTGATGGTGTACCGCCACTATCAAAACACACAAGACATCTCAGTCGTTCAAGAATGCTGGCAAGCGGTTACAGAAAGCATTGAGTTCTTGTCTAGCTTGATTGCTGAAGGTGATGATTTACCACTGACTCGAGGCACAGACGACACTTTTGATAACCTCGCTTCTCATGGCATTTCTATTTATTGTGCAAGCCTGTGGGTTGCAGGATTACAAGCGGCGAGTGAATTGGCAGTGCTGGTTGGTGAATCAGAATTAGCGGCAAGTTACCTAGAGCGTTCAAAGCGTGCGTTAGTGACACTCGATCAAAGTTTGTGGGACGAAAAAGAGGGTTATTACCACTTTTTTGTGACGCCTATCCAAGCTAAGCATTTAACGGGTGAAGGCTACCAAGCACTGGTTCATTTAGGTCTGTCTTTGACTGGCGACGCGATTTCCGACAAAAATATTCTTAATGATTATTTAAACCAAACTGACACATCAATGAGCCTTAGTAAGTTATCTCAAAGGATCTCTAAGAAAGGTTTACTCAGTGAAACCGCTCCTCAAGCCTTTACGCAAGAGTATTCAAACCTAGTTCCTGATTCAGATAATAGCTTTGGTGACGCCTTACTTGCCGATAGCTACCTAAAGCTAATTGGATTAGAAGGCATTTTTTCAGAAGAGCGTATTCAACGTGCACTAGACTATGTGTATAAGCACAACTTTGAGATTAATAGCCCTACATTGGGCATCGCAAACATGACACTCGCTGACGGTTCACCCCATGAAGCCTTTCAAGCTCAAGATGTATGGATTGGCGTTCAATTCAGTGTTGCAACGGCGTTAAAGTTAGCGGGTAAAACCCCTCAAGCTGAGCAGTTAATGGATACGGTGTATACCGCTTTATATGATTACTCAAAGATACCATTTGCAGCGCCCGAAGGGTTTAACTGTTCTGTATCCGTAACAGAGATTGAATTAGGAAATGAATTTAACTTGTCAATAAATGAAGCTAAGTTGTGGGTAAATGCTTTGATTGAGCAAGAAATTTTATTTTTTGATAAACGCGTCAACCCAATGTTAACGAAAGATACTGATGAGTTTGTTAGTATGCTTAAAGTTGACGTTACTGCTGAAACGGCAAGTAATTTACACAAGTGGCTATTGAACACGGGTTTAAAATATACCGCAGGTCGCTATTTTAGACCTGGAATGATATTCGCTTATTTATATGAATAGGTTCATGAATTGAGTTGATGATTACTGAGTGAGAGGGGAGATTTTTCTCCCCCTATTTTTTGGTTTAGAGCTTGTTTTATCGGCTGAAAGCCTGCTGTACTTAGAATTGAATTGAATTGAATTGAATTGAATTGAATTGAATTAATGAGCTCATTTCCATGACCGAGTGCCATAGACGGCTTCAAATTCACGTTTAATGGCTTAAGGGGAAAAAATGCGTACTAAAACTAGAAAAACAACAGTATACGACGTCGCTAAACTCGCGGGTGTTTCTCCCAGTACCGTTTCTCGTTTTTTGAATCGAACAACTTATGTATCTGATGATAAAAGCCAGAATATTGAACAAGCTATAAAAGATACGGGGTACAAACCCAACTTTCAGGTGCAAGATAACCTTAATCGTCGCACATTGACGGTTGGGGTGTTAGTCCAGCACCCAGATAGCCCATACACCAGCCGCATTTTGAATGATATGGAAAAAACCTTGATTGCTCAGGGCTATTCACTTGTGATTGCTACGGGTCATTGGCAAAAAAAACTTGAAATCCATGCTTTGGAATACTTAGCCAAAAGCAATGTGGATGGCATGATCATCGTCACGGGGAGTGTGACCAATGAAGACATTTCTAAGTACGCTAAAGATATTCCTATCGTTATGGTTGGGTACGATATTGTTGAAGAGAATGTTCGTTCACTTAATATAGATAATGTACTCGGTGGCTATATGGCGACTTTGCACTTATTACAACAAGGTCACGTTAATATTGCGCATATTAAAGGGTTAGCTTCACAGCCGGATTCAGGCTCACGCTTTGAAGGGTATAAAAAAGCATTAGGTGAAGCTGGTATCAAAGTGATGCCTAAACTAGTCAAGCAAGGCGACTTTAGTAGTGAGCAAGGTTATGAGAAGACGATAGAGCTTATTCAATCTAAAGTGCATTTTTCGGCTTTGTTTGCTGCTAATGATCAAACGGCTTACGGTGCTATTAAAGCGCTTCATGATCATGGATATAAAGTCCCAGAAGATGTTTCAGTTATTGGTTTTGATGATTTACCTACGTCTAAATACTTCACCCCAGCACTGACTACACTCAGGCAGCCAATCGAAGAAATAGGCGAAGTATGTGCAGAGTCTATTCTTAACCTTCTGTCAGGAGAAAGACACGAAGCAAGGTTGCCACCGATTGATTTGATTGTTCGTGAATCGACAAAGTCTTTGTATCGGTAAGTTTGTGGCTCAATGTGATTAGGTGATCCCAGAATTTGCAGATGCAATTAACAGTTATAGATGCAATTAACAGTTATAGATGAAACTAACAGTTAAAGGTGAAGCAAAAAGATACAGGTGAGCTAATAGTTATAGATAAAGTAAAAGTGACAGATGAAGTACAAAGCTACAGACACAAAAAAAGCCGCCTCCATGCGACTTTTTTTGTTTTTGGCGGCCAAACCAGATTAGCTATATCCATTCTTGCTCCAGTCCATTCAGGAGTTATCCAAGATGGTATATCTATAAGACGTTGTTAATTCCAATTAGTTCAATTTAAGCTGCATTTTCTTTCGGTGTTTCATCCAAATCGAAAGATGCATCAATCAGTTTCTGTGTATATTCATTCTGAGGGTTATGGAAAATCTCATCTGCCGTGCCTTGTTCCATTACTTCACCTTTCTGCATTACTAACACGCGGTCTGATAATGCTTTAACAACAGATAAGTCATGGCTGATGAATAAGAAGCCGATATTGTGTTTTTTCTGAATATCTTTTAGTAGGTCAATAACCGTTAATTGAACCGAACGGTCAAGTGCTGACGTTGGCTCATCTAACAGAATGAATGATGGTTCTAAAATTAATGCACGAGCAATGGCGATACGTTGCCTTTGACCACCAGAGAATTCATGCGGGTATCGGTTAATTGAATTAGCTTCTAAACGAACTTCTTCAAGTGCTATTCGAGCACGTTGTAAACGATCTTTTTTAGATAGGTGAGGTTGATGCACGGTTAAGCCTTCCGTGATTATCTCACCTACTGTCATTCTTGGTGATAAAGAACCATATGGGTCTTGGAACACCATTTGTACGTCTTTCTTTAAATCAAAGCGTTCAGTGTCTGTAAGCAAGCTAAGGTCTTTGCCTTTGTAAACAATGCGTCCCGTAGAAGGAAGTAAGCCAATCAATGCGCGCCCAAGGGTTGATTTACCTGAGCCAGATTCACCAACAATTCCCAACGTCTCACCTTGTTTAAGCGACAAGGAAATACCTTTAACCGCTTCAAAATACTGGTTTTTGCTCTTAATGAAATGTTGTTTCACTAGGAATTTAACGCGGATATCTTCTACCGTGAGTAGATCTGGCGCATCAGGTTCAATTGGGTCTTTTTGTCCCTTTGGAATTGAATTGATAAGCATGCGAGTGTATTCGTGTTTCGGATCATTGAATAAGGCTTGTGTCTCGCCTTCTTCTACTAACTCACCTTTACACATCACCAGAACACGGTCAGCAAAGTGTTTGACCACCCCAAGATCGTGGGTAATAAATAAAATAGCCATGCCCATCTTTTCTTGGATTTCTTTAATCAACCCTAGAACTTCAGCTTGAACGGTTACATCCAATGCGGTTGTCGGTTCATCCGCGATTAGAATGTCAGGTTCGTTGATAAGAGCCATTGCGATCATGATACGTTGCAGTTGGCCACCAGAAAATTCATGAGGGTATTTGGTATAGGCTTGGTCAATGTTTGGTAAATGGACAAGCTCAAACAATTCTAGAACGCGTTTCTTGGCATCGGATTTACTTACCTTTCGGTGGCACATGATCGCCTCTGCGACTTGTATGCCAACACGTAAGTAGGGGTTGAGAGAGGTCATTGGCTCTTGGAAAATCATGCCAATTCTATCGCCACGTATTGCCTGCATTTGACGTTCGGTTTTGTGTAAAACCTCTTCACCTTCAAATTCAATTCTAGATTCAGGGTGCAAAATGGCATTGTCAGGCAGTAAACGCATCAGAGCGTTACTCGATACCGATTTTCCTGAGCCTGATTCGCCCACAATCGCGAGCGTTTCCCCTGCTTCTAGTGAGAAATTAATGCCTTTTACAGCGTCAATGATTCCATCATTCGTTTTGAAACTAACAGAAAGATTTTCTACATTGAGAATGGCTTGGTCTGACATGATACGTCCTTATCAATTTAAGACATTTGGAGATGAATGAGTCTCAGGTGTCGATTTAAGTTGCCCAAAGTGGTGATGTGCTCGTTGTATTTGTTCGAGCTCCAGCATCCAATGCGAGCTCCTTTGAGCACTGCAAAAAGCGATTAAGTGATTGAGTAGATCTTCACTTTGCTTTTCGAGCAGTAAGTAAGTTCTTTGTATGAGACTGGTATTTTCAAGGGAGATGAATTGCAAGAGCGCATAAGATTGATTCAAGGTGTCGAAAGCTTGTTGCTGTTGACCTAAGCGATTCAATATTTCTGATTGAGCAACGCTCGCGTCTCTAAGACCTGCAAGCAGGCAAGCAAATTGACAGGGCTTAATGTTACTTTCAAAAGCGGCTTCTTGAATGTGGTTTGGGAGGTGGCTTAAAACATCATGGTATAGTCGCTGAGCTTCAGGCCAGTGACCTTGTTCCATTAACTGCTCTGCTTTTAAATAATACATCCAGCATTGTTCAAGTTCCATGTTCCCATCTCCTTTTTATAAGATGCAGGGATGTTAATGATATTTATTATCAATTGCAAATTAAAATCATTTAGTTTAGCGAAGGATCGTAATCAAAATGGGCGTAGCTAATTGATATGATGTATGAATAGATAATTGATACGGAACACGAATAGAGTACAAAAGCGGGTAGAAGGTTTTAGGCATAAACTAGAGAAAACTCGATAGATTTGTATGTTATTTGTTCACTTGAACCATGGTGTTGCGTAAGTCACTAAAATTATTGAGAATTGCATCTACACTGATTTTATCTACACCCAAAATAATAAAGGACTAAGGAGGCGGCGATGGCGATTCAAAGACTCAATATAGAGCAGCTCTATCAAGCAGCTGATCTCGAAAAGCTACCCTGTAAGTCGACCAAAGAACTGGCTCCCATTGATGAGATAGTAGGGCAAGAACGTGCGCAAAAAGCCGTTGAATTTGCTATGTCAATTAAGGAAAAGGGTTACAACATTTACGCGATAGGGAGAAATGGTTTAGGTAAAAGAACCATGATCCTGCGTTATTTAAACCGCCACCCACATGAAGCAAATGAACTTTATGATTGGTGCTACGTGGCTAACTTTGAAGATATTCGAACACCTAAGGTGCTTAAGTTGCCATGCGGTGTTGGCAGCAGCTTAAAGAATGATATTGAAAAGTTAATGACCAAGCTGTTAAAAGCCATGCCATTAGCATTTGATAACGAAATGTACTTCGGGCGTGCAGATAAGCTTAAAAACCAACTTGCCAGTAAACAACAAGCTGCGCTGGCAGCGATCAGTCAAGAAGCCCAAGAGAAAGGCGTTAACTTAACTATTACAACGCAAGGTGATTATCAATTTGTTGCGATGAATGGTGAAGAGTTGCATACCGAGGAAAGCTTTGATCTGCTTTCACCAGAAGACCAAGCTCAATTTGATAAAACCATTGATGCGTTGGAAGTCGGCTTACGCACGATTTCTCGTGATCTAACTGAACTTGAAGAAACGTATACTGAAAAAATTGAAAAGCTTAATGATGACACCACTCGAGATGTGATTGCTCATTTTATTAAGCAATTGAAGAAAGATTACAGCCAATACCCTGATATTAAAAAGTATCTGACTGATCTACAAAAAGACATCGTTGAAAATGCTGATATTTTCCTAGAAGAAAGTAATGAACAAGCTGAAATAGCGACGGCTTCACTCGATAAGAAAATGCCTCGTCGTTATAAAGTGAATGTCATTGTTAACCAAAAAGAGAACAAGTTTCCGATAGTGGTGGAAGAAAATCCGAACTATCACTCTCTGTTTGGTTATGTAGAAACAGCCACATTCAAAGGCACCGTATTTACGGATTTCTCTTTGATTCGAGCGGGTAGTTTACACCGAGCGAATGGCGGCGTATTGCTTATGGATGCGGTGAAAGTTCTGGAGCAGCCTTATGTATGGGATGGTCTAAAGCGAGCGTTGCGTTCACGCCAATTAAGCCTCACGTCTTTAGAGAAAGAGGTCACTCTAACTGGGGCGGTTTCGCTTGATCCAGAACCTATCCCATTGGATGTGAAAATCATCTTGTTTGGGGATTATCGGACTTATCAACTGCTGCAACATTACGATGCAGAGTTCGCTGAATTGTTCCGTGTTACTGCTGATTTTGAAGATGAAATGAAGCGTTCTCCGGATTCAGAAATGCACTACGCACGTTTTATTTCAAGCATTGTGCATGATAACGGCATGCTGCATTGTGACCGAAAAGCGATTGGTCGAATTATCGAGCACAGCTCACGTCAGGCGGGCGATCAAGGGAAGTTGTCCTTGCACTCTGCTCACACGGCTAACTTGTTACGAGAATCTAACTACGTGGCGAAAAGCTCAAAGTCGAATTTGATTAGAGCCAGTCATGTGGAACAAGCACTCGCAAATCAACAAATGAGAGTCGGTCGCTTGCAAGACAGTGTGATGGAAACGTTCACTAATGGCACCACGCTTATTCGAACAGATGGTGAAGCGGTTGGGCAGGTGAACGCTCTATCCGTTCTTAGCACCAGTGACCATATGTTTGGAGCACCAAATCGTATTACTGCCACTACTGCCTATGGTGATGGTGAGGTGATTGATATTGAAAGGAATGTTGACCTTGGTGGCAGTATTCACTCAAAAGGTGTGATGATTCTTTCTGCTTATTTGTCTTCAGTATTTGGTCGTACGGCTAAAGTACCTCTAACCACTAATATCACCTTTGAGCAGTCTTATGGCGGAGTTGACGGAGACAGTGCCAGCATGGCGGAATTCTGTGCCGTTGTGTCTGCGTTTTCTAAGCAGCCTAACCGTCAGGATATTGCGATTACAGGTTCAATGAACCAGTTTGGTGAATCACAGCCTATCGGTGGTGTGAACGAGAAAATTGAAGGGTTCTTTGATGTTTGTGAGATCAAAGGTCGAACTAATGAGCAAGGTGTGATTATTCCTCGTTCTAATGCACATAACTTAATGCTTCGCTCAGATATCGTTAAAGCGGTTGAAAAAGGTGAGTTTAATATATGGGCCATTGACCACGTAACTGAAGCTATCGAGTTATTTACGGGTAAGGCAGCAGGAGAAGCCAGCGACGAAGGCAGTTACCCAATTAATACGATCTTTGGTATTGCTCAAGCTAAGTTAAATGCTTTACGTAAATAATAGCTTAGAGTCATTCTCAATCTATGAAAGAGTAAGTCTCAACTTGGAAAGAGCAACTTGAGAAGTTCATAGAGATTAAAAAGCAGATAATGACGTTTTTACTCTAAATTAAAAGCAGCCATATAAAAGTATGGCTGCTTTTTTTAACGGGAATTTACAACTCAGAGTATTGATTTAGAAAGCTATATTCTTGAAGAATATATAGAAATAAATAGGCATAGGAAAAAGGCTAAAGGGCCGCGTTAAAACTGTCGTATATTTTGACTTCTGTAAATTAAGACTGACGTAAGCGCAGTTTTGTCCCATCAAATTTTAAACGGTTGAGAAGGCTCTTTACGTTGGACTTACCAATGTCATCAAACTCTACTCCATACCTTGCGTAGTGAGTCGATTTTTGAAGGTTACAGACTTTGCCCTTGAGCGGTGGAATGAGCGGCCCTTGATAATTTTCAGGCGTCACATCAATGGATATCTTCTCGTCGACTTGCAGTGTTTTAGTGGTCGGTGAGGTCACAATACGGCAGCCGCATTTGGATAAGTCACGGATTTCACAGCCAATGCGTGAGTTATTCATGATGACGTTGCCACCTAAATTCACTTCATAGCGAGTTT
Source organism: Vibrio gallaecicus (assembly GCF_024347495.1). Taxonomy (NCBI): domain Bacteria; kingdom Pseudomonadati; phylum Pseudomonadota; class Gammaproteobacteria; order Vibrionales; family Vibrionaceae; genus Vibrio; species Vibrio gallaecicus. Next base: position 1,466,396 of record NZ_AP025491.1, on the reverse strand, counting down.
CTTTACGCAGTTGAGTGACCTGCATTGTGCTGGGTATTGAAATAACAAGCAGTGGGAAAGGGTCGCCTATTTTGTGTTTTATCTGACTGCGGAAATGAATTAAAGCCCCTTCTCCTCGATGGGAAAGTGCCCGCACTGTCATCCAAAAGCCCTCTTGGAAAAAGAAAGAAAGATCGTCATTCGAAATTTTGGGTAATTCAATGACTACGCAATTGTCACTATGAGTACCAATGAAATTGGTCATAGTGAGGAATTTTGTACCAACAGGGGTGGTGACATTTAATGTGAGTTCACTGCCATGCTCTACCATTGATAGGGCATCAGTACTGTTCAGTGTTGAAACTGTTTTATTGCGAGAGTCTGGATGCACCTCATTGCGTTCAACGTGTTTCTTTAGTGGTGCGTTCATTCCATGTTCCCTGTACGCCAACGTGTAACTTATAATTATTTTAGACATCATGTGCCATTTACATGCACGTAAACTATTTTATTAGTAAGATTTAAAGAGTTCAAATTATTGTTGTGTTTACTATTAATAATTGATGAAGGTTGCGAATGAAGGCATTAAAATGGGATCGCGATCAAAGCCAAATGATGGTTCAGTTAAACGACGAATCGTTTGCTTTGATTAAATATCAGCAAAATGGCGATGTATTACACATTAATTCAACTCGAATTCCAGACGCTCTAAAAGGGAAAGGGTATGGGAAAGTGATGATGGAGACGATGCTGACTGAATTAGATAAAAAAGGTTTATCTATAATACCGGTGTGCTCTTATGTTGTGCATTACATGTCTAGAAACCCGCAATGGTCGCATCTTTTGGCTGAGTAGCTTTAGTCATATCAAGCTATAGCTTCTTTTAAAAACAAAAAAACAGGTTTAGGCGTTTGAATTTTACATATCAAAATATCGTTTCATCTTTAGATATAGAAGCATCATTTAATGTTGAAGTAATTCAAGGTTTATGGGGCGGATATGGGGAATTAGTGCGCTTATCATTCTGCGATGAGAAGAATTTGGACAATGGTAATTTGGGTAATGATGATTTGTCTAAGCCGAATGCAATTACCCCACCGAATCTCATCGTCAAACATGTCTCTTTACCTGATAAATCAGAACATCCTAAAGGGTGGAATACTGAGCGATCTCACCTAAGAAAAGTAGGCTCTTACCAAGTAGAAACATCCTGGTATCAAGATCATACACAAGTGTTTGATCCATATTGTCCTGTGCCTAAAGGCTTACTCTGTAAGCAAAGCGATAATGAATGGCTTATCGTGATGCAAGACTTAGCAGACTTGGGCTTTCCGAATACTCACCAAACCGCGAATAAAATGCAGCGTAATGCGTGCTTAGAATGGTTAGCTAATTTTCATGCAAAGCATATTGGAACAGAAGCTAATGACGTCTGGGAAAGCGGCACTTACTGGCACTTGGATACGCGCCCTGATGAGCTGAATGCCTTGCAAGATTTACCTTTGAAAGCTCAAGCAGAGGCTATTGATCGAAAACTAAAACAAGCGTCATTTCAAACCCTAGTTCATGGCGATGCTAAGCTGGCGAATTTTTGCTTTAACCTGAAAGGTGACAAAGTTGCCGCCGTTGATTTTCAATATGTAGGACACGGCTGCGCGATGAAAGATGTCGCTTTATTTATGAGTAGCGCAGTAGAACCTGAATATTGTGATGGCTTGGAAAGTGAATTGCTAGAAAGCTATTTTGGTTATTTACAAGAAGCGCTTACTCGCTACCAACCTCATTTATCGTTTCCTGAAGTAGAAGCATCATGGAGACCTATGTTTTACGTTGCTTGGGCTGATTTTCACCGCTTTGTTAAAGGGTGGAGCCCCAATCACTGGAAGATAAATTCATACACGGAGAGCATGGCAAATTCAGTCGTTAATGAATTTCAAAGCGAACGTAAAAATGAAAGTAAAAAGTGAAATTGAAAAGTGAGAAAAATAGCGGTCAATATAAATGATAGATTGACCGCTTCAGTATTTATTAACGCGTGGTTTGAACTGAGGTTTAATTTAACCTATTTAGATGGCCTTATACGCGCTAGATAGTAAGTGTTCACAAACTCACCATCTCTGAAAGAGTTGTCTTTCGCTTCCCCTTCAATTTCAAAGCCAAATTTTTTGTAAAGTGCGATCGCCCGTTCATTATCGCAATGGGCTTCAATATGAATGCGATGAACATTGAGCCAATTGTCGGCAAGTTCAATCACCGTTTCTAATAGTCTACTGCCAATACCAAGGCCACTAAAGTCATCATGCACACCCATACCAAAGGAAGCCATATGTTGATTTCTTGGCCTTTGATTTTGTTGGAATCCAATATTACCGACAATCTTCCCGTCAACTTCAGCCACATAGCTGTACACGCCAGTTGGTATGTTGCTGAGTCGATCAATCCAGAGTTTTGGTGAAGAGTTTGGGAGCTGTAGGGTTTCTCGTTGCGCCTTCGGTTGAGAATACAAATCGCTAAGACCTTGTGCATCTGAAACTTGCGCTGGGCGAATGATAACTTCCATACATGACTCCTTGTGCTTATTTTAAGTTAGCGGAATACAGCCACTAGCTCTTTGAAAAATAATAATTTATTAGATCATCTAGATATAACCTATTTTCCCTAAACCGTTCAAGGTTAACTTGATGTTAATTTTTGATAAGCAGGAGTAAGATAGTTCAATCATTTGCATGGATACCGATATGTCAGCACATTCACAGAGTTGGAAGACTCCTCAAAACTTCTTAATTTTGATATCAATCATCGTCCCTATCGCTTTTTCGAGTTGGATGGCTTTATTGAATAATTTTGTTATTGAAAAAGCTAACTTCGATGGCGCCGATATTGGGTTACTGCAGAGTGTGCGTGAAATCCCAGGCTTTCTAGCGTTTACGGTTGTATTTGTATTGCTGTTTATTCGCGAGCAACGATTTATGCTCGTCTCTTTGGCAATGTTAACGGTAGGCACTGCCATTACGGGTTTATTTCCTTCTTTATTTGGCTTATTACTGACGACATTATTGATGTCTACAGGCTTTCATTATTTTGAAACTCTCAAGCAGTCCCTTTCATTGCAATGGCTAAGTAAACAAGAAGCCCCTGAAATGCTGGGTAAAATGATTTCCGTGGGAGCATTAGCGTCATTGATCACTTATGGCTCTATATGGTTGATGCTGGAGCAATTTCAGCTTGAATTTAAATGGGTGTATGGCATTACCGGCGGGATTGGTTTTATTTTGGTGATGGTAATGGCTTTTTCATTCCCTGAATTCCAAACGCAAACTCAGCAACATAAAAAGTTAATTCTGAGAAAGCGTTACTGGCTGTACTACGCATTAACGTTTATGAGTGGTGCAAGAAGGCAGATATTCACTGTTTTTGCGGGTTTCTTGATGGTAGAGAAATTTGGTTATTCTGCTGCTGATATTACGTTACTGTTCTTAATCAATTATCTATTTAACTTCTTGTTTGCCAAGCGTATTGGTAAGTTTATCGGCGTTGTGGGCGAGAGAAAGGCTCTGACATTTGAATACGTTGGATTAATCTTTGTGTTCGTTGGCTATGCGTTAGTTGAAACAGCGGAATGGGCGGCTGCGCTTTATGTGGTCGATCATCTTTTCTTTGCGCTAGCTCTGGCTATAAAAACGTATTTTCAGAAAATTGCAGACCCAGCAGATATGGCATCAACAGCAGGTGTAGCTTTCACCATTAATCATATTGCAGCGGTGGTCATCCCGGTTACCTTTGGTGTGATTTGGTTAGTCTCTCCTGCGAGTGTTTTCTATATTGGCGCGGGTATGGCGGCTATTTCTTTATTGTTGTCATTGAACATTCCGAGAAAGCCAGATGAAGGGAACGAAGTGCGTTTTTTAAGTTGGCGTTAATAGTTTAGTCGATCAGGCTTGTTTCACTCGGCTAAAAGTGATGAGTCGGTTCAACATAAAATAAAGCAGGGAGAAGTGATTATCGCTTCTCCCTGCTGCTTTAGTCAGTCTCAAGTTGATAGGTTTAAGGATGATTACGAATGCCTGCTCATGGTCACTTGGTTGAAGTCAATCCAGCCATTGGCTAAGAGTTCCACAGGGTTGACAGTATCGGCTTGGTTGAGTTGTTGCTTTACGTGAAAAATAGGTCGGTAAACACCGGATTGAATAAGGCTCTTCTCCATTTCAAGAAATGCACATTGCCTTTGTTGTTCATTGTTTAAGTCCCACAGCTTTTCTAGCTGTTCTGAACGCCACTCTTTTTGTTCTTGGGTAAAACAGATTTCCAGAGGAGGGGTGCTTAGTAGCCAGCCCATCCAGCTACTGTTTGTATTATCGTAAAATACCGCCCCTGAGATAATGATGTCTGCGCTTTTTAGGTTTTCTTGTAAACAAAAATCAGGAAACTCTAATACCTGATATTCACAGGCAATTCCTGCCGAACTCAGCCATTCATAGTAGTGTTTCGCCATTTTTATATGGTCAAAGAGTTGATAGGTTAGAATTTTTATAGGCTGCTTGGAATGCTTTAATCCATCCGCTAAAAGTTGTGCGGCTTTAGTTTTTGCTGGTGCCGCATTTTCAGCTGTTGTTTTCTCAACGGTTGCTTGATTAACGGATGTTTGCTCTATTTCTGTATTTTTCTCCGTCCCCAAGAGGTCGCCTGATTGGTAAAGCATTCCAGATGCGGGTCTTATTTCATCTTTAGATATGTTTTTGGATACCCCAATCAACTGCAATAATTCACTTAAATCCTGCCTATGCTTAATGCTGCTTAACCAAGGGTGGTTATGCGCATTGATTAAGGCGTATTCACAGCCGGACTCCCACTGTTCAGACTCTTTAAATGTCAGGTTGGATGCTTCTTGATAGTGTGGATGCGAATGAACAATATCGCAGTGCATTTCGTAATCTTTGGCTTTATCGCCTACATTCCACATTTCCACTGCATCTACCCAAGGGCGGTGTCCGTGATAATGTTTGAATGCCTCAAGACGGGTTAGCCATTTTGATTGTTCTACTAATTGGAAGCTACCACTGCCGATGATCTTCCCACTTGATACTTTTGTTATGCCAGCCGGTGTCGTCGACAAAAGTGACTCTATATAACCAGTGTAATGTTTGGCTTCAAAAGAGAGGTGGTATGGGCTGGTTACCTCGATATTTGAGATACACTCAAACAGACTTTTGTTTGTGGTATTTTCAGTCTTCAGACGTTGGAAGTGGTTTTTGATATCTTGCGCGAAAATAGGGGAGCCATCGTGAAAAAAAATACCTTTACGTAAGGTAAAGAACCAGCAGTTTCCTTCCCTGTGCCATTGAATCGCAAGGTCACCGTCAAAAGTCATGGAGGAAGGATTGTAGCGAATGAGGTTACTGTATAAGTAATTGGCAATATGGCTTTCTGTTCTTCGGGATATCTCAATTGAATCGAGGCAGTGAGTACCGCGATAGAAAGGGATTTGTAGAATATCTAATGTGCCAGGCGAGGTCTGGTAGCGGCTTATGTAGCTAAGTAAGCAAAGGTCGCGTTTGTCCTCTTCAACAAACTCTAAAGCTTGGTCTACTTTGTTTTCGGCAAGCAAACTGTCAACATGCTTTTCTATTGCCTCGTTTACACATTTAATTAATGTGACCTTAGGTAAATTTCCACGACCAACTCCGGGTTTCCAATCAATCCACCCTTCTTCAACTAATTTTTTGATCAATAGCTGTGCATTGCGTCTAGTACACCCTAAGGATTTCGAAAGGTTATCTAACGGCATGTGTATGGAGTGGTTCAAGGTCAATTGAGTTCTAAAAAAGGCTAAGGCTTTCCAATAATACATAAAGGTGAAATTCCATTTTTATCTTTCTATTTTTCTTCATCTTTTAATCTTGATAATAGAGGCATCGGGTTACTTTTAAAAGGAAAGAAAATGGAAGCTGATAACCGTGTTGCTTTGCCCCCTTCAATATGGAAAAGCTCACGCTTTGTCATTTTGTTCTCAACCGCCTATTTTGTGGCATTCGGATCGAAAATATATGACTTAGCTTTGCCTTTATTAGTGTATGAACTCACCCAATCTTCTCAGATGATGGGGTGGATGCGAGCTGTCGAGTTTCTGCCTAACTTGTTACTCGCACTGTTTATTGGGGTATGGGTAGATAGGTTCAATAAGAAGAACTGGTCCCAATGTATGTTGATTGGGCAAATGGCGGTGTTAGTTATGTCGTATCTGGCAGTTCGCTGGTTGGCTGACCCACTGTATGTTTTATTTCCATGCGCATTTTTGATGATGGCATTTAACTATGGCTACCATAATGCTCGAATGGGGATGATTAAAAATGTATTGCCTCACCAATTACAGAATACTGCGACCGCAAGAATGAGTGCTCTCTACAATCTACTTGAGACGGTTGGTCCTGTGTTATCTGGTGGGCTACTTCTGCTTTCAGCTCTGCATAATGTGTTTCTGCTGGTCGCATTGTTGTATTTATTGGCTTTCTTTCAGTTAAATAAATTGAAATTTGAAGCGACGAAGCCCATTCAGCACTCCTCTGTTTTCGTGGCATTAAAAGAGGGCTGGCGTGTCTTGTACGCTAATAAAAATATGTGGCACATCACGTTGGTGGTTATGGTGATCAACACCACAGGCGCAGTTTTTTGGATTCAAGCGATGTACTTCTCTAAATCTGAGCTTGAATTAAGCCATATAGAAGTTGGCTACTTGATTGCAGCTTCTGGTATTGGTGGGTTAGTTGGTTCATTCACTGCTGATAAAGTAAGAAGGCGAGTAGGGCTTGGCGTGTTATTAATTGTCTCTATTGCATTAGAAGCGCTGGGTTTTTTACTGCCTGTTTTGCATAGTTTACTTTTTGCGGATGATTTATTTCTTAATGGATATTTGAGTAATGTGCATTTCAGAAACGGGCAATGGGTATTAATGATTTCCTTCTTATGGGTCAGTGCAGTCGGTATTTATAGCAGCATTTGTATTTGGAGTTATCGACAAGAAGCCTTTGAAGAACAGCATTTAGGACGAGTCGCCGGGATCACAGGATCACTGTTTAAGCTCTTGATGCCATTTGGCTTAGCGGGTTCTGGTTATTTAGTGGCGGCTTATGGCGTACATACTGCGTTTGTACTTTGTTTTTCACTGCAAGTGATAGCTGCACTATGGCTAGCAACAACGAAGGTTCGCGCTATTCGCTAATCACGAATGTTGGGGGTGGCACCCCTTCGGTGACAAGAATGAAATGAGATAATGATATTTTGAGTAACGTTCGGTTTATAGAAAGCGAATGTTACTCAACCTGAATGGTACTTATCGTAAATCAGCTTAAACTCGGTTATCACCGCAGCTATAAGCAATGATCTGGCTTATTTCACTTAAGCTTCGCCCAGATTGCTGTTGCCACTCATTAAATGCTTTATTTGCAGCTTGGTGAGCTCTTTTGGTATCTCGACCACTATCGATAATCCCAGTATTACGTAAATGAGACTCCACATCTGAACTGAGAATAAAAGTATCTTTACCCATTTGGCGCAGAGTATATGCCCCGGTGTTTCCACCTAATCGTTTACCGTTTTTCTTCAAATATGCCCATAGCTCTGTAATATTTTCGTCTGGCCAGTAAGCGACCATTTCCGAAAATGAGTTAGCTTCACGTTTCGCTGCATTGATCATCATGGCATTAGCTGGAATAGTCATGACTTTCGTAAGGTGGCGAATGATGCGCGGATCTTGGGATTTCGACTCCCACATTTCGTTAGGAAGCATGAGCATTTTTTCTATGTCGAAATTGAAAAAGACCTCCTCGAAATTCGGCCATTTTTTGCGTACTACATCCCAAGATATCCCGCACTGGAAAACCTTCTCAGTGAAAGCTGCCAACCAGCGGTCGTCAGAAATTTTCGCTATTTCGTCAGCGCTTAGTGGCTTGTAGATTAATTGTTCGAGTAATTCTTCCCCACCTTTACGGTGTGCTGCGCGTTCGTAAATTGAATCAAACTTTTCTAGTGGCATGACTGCTCCAAGCTATGGACTTCTGGAGAGTAGTATTGGGGCAGATTTATTAAAATCAAATTGTGATGTCCGTCTGCTGTATTTTTAACCAATGATTGGGGATGTGCTATGTTTAGTGAGATAGCGTTCATTTAGCAATATAAAACAAAGGGATAGGTTATGACGTTTGATTGGGTTGAATGGTTTGGCTACTTAGCATCACTGGTTGTTTTAGTGTCTTTGACAATGACATCCATTGTGAAACTCAGAGTCATTAACTTTATTGGCTGTTTACTGTTTGCAGCGTTTGCTTACTTTATAGATTCATGGCCAACAATGTTGATGAATTTAGGCATTGCAGGGATCAATGTGCACTATCTTTATCAACTCCGAAAGGCAAATGAAACGTTCAAGTTAGTTGCTACTTCTGTAGATTCTGAATACTTCTCTCACTTTGTGGAAAGTAATCAAACTGACATAGAAAAACAAATTCCTATAGAGCAACTTAAAACCGCGAATACTTCATTTTACATGTTAAGGAATAACAGTATTGCCGGCGTGTTAGTGGGCGAAACCGATGAAGGTGGCTGCATGAACATTTTGCTAGATTTCGTCACCCCTGAGTTCCGTGACTTCAAGTTAGGGCATTATTACTACGAAGCTCACCCTGAAGTGATGAAAGCACGGGGAATTACTTCACTACAAGCGATGGCTGCCAATGATGATCACCGCCGTTATCTGGAAGCTGTAGGCTTTTCGTATGACACAGGTGCAGACGGAGAAAAAGCCTTCATTAAGATTCTGTAGTGAGGTAGGAAGTACTTATTATTAAGGATCAAAATGTGTGAGGTAAGATTGATTTATTCATATCAAGCCCGTAATAACAATATGATTCCATTTTAAAATACATTTTAACGGAAAATAAAAAAGAGTAATTCATTATGAATTACTCTTTTTTATTTTTTAAATATTGGGTTATTTAAAGTTAGTAAGTGGTTACGTAACAACGTTATGCTTATTTTAATAATATTATCACTTAATTTCCCATTCTACATAGGCATCGATTAAATACACAATTCTTATGGTTATTGAGATCTTAATCACGCATAACGCAACCGGTTGCGCTTTTAGTTTATAAATTGATCGTTTAAGATTCATACAACACTTTGATTACGATTATTTTTAGATTGGAGAGCAAGATGAAAAAGATTTTATTGTGCTGTAGTGCCGGTATGTCTACGAGTATGTTAGTAAAAAAAATGCAAGAAGCCGCGGTTTCTCGAAACGTTGAATGCCATATAGAAGCAGTGTCCGTGAGTGCATTTAATGACTTAATCCAGGAGTACGATGTATGTTTACTGGGTCCCCAAGTTCGATTCCAAAAGGATGAACTTCAAAAAGTGGCTGACCGCTATAACAAAAAAGTAGAAGCCATACCTGCAATGACTTATGGAATGATGAAAGGTGATGAAGCGTTAACACAAGCCTTAGACCTTATTCCGAGTTAATTAAAAGCAACTATTTTAAAAATTAATAAAATTTCATTTATACCTGCATAAATATGTGGGTAGGAATAAGTATATTTAAAAAAGGACTTTAGCTATGTCGTTTTATAATATGGTTATTAACTTTGTTGAAAATAAAATAGCACCCATTGCTATTAAAGTTGGTAATCAAAAACATGTGAGAGCAATGCGTGACGGTTTTATTGTCGCGATGCCATTTATTATTGTGGGAAGTTTCGCTTTAGTCTTTGCTTTCCCTCCATTCTCGGAAGACACGACGAACAGCTTCGGCCGCGCTTGGCTCGATTTTGCGAGCGCTAATTTCGACAATATTATGATGCCCTTCAATATGACGATGGGGATTATGGCGGTGTTTGTTTCCATAGGTATTGGCTATAACTTAGCTCGTGCTTATAGTATGGATGGCATTACCAATGGTGCTTTAGCTTTGATGACCTTCCTTTTAGTCGCCTCGCCAGCTTCTGAAGGTGCACTTTCAATGGGGCATTTGTCTGGGACGGGCATATTTACCGCCGTTATCAGTGCTTTCTTTGCGGTCGAGCTGAATCGAATCCTCCAGAAGTACAACATCACCATAAAACTTCCCGAGCAGGTGCCGCCAGCTATTGCTCGATCGTTTGAAGTACTGATCCCTATTGTGTTCATTTACCTAACGGTTTTCCCATTAAGCTTATATCTTCAAGCTGAGTTTAATATGCTTATTCCAGACCTAGTTCTTGAAGCATTTCGTCCATTAGTTAGCGCATCTAACACTTTACCAGCCATCATTGGTGCCTTGTTATTGTGTCAGCTACTTTGGTTTGCGGGTATTCATGGCGCAGCAATTGTTGTCGGTCTGCTTTCGCCAATTTTCCTAACAAACATTAGTGCTAACCAAGAAGCGTATTTAGCGGGTGAGACAATTCCTAATGTGTTCACTCAACCGTTTTGGGATTTCTATATTTTCATTGGTGGCTCAGGTGCAACGTTAGCGTTAGTGCTCTTGATGATTTTCAGCCGTTCAGTGCACTTACGCAGTTTAGGGCGCATGAGCTTTGTTCCTGGAATGTTTCAAATCAACGAGCCGGTTATTTTCGGTAGCCCGTTGGTCTTGAACCCAACCTTGTTTATACCTTTCGTTTTTGCTCCTGTCTTAAACGCCATTGTTGCTTACACAGCCGTGCACATGGGCTTTGTCGGCATGGGCGTATCGCAAACAGCTTGGACTGCTCCTGCCTTTTTAGGTGCATCGTGGGGCTCTGGGTGGACCATTTCCCCCGTAATATTAGTGGGTGTTTTATTAGTGATGGATCTGTTCATCTACTTGCCCTTTTTCAAAATGTTCGAAAAGCAATTACTTAAGCAAGAAGGCGAAGCTGAACAAGCGAAAAAAGAAGCCGAATCAGCGGCAGGCGCTGGCGTTACCGCTTAATTTAAATGAACGAGTGATGGGGTGACAGCTAAGTCGAACTTTGTCTCCAGCACTCGTCTCAACGTTTAAGTTAACGGTTTACTATCAAAGAATTACATTGCAAGGCAGAGATTAAGTTCAGCCTTACTCGATATTATTTTGGAGTTAACCATGAGTGTTCAAGAAAACCAGAATACCTCTGTAGAAATCGATCAAGAACAAGTTGTAATGGAAATCATCGTCAATGCTGGTGAAGCTCGGAGCTTATGTTTTGAAGCATTACAACAAGCGCGAAAAGGTGAATTTGACGTCGCGAGAGAAAATATTAAGCGTTCTCGAGAGTGCATCAATAAAGCGCACCTTACGCAAACTAAGCTGATTGAATTGGATCAGGGTGAAGGGAAAGTCCCCATGACGTTAGTGATGGTCCACGCGCAAGATCATCTAATGACGACGATTGTTGTCCAAGAACTCGCAACAGAAATGTTGGAAGTTCATCTTAAATTAGATAGCCAGCAACGAGAGCATGATGCTTTGGTTTCTAAACTTCAGACTGCTGATGTATAGGTGAAAATATGACACAAACAACAAGTAAAAAGCAGCATCTTAAAGTTGTGATTATTGGTGGTGGCAGTAGTTATACCCCAGAATTGATAGAAGGTATTATTAACCGTCATCAGCAACTGCCGATTAATGAAGTGCATTTGGTTGATGTGACTGCTGGCCGAGACAAGCTCTACATTATTGAAGCTTTAGCTAAACGCATGATTGAGCGTTCAGGCTTGAATATTGAGGTAAAAGCCACTTTGAATCGAAGAGAAGCGATTGAAGGGGCTGATTTTATCATGACTCAATTCCGAGTCGGGGGGCTGTATGCTCGGGCGAATGATGAAAAAATCCCATTAAAGTACGGTGTGATCGGCCAGGAAACTACGGGCGCAGGTGGTTTTGCTAAAGCATTGCGAACCATCCCTGTCATCCTGGATATTTGCAAAGATATTGAAGAACTGGCTCCAGATGCATGGATGCTGAACTTCACAAACCCTGCAGGCTTGGTCACTGAAGCGATTCTTAAATACAGCTCAGTAAAAACGATAGGGCTGTGCAATGTCCCTGTTTCAATGCAGATGATGATCGCTGAAATGATGGCGTGCAAACCAGAGCAACTTTCTCTTGAATGCGCCGGCTTAAATCATTTGTTGTGGGCTCATAAAGTCTGGTTAGAAGGCAAAGATATAACGTCAACCGTGCTTGAAAAAGTAGGGGACGGTGCTAACTTCAGTATGAAAAATATCTTTGAAGAACCGTGGAATCCGGATTTCTTACAGTCGCTAGGTGCCATCCCGTGCCCTTACCACCGTTACTTCTATCAAACCGATGCAATGTTAGCAGAAGAGAAGCAAGCGGCAGAAAGTGAAGGTACCCGAGCTGAACAAGTGATGAAAACAGAAGCTGAACTGTTTGAGTTGTATAAAGATGTTCAGCTGGATGAAAAACCCAAGCTATTGGAAGAACGCGGTGGTGCGTATTATTCCGATGCTTCACTCAATCTAGTGGATGCACTGTATAACAATTTGAATACGATTAATGTTGTTAATGTACGTAATAACGGTGCTATCCCTGCTTTACCAAATGATGCCGTTATTGAGTGTAGTGCGGTGATAGGAAGTTGGGGAGCAAAGCCTTTGGCATTTGGTTCATTCTCTCCTGCTATTACTGGGCTCATTACTCAAGTAAAAGCGTATGAACAATTGGCGGTCGAAGCTGCGGTTCATGGCGATTATGATAAAGGGCTGATGGCTTTAACGTGTAACCCATTGGTTCAAGATATCAATAAAGCGAAGAATATTTTAGATGAGATATTGAAGGTGAATTATGACTACTTACCGCAGTTTTATGGCAAAAAAGTCGCGCAAGATGTACCGACTTAATCTAGCCATAGTAGTAAGATGACATTTGCCTAGTTAGCTTTGATTAATATGAGAAAACGTAATACAAGCAAGGCTAAAATACTTAAAAATTTTATTAGTAAAAAGCTATTATTGGCAGGCTTAATATCGGTGTGAGCATGGCTCACGCCGATATTGATGAGTTGAAGTTGTGATAAACGGTCACTTATAAAGGATTTAAGATGTACGTTATATTCAATGCGGATGATTATGGGCTGAGCCAAGGAGTCAACACCGGCATTATTGACTCCTCCAATCAGGGCGTGGTTCGTTCCACAACATTAATGGTAGGGATGGAAGCTCAAAACCATGGTATTGATTTACTGACGACCGCACCTTATCTGAAGCTTGGTTTGCATTTTAGGCTAACAGCAGGATCTGCTTTATCATCTCTAAGTAGCCTCACAGACAATCATGGTCAGTTTCTTACACAAGACCGCTTTTGGCCGAGAACTCAGTTCAATGAAAATGAGTTGTTTGATGAGCTGAGTTTACAAGTTGAGCAGTTCAAAAAAACGGGCGCGACTCTGAGCCATATCGATAGCCATCACCATGTTCACACTCACCCTCAAGTACTCCCTGTCGTATTGGAAGTGGCAAATTTTCATAGAGTACCGGTTAGAGGTCAAAGGCAAATCGCTGGAGATATATCTTTAAAGCGCTACTGTTTTAGCGATGTGTTTTATGGTGATTCTGTAGGCGTGGATACAATTGTAAAAGAGATCAAACGGCTTCAAACGAACACTGATGTGCTGGAATTTATGTGTCACCCTGCTCACCTTGATGAATCACTTAAAGCGCAGAGCAGCTATTACCATCAACGAGAAATAGAGCTGAACACTCTAACAAGTCAGCAACTCAAAGAAGCGCTCCATGAAGCACAAGTAACGGTGACGGATTATTCAATATTGAATGAATAACAGCATCCACATCAAATATTAAGATTTTAGCAGCCTGCCAGCTATTGCCCCCTTTTAGTCAAAAGACAAATAATACAGGCAGGTTGCTACTCCATTTCAGTGCATTCTATTTCAACGCATTCTATTTCAATTTATCAACGGTGATACATTCTAGGTAAAAGAATGAAAGGCGCCGTTTATTAAGGTACAGAACTTTACATGGCAAGGATTAAAGACGTTGCAGAACTTGCAGGCGTAAACCGTTCCACCGTTTCTAGGATCATTAACGGCGAAGGGAAATTTAGAGCGGATACGGTTCGTAAAGTAGAAGCTGCAATGGCAGAACTTGATTATCGCCCCAGCGCAATTGCACGTTCATTAGCAACATCATCTTCCAATATGATTGGCTTGTTGGTCACCTATTACACGGGTGGATTCTTCGGAGAGATGATGGATCAAGTACAAGCAGAACTTGATTTAAATAAGAAGTTTTTAATCACGGCGCAAGGCCACCAAACGGAAGCTGGCGAGAGAGAAGCAATCCAAAGGTTTAATGATTTGCGATGTGATGGTTATGTTCTGAATAGTCGTCATTTAAGCGATGACGAGCTTAGAGAGCTTGCGAAAAAACCAACTCCATTTGTACTCGTTGACCGTTTAGTCGAGGGTTTAGAATCACGTTGTGTCACATTTGATCATGTTGAGGCAGCAAAAGCGGCCGTTGAACATCTGATTGAACAGGGGCATAAAACCATAGGTTGTATTGCAGGTTCACCGAATCGGTTATCGAGCCAATTAAGAACCCAAGGGTACCGTGAAGCGTTGAAGCAAGATGGTTTGCTAATTTCTGAAGATCTTGAAGACGCTGGTGATTATCGTCAAGCCAGTGGGTACCATGCCGCGAAGAGGCTGTATGAGGCAAACCCTAATATGACGGCCATTTTTTCATGCAGTGAAGACATGACATCAGGAGCAGTTCAGTTTTTCCATGAACAAGGTATTAAGATTCCTGAGCAAGTTGCACTCATCAGTTTTGATAGCATCGACAGGTGTGAAATGTACTACCCTAAGGTTTCCTCTGTTCACTTTCCTATCAGTGACATGGCACGCCTCGCAGTTGAAGTTTTAATGAAACAAATCAACAACCAACCCATTGAGGCACACCATCAATTGCCACATGAACTACGAATCCGTAATAGCAGCACAGCTTCGTAGGCTTCATTGAAGGTTAAAGAATTCCAAGCGTTTTAAGCTTCCGGTAAATGGTATTTCGGCTGACTCCCAGTATGCGTGAGGTCTTACTGATATTACCTTGGTTAGCTTGATAGGTTTGAACCAAGGTATCTTCAACCGCGGCTTTTAAATTTGTTCCTTCTGACATAAAGCCATTTGTTGGAGGAGTCTTAAGTTGCGATGTGTGATGCTGTGGTGAACTTACATGATAAGCGGCTTCAGGTGTGTATGCTGTTTTCAAATGTTGAGCTAAATGATTTGGGACATGCTCTAAAGTCAATTGAGGCTCACCAGAAGACAGCAAAGCTGTCACTTTTAATAGGTTGTCTAACTCCCGAATATTTCCTGGCCAGGAATACGTACAAAGGCGTTCCATTAGGCTAGGGCAAATAGTTTGGTTGTGCTCTGAGTATTTTTGATGGATCGTTTTAATGAGCGCTGGCTTATCGTCTCTTTCTTTTAAGCTTGGTAAGTGGAACGCCAGTCCATTCAATCGGTAGTAGAGATCTTGTCTAAACTCTCCACTTTCAACTAGTTGCTCTAGGTTTTTGTGGGTGGCGGCAATGATTTGGCAATCCACATTGATACTTTGGTTTGATCCAACCGGTACAACGGACTTGTCTTGTAAGACATGCAATAACCGGCATTGTGCTTCTAATGGCATGTCGGCGATTTCGTCTAAAAACAAAATGCCTTTGTCCGCTTGCCTTATCTTTCCTTGGTAGCCTTTATGGCTTGCGCCTGTAAAGGCTCCGGGCGCGTAGCCAAATAATTCTGATTCGATTAAATCTTTTGGTAACGCACCACAATTCACCGCCACTAATGGTGCCGATTTTCGCTGGCTTTGCTTGTGTAAAGCTTTGACGAATTCGCCTTTGCCTACACCCGTTTCCCCAAGAATTAATAAGCTGATGTCTTTGTCGATAACCTTATTCGCTTGTTGCCAAACGTGTTCAATATGGTGGTCACCGTGGTGTAAATCGCAAGACATAGTTAAAGCGCGAGTCCGTTTAGGTGGGGCTTGCAGTTGCTGCTTTTCAAACACAAAGGAAGATTCAGAGAACGGCTTTTCGAATAGTGATTCAATAGACTCACCGACTACGGATGTTTGTTCTAACAACTGGGAGGCGACTTGATTGTGCGCAAGTATTTGCCCCGTTTTATCAGCAATTACAATCCCTTGCCAGCCACTGTGCAGCAGTGATTTTTCATACGCTAAATCAATGCGAATAGTGCCTTGTGGGATATGGCTGAGTAACTGATTTTCAATAAGTTGAATCATGTTCTGTACGAGCAGTTGAACCGTTGAGTTGTGTTGCTGCTGTTCACTGGTGATATCCAAGATACCGATCATTTGCCCTTGATGATCAAAAATGGGGCAAGCGGAGCAACTTATGAACCGATGCTGGTGGATAAAATGCTGGTCTCCAATAATGGATACAGGCTTAGCCTCAACGATGGCTGTGCCGATTGCATTGGTCCCTTTAAGTTGTTCTTGCCAGCAAGCACCAGAACTTAATGCGATTGTAGTCAGCTTCTCCTTAAATTTTTCCTGTCCCCAACTTGCCAATATTACGCCTTCAACATCGGTCAAAATTAAACGACTATCACTACGCGCAAACATTTGATTAAACAAGGGTAGTGCGACTTGCTTGACGATTTGGATGAGGTTAGCCGAGCCGTATCTGCGCTCTTTTAGAAGAGATTGAGGTAAGCGAATATCTTCTGGGAGACGCCTTTGTTTTAGACCTGCTTCACTGCTGCGCCCCCAAGAAGATGAGAGCCAGTCAGAAGTGGATGTGTGCTTCAATGAGGTTTTGGATTGCTGAAGTTGCATGACCGTTCCAAGCTGTGACAGTTAGGGTGTTCCAAAGTGGGACACTTGAACACTGAGACACTTCCTCTACCACAGTTCAAAGTTAATACACTTCAGGTTGTTATTGTTTGGTAATCATAGTTTTACATTTTATTAACAACAAGTTTTGAAGTATTGGCGTGTGATTTGCGTTGTTACTGGTGTGAGAAAAACACGGAACAACCATGTTTTAAACACATTACGTTTAAAAAACGGAATAGAAATCAATAACTCAAACAGAATTGAAAGTGGAAGGATCTAACTATGATTTATGCGCAGCCGGGTAGTGAAAATGCAGTGGTGAACTTTAAAGCTCAATACGATAACTTTATCGGCGGTGAGTGGGTGAAGCCTGTAAGTGGCGAATACTTTGACAATATTTCACCCGTCAATGGTGAACCTTATTGCCAAGTGGCACGATCTACGGAAGCCGATATTTCTTTAGCGTTAGATGCAGCGCATGCGGCGAGAGCTAGTTGGGCAAGCACAAGTGTTACTGAACGCTCAAATATTTTACTGAAAATAGCCGATCGAATTGAAGCAAACTTAGAAGAAATTGCGGTTGCTGAAACTTGGGAAAATGGCAAACCTGTACGTGAAACTTTGGCTGCTGATATTCCTTTAGTTGTTGATCATTTCCGTTACTTTGCGGGTTGTATTAGAGCGCAAGAAGGCAGCGCAGCAGAGCTGGATTCAAACACCGCAAGTTATCATTTCCCAGAACCAATTGGTGTGGTCGGGCAAATCATCCCTTGGAACTTCCCAATCTTAATGGCGGCTTGGAAACTTGCGCCTGCGTTAGCGGCTGGTTGTTGTATTGTTTTAAAACCAGCAGAGCAGACTCCCACCTCTATTTTGGTATTAATGGAAAAAATTGCAGACCTTCTTCCTGCTGGTGTTATCAATGTCGTGAATGGCTTTGGTAGCGAAGCTGGTCAAGCGTTAGCAACCAGTGATCGCATTGCTAAATTGGCTTTCACAGGCTCAACTGAAGTGGGTCATCATATACTGAAATGTGCCGCTGAAAGCTTGATTCCATCAACGGTTGAATTGGGCGGTAAGTCTCCGAATATCTATTTCCCTGATATTTTCAACCATGAAGATGAGTACCTAGATAAATGTGTAGAAGGCATGCTGCTGGCATTCTTTAACCAAGGAGAAGTGTGTACTTGTCCATCACGCGTACTGATCCATGAATCGGTTTACGATAAGTTTATTGCGAAGGTGGTTGAAAGAGCGCAAACCATTAAACAAGGCAACCCACTGGATACCGACACGCAAGTGGGCGCTCAAGCTTCAAAAGAGCAGTTTGATAAGATCCTAAGTTATCTGGAAATTGGTCGTCAAGAAGGGGCAAAAGTACTGACTGGCGGTGAAATTGCTCAACAACCTGATGATTTGGGTAACGGCTATTATATTCAACCAACGATGTTGGAAGGCAACAATAAGATGCGAGTGTTCCAAGAAGAAATCTTTGGCCCTGTTATTGCCGTAACTACCTTTAAAGATGAAGCTGAAGCATTGGCGATTGCCAATGATACCGAGTATGGGTTGGGTGCTGGGGTGTGGACTCGTGATGCAAACCTAGCCTATCGAATGGGGCGTAAAATTGAAGCAGGACGTATTTGGGTGAACTGCTACCACGCTTACCCTGCGCATGCGGCATTCGGTGGGTACAAGAAATCGGGCATTGGACGTGAAACTCATAAGATGATGCTAGATCACTACCAAAACACTAAAAACTTATTGATCAGTTACGACACTAACCCTCTTGGCTTTTTCTAATCGAGTAGCGAATAATTGTTCAACAAAACTGACCTAGTCAACAAGTTTAAGCCATTGAACTGATCTACAGAACTTGGCTATTGAATAAAGATGGAATAACAACACAGTTGGCTTAACTAACTAAAAGCGCCACATTCGTATGAAGTGGCGCTTTTTTTTCAGAAAAAATGACTATAGAAAAAAGTGCGATGAGATTTATAACTCGGTATGAGAAAAGAAGATTTCTTGCTTCTTATGAAGCCCGTGATTCCCTTCTACTTTAACTTTCTCTAAGCCTTTCTTACCCACTAATGCGCGGACCATTTGGCGGTTAAATGGGAAGTTCTTCTCGTCTTCAATGAACTCATCCACTGAAATCCACTTAGCTTCGGCGATTTCATGAGTATCTTGAATGTCGATGTCTTGAGTGTCTGCCGTTAGGTGGCAAATAAAGTACAAGTTCGATTTACCAAATTGGTAGGGGTGCTTTGTTGTCATGCCTACCACGGACTGAAATGTGGCTTCCACGCCCGTTTCTTCTAGTGTTTCTCTAATGATGGACTCTTCTATGTTTTCTGCTAATTCAATGTGCCCACCTGGGAGCTTATAACCTGTCATCCCATGTTCTTTGATAACGAGAAGTTCATGATCATCATTGGTAATTAATGCGCCAGCCCCAAGAGTGTGAGTGGGGATGAATGGCACAAAAGAGACTGAATCGGATTTATGAACCAGTGTAATTTCAGCTTCAAGGCAATTATGAAAAACAAACCCGGCTTGAGTAGCCACAGGAATCAATTGGGATTGAGAGATCGGTAAGCTAAGCCAAGTGATTCCTTTTCGATTTTCTGACGAAAACTGTAAGATCTCGGTCAGCTCTTGCTCAAAAATTTTGGTGTCATTTGGCACACTTGTCACATCAATAATGATGCCGTTAAATTTATCGAGAATGAATTCCACTGGCTTTCCTTATCTTCTATTTATGAGGCTTAGGCGTTTTTTAAATGCTTTAAAGTATCCGTTAACGAAGGCAGAATCGTATGACCTAAAGCTTTGACTTCATCGCATGGCTCTACAAGGTCAGGTACTTGAAAGGTCATCATATTGGCTGCGACGGCTGCGCGAGTGCCGTTGTTTGAATCTTCAAATGCGAGACATTTTTCTGGAGCTACGCCAAGACGTTCTGCTGCGAGCAAGTAGATTTCAGGATGAGGTTTACCATGAGTAACTTCGCAGCCTGTACTTAATGATGTGAAGTAGGAATCCAGCCCTGCTAATTTGAGCTTTACCTCTGCAAGATCAAGTTGTGTGGAAGTTGCCACTGCGATAGGAATGTTTTTTGATTTGAGCCACTCCAGGAGTTCGATCACTCCTTCTTTCACGGGAATAGCTTGGTGTTTTACTATGTTGCTGTATCGAGTACGCCACTCGTTATTGAGTGCTGGATAATCGAGATCTTTGCCGTAGCCCTTACGGAATAATTGCTCAATCGTTTTTGCATTACAGCCAATAATATTGAGATACACGTCTTTTAGGAATGGTACACCTTGGGCTTGGCATGCTTCTTCAAAAATACGCATACAAACCCGTTCAGTGTCGAGGAGTAATCCATCCATATCGAAAATGGCAGCTTGGAAATTCATGTGGTGACTTCTTTCTCAAAATTATGTGAAGCCCGCATTCTTACATAAGCCTAGTTCATCTTCTATAGCGGAGTTAGGAGAACTCTCATTTGAATTTTTAGCATTTCCAATTGGATTAGTAGAACCAGCCAGTTCGAAACGAAACGCCTACCACGACAAAGCATATTGATAAAATGGTGACAGGGATAATATGCCAAGCCATGGTTTTTAGGGTGTCAGGTGATAAGTTGGGTATGACTCTAAATCTAGCGCTTAAGGCAAAGCAAAAAGTGATGAACAAAAGAGAAAATTTAAGCCAAAGTACGTGAGTGATAGGGTTTGAGAAATCAGTCCATTGGTTAATGTCAGGCAACATATGGAAGGCAAGCATTATGCCTGTAACGATCTGTGTTACGAGGGCAGGCATCCCAATTTTTTCATAGACAGATTCAAACTTGAGTAACTCTTCAGGCGATCGTTCTTTTAATACTCGGGGTAATACGACAACTGAAAGTACGATATGCCCGCCAGTCCAAATGGTGGCGCCCAATACGTGCAGTAATAGCAATATTCCAAACATAGTTAACTGACTTTAGGAAATGATAACTCACCTTATATTAATGAGAATCATTTCCAAATGAGCCAAGTCAAAGTTACGGTCTATTTATAAAATTATTGATTGGCATTGTGCGTGTGAATATATTGGCAGAGGTGTGCGTAAGGGTTACCTAATGTATCGAGCATTGATACTTACATACCAGTGTTGGAGTTTTCCATCGGATTTTTCAATCCAAAGATCATTCGTGTACTGCTCTATTTTCCCGTTCACACTGAGAGAAAATGTGTTCTCATCGAATTCGCCCAGTTTGGCAAACTTATCTGTAGTGATGAGGAAAGGTTCCATATTTTCAATATCACTTACGTCAGAAACCACGTAGTAATGGTAAGTGAATGGCATGCTGGCATCGTTCGGGTTATTTCGGTAAGAAACCAATTTAAATGGCTTGGTTAAAGGTACGTCGAGTACTTGTTTATCCAAAATTGAAGGCGTAGGGATAAAAAGCCAAGCGGTAAATAAACCACTGAGTAATACGACAATAAAGAAAAGAACTTTTGCCGTTTTTAGTGCGAGTTTTGTATTCATTGCAAACCTTGCTGTATAGCAACCGTTACTAATAGGGTGACAGTAACATCAATAAAAATAAGGTTGCTATGGTAACAGGTTTTTATTCCAAGCTTACTTGTTTAAGTAGGCGGCGTGGAACTCAATGTGGTCACTGATGAAGGTAGAGATAAAGAAATAGCCGTGATCATAACCGGGCTGCATGCGCAGTTCTAAATCTGTATTGTTCACTTTGGCTGCTTCTATCAATTGCTCAGGTTTTAGCTGCTCTACTAAGAAGTTATCCGCTTCACCTTGGTCAACTAAAATTGGAAGCTCAATGCTATGTTCTTTCATCAATTCTGAAGCGTCATACTGCTTCCAAGACTCAATATCACTGCCTAGGTATTGGCTGAACGCCTTTTGCCCCCAAGGGCATTGCATTGGATTACTGATCGGACTGAATGCTGAAATAGAACGATAGCTATCCGAATTTTTGATACCTATGGTCAGTGCACCATGCCCGCCCATGCTGTGTCCTGAAATCGACTTGATTGCCGTTACTGGAAAGTAAGCTTCAATTAGCGCTGGAAGTTCTGTCACGATGTAGTCATACATGTGGTAGTGATCATTCCAAGGTGCTTGAGTTGCGTTTAGGTAAAAGCCCGCGCCTTGACCCATATCGTAACTTTCATCATTTGGCACATTTTCACCGCGAGGACTAGTGTCAGGTGCAACTATCGCAATGCCTTGCTCGGCAGCCGCTTTGAAAGCATTGGCTTTTTGCATGAAATTTTCGTCTGTGCAGGTTAAGCCAGATAACCAGTATAAAACGGGAACTGGGTTTTCTTTGCTTGCATTCGGCGGTAAAAAGATAGCAAAACGCATATTGCAGTTAAGAGTGGCAGAGTGGTGGCTGTATTGTTTGTGCCAACCGTCGGCAACTTTTGCTTGGCTGATATTTTCGATAGACATGATGATTAAGCCTTTGATATTGGAATAGCCGCTCTTAGAGAAGAACGGCTATTAGGTAAAGCGAAGTTAGGTTGTTCGCCTATGTCTAGGTCACTGACTTCTGCTTGGGTGACTTAGCTAAGCTTATGTTACTTAAACCTGTTTAGGCTATTTATCCATGTGTAAAACAGTACGGATAGACTCACCTTTGTGCATTAGGTCGAACGCTTCATTTACGTCTTGCAGACCCATAGTGTGAGTAATGAACTCTTGTAAGCCAAACTCACCAGCCATGTAACGGTTTACGATTTCTGGAAGCTCAGAGCGGCCTTTAACACCACCGAATGCAGAACCACGCCATACACGACCAGTCACTAGTTGGAATGGACGAGTTGCGATCTCTTGACCAGCACCAGCAACACCGATAATTACAGATTCGCCCCAACCTTTGTGGCAGCACTCAAGTGCTTGACGCATAACGTTTACGTTACCAATACACTCGAAAGAGTATTCAACGCCGCCGTCTGTCATATCAACAATCACTTCTTGAATTGGCTTATCGAATTTCGTTGGGTTGATGCAGTCAGTTGCGCCAAGCTGTTTTGCTAGCTCGAATTTACTCTCGTTGATATCAACACCGATTATGCGGTCTGCACCAGCCATGCGAGCACCAATGATTGCAGACAGACCGATACCACCAAGACCGAATACAGCAACGTTGTCGCCTTTTTCTACTTTAGCCGTGTTTAATACCGCGCCCATGCCCGTTGTTACACCACAGCCTAGAAGACAAACTTCTTCAAGTGGTGCGTCTTTAGATACTTTTGCTAACGAGATTTCTGGAAGTACTGTGTACTCAGAGAACGTTGAGCAACCCATGTAATGGAAAATCGTTTCGCCATTGATAGAGAAACGGCTCGTTCCATCTGGCATTAAGCCTTTACCTTGAGTCTCACGTACTGCTTGGCAAAGGTTTGTTTTGCCAGACTTACAGAATTTACATTCGCCACATTCCGCAGTGTAAAGTGGGATAACATGGTCGCCAACTTCAACACTGGTTACGCCTTCGCCTATCATTTCAACAATGCCGCCACCTTCGTGACCAAGGATTGATGGGAAGATACCTTCTGGATCGTCACCTGATAATGTGAATGCGTCAGTGTGACATACGCCAGTCGCGACGATGCGAACAAGAACTTCACCAGCTTTAGGAAGTTGAACATCAACTTCTTCCATTTTAAGTGCTTCACCGGCTGCCCAAGCAACCATAGCTTTAGATTTAATAGATGTTTGACCTGGTTTGATTTCAAGTGCCATTGGAGTTTTCCTTTATTAGTCAGTGAAGCGGAAGCTTCATTCGGCTTAAAGCAACGGTTTAAACTGAGTAACCCAGTTTTGTGTTTTAAGCGTAGTTGAGCTTGTTTGTTTCCGCTCTCTCGTTTTGTTGGGGCTAGTATAGAGTTTTGTATTGGTTTGATAATCCCACCAAATGGAAAATCATTATTACGTATATGTAATAATTAAAATGTAAGTCAAAATGAAAATACGAAACCAAAGTGAGAAATAGAGCTCTTAGGAAATCGTTTTTGAATCGCAGTTATTTCATTACCTCCATTATTTTATTGCCTTCCGACCGTATAGAAACTTTAACCAGCACAGCTTTACCTCAAATCATGACATCAACAAAAAACGTTAAACTTTTAACGGTTTTTCTTTTGCTGGTTGCGACATTTGTAACTCTATTTTTGCATGTGGTGTATTACGCTGTTTAAATTATGAACGAGTGCCTGTCTTAGGTATGCGCTTATGGGGATTTGAATTTAATTGAAAATATTATTAGGGTATGTGACTCAGTTGCTGCTCTTGTCAATACTTTCAATACTTTCAATACTTTCAATACTTTCAATACTTTCAATACTTTCAATATTTTCAATTGCTTGCATTTATAAAATCTGTAACTATCAAGTGGTATTTTGTATATTAAGATAATCATTAGGGCTTACTCTGCTGCCTGAATATTGGGGGCATGACCTAGAAAGAATGGTTACTTTGGTGCCGCACGATTTAACTTATGCCTTGATTCGAACGATCTATTAGTACCAATACTCAATGGGTACAAATGATTAAGTGGATGGCATATTGATAAAATCGTGCAGCAGTATTGTGTTAGGTATTAACGTCAAAAGGCTAAATAACGATGAATTGGACATTAAGTGAATTACAAGCGTTCTTAAGTGAACATCAAGGTTGGAGCGTAGAGGAAGCTGAACAATCGTTAGTTATCAAAAATGAAGATGGAATCAACGCTTTCTTAGCCGTTTCTGGTGAGCAAATTTTGGTTGAAGTTTTACTGTTCGCTCAAGCGGATGTAAAAGATATTCCTGTGTTGAATGAAACCATTCTGCGTACACATAAAATGTTCCCACTATCGACCATTGGCATTAATGATGTGAATGGCAATAGCTATTATACCGCGTTTGGTTCGTTGTCTTCGCAATCGAAGCAAGAGAGCATTGTTATTGAAGTCGCGACTTTGTTTAGAAACGTAGAAGCTTTCATCGACCTATATCAAGAATACCTATAAGGAGCCCGCTATGAGTGTATGGAAAAAATTAGTTACCGCAATCAAAGGTGGCGCTAACGAAGCAGCAGAAGCGGCAGCAGACAATCAAGCATTACGTATTCTTGATCAAGAGATTCGTGAAGCGAAAGAGGAACTTCGCCGTTCAGATGAAGCTTTGGTTAAAATCATCGCGAAGCGTAAGCTTTCTCAGAAGAAAGTCACAAGCTTTGATGCTGGAATCGCTGAATATGAAGGTCATGCTCGTTCAGCGATGGAAAAGGGGCAGCAAGAGTTAGCATTAGAATGTGCAACTAAAGTTGCGTCATTGCGTAATGAACAGCAAGCCGAAGAAACTTACCTACAGCAGTTCACGCAGTCGGATCAGTCGATGCGTGTCAACATCGCCCAAGCCAAAGATAAACTGCGTCAACTTGAGCAGCAAGTCGACGTTGTTAAAGCTAATGAAGCCGTTCAAAAAGCTCAAGCGGCAGTATCGGCGACGAATGTTGGTGCGAATGCCAAAATGCATACGGCGGTTGAATCTCTTGATCGTATTAAACGTCGTCAAGATGAAAGACAAGCTCAATTTGAAGCATCTGCGGAACTTCAAGAAGAGCAATCTGGTAGCAGCTTAGACAAGAAGCTGGCAGAGGCTGGAATCAGTGGCGCAGGCAGCAGTTCAGCAGAAGATGAACTTGCGCGCATTCTAGGTAAGTAATCGTCAACTATTATTGAGTGCAATGCCGCCACGACGTTTATTTCATGCGTGGTGGCTTTATATTGCGCTCAATCTCTTTGACCATACACTCATATTACTGACTCACGACTTTGGAGAAAGCGATGTTTGGTTGGTTTAAGAAACAAAAAGAAGAGAAACCTCAACGCCCACAAGCACCGGAAGTACTTGGCCTTCGCTTAGGCGGCGCTTTTGAACTTGACGATCTTAAGCTTAAAATTATAGAACCCGATCTAACCATTGAAGGGGCTGCTCGAACTCAGATAATCAAAGCGGTTGGTGAAGTTAAGCTCGATAGTCAAAGCCGTTTGCTGCGTTACTACACAGACGATGAAGGTTTTTTGCAAATACTTCAGCACGGCACTGATGAGTCTGGTGTTGAAGAAGTGAAGCTATGGTACTTCTATGAATCTAAACCCATTGATACTCAAGCTCGCTGGCAAGCTGTACTTGATAACGAGATCGTGACGGCGGAGAAAACATTAGAAGAACAAGTCTTCACTAAAGTCTGGGAAAACACTCGCCCTGTTCCTATGACAGAAACCACGTGGGATCAGTCTGGAAATATGACCACGACCGATCAATTTGTGATGGTGTATGAACGACAAGTTTCTGATGATCTTTTTGAGTCGCTTTTGGTCAGCGGTGAGGAAACGATTGTTAACAATCAGCATGACCGAAGTGTCGTGACGAGTACAGGCATCAACTTAACACCCACCGACTTTACATTAATCAGCTAAATTTAATTTTTATTTTCGCCATCAAGGAAGGCTCATGTCTCAATTATTGAACTCACTGGCAGGCTTAGGTGCATTCGCACTTTATTTTGCGCTGTCGATTTTTTTCTTATTACTATTCAAGTTCGTCTATATTCGCTGCACACCTTATGACGAGTGGAAGCTCGTTAAAGATGATAAAAACGTGGCAGCAGGTTTGACTTTATCTGGTGCATTCATCGGTTACAGTTTAGCCATTGCGGGTGCGGCAACTAATTCAGTTAACCTTATCGACTTTGCAGTTTGGGGTGTTGTTGCGTTAATTGCACAGCTGCTTGCTTTTGCTATCGTCCGTTTTGGTTTCATGCCTAAATTGGTTGATCGTATTAAAGATAATGAGATCCCTGCAGGTATTGTGATGGGCTCAATGTCGATTGCGATTGGTTTGCTAAACGCTGCTTGTATGACTTACTAGGAGGCGTAATGAAACGTAGCCAAAATGTAATTCTGCCAGAGATGCGTAAAAACTGGCGTAAATTTAGCCTAGCGCCAATTTCAGTTGCCGTAACCACCGCGATGATTTCTGGTTGCAGTGATGATTCAGTACAAACCAATATCTACGGTACTATCGATGAATGTATTAGCGATCACCCTAGCTATACTGCGGAGTGTCAAACTGCTTATCAAGAAGCGTTAATAGAAGCTGATCGCACCGCACCTAAGTTTAAGTCAATGAATGACTGCGCGAGTGAGTTTGGTTTCAGTGGTTGTGTTGCTGCGCCGCAGAACAATTGGTTTATGCCTGCAATGGCTGGCTTTATGTTCAGCCGTCTTATAGATGACAGACGTCATTATTCACAGCCAATGTTCACTTCTACCTACCGAAATAGCGTGTTTTACGGTGATTGGATTTCTTCTGATGGACGTAACTACGGTAAAACGTATAAGCGTGGCAAAATCTCGGTCAGTCGGGAGGATTTAAAACCGAAAGCAACGGCGAAAAGAACCATTTCTCGCGGCGGTTTCGGTTCAACAGTCTCTGCTAAATCAAGTTGGAGCAGTTCTAAGAGCTCTAGTAAGAGTTGGGGCGGATAATGCTTCGACTGAGCTCGACCCCCCGCAAAAATTGGAAGCACTTAGCCGCGGAATACGGCTTTGGCTTCCATAGCATGTATGAAGAACCTTATTGGGATGAAACTGCTTATTATCAGTTTACGCTTAAACAGATCGAGCAAGACCTTGAACAGCCGACTCAAGAGATCCATGAAATGTGTCTTGAGGTGGTCGACATGGTGGTTAAAGATGAGTTCTGGTTAAAGCGCTTTCAAATCCCTGAAGCCATGTGGCAAGAAGTCCAAAATTCATGGATGCGTAAAGAACCTTCTCTCTATTCACGTATTGATTTAGCTTATGACGGTAATGGCCCTGCTAAGTTCTATGAGAACAATGCAGATACCCCGACTTCTCTGTTTGAAACTGGATTCTGGCAATGGTTTTGGCTAGAAGACCAAGTGAAGTCTGGGAAATTAAGACGCGACTCAGACCAGTTTAACTTGCTGCAAGAGCTAATGATGGCGCGATTCCAAGAGCTATCTAGGTTGCAACCGGGACAAACATTACATTTTTCGTGTTGTAAAGACACTGAAGAAGATCGCGGGACCGTGCAGTACATGCAAGATTGCGCCATTGAAGCTGGGCTCGACACTAAGTTTGTTCATATTGAAGATATAGGGTTAACTCAAGACGGTGAATTTACTGATTCAGAAGATAACCTTATTCGTTGGATGTTTAAGTTGTACCCTTGGGAATTTATGTTTCAAGAAGAGTACGCTAAGCACCTGCATACCGCGAAAGTGAACTGGCTAGAACCGATGTGGAAATCGATCTTGTCGAATAAAGCGTTGCTTCCCCTGCTATGGCAGAAATTCCCTAACCATCCTAACTTGCTGGCTTCTTATTTTTCTGATGATCCTAAGCTACAAAGCCTAAAAAATGCAGAGCTAAAAGACCATGTGATTAAGCCGCTTTTTTCTCGTGAAGGTGCCAATATACAGGTAGTACGGGATAATAAATTGGTGCTAGATACTGAAGGACCGTATGGGGAGGAGGGGCATATCATTCAAGCTTTCCACCCTTTACCAAAGTTTGGTGATAACTACACATTGGTGGGCAGTTGGTTGATCAATGATGAACCCGCTGGCATTTCAATTCGAGAAGACCGGTCGTTAGTGACACAAGATATGTCGCGTTACTTGCCTCATATTATTCTTGATTAACAAATTAGGTAAGCACTCTCTTCTTTAGTGCTTACCTTTTTTTCGCATTAATTTTCTTCTCGCTCTTCAATGGGTTTACTAAACAAATAGCCTTTTCCTAAGTCACATCCGTAATCGAACAAGCACTGATCTTATATTGTGGTTCTTCTCGTACTGACACCCCTCAATGGGTGAAAGAGGTTACTGCTTTAACTGCAATTCTACGAAATCAAAAGCAGCACTTTTTGAAATACCTCTTGATCTCAAGTTAACTTGAAGTTTTATGATGCCGACATTGGTATGGTTCACGAAAGAACTAATCACTTATCGAAAATTTCTGGAGGGATACAATGAATAACAGTGACTTTGATAGCTATCTAACAAAAGTAGGGCTTACTTCCAAACCAGCTTTAACCGAAGAAGGGTTGAAGGCTTTACACAACGCTCAACACCGAAGAATACCATTCGAGAATTTCGATATTGCCTTAGGGAAAAGTATTTCACTGAGTGATGAAGAACTCATCAACAAACTGATTCATAAAGAACGCGGTGGCTATTGTTTTGAACTAAATGGTCTTCTTTTGAAAACTTTGAAAGCGACCGGTTTTGACACGAGAGCATTATTGGGAAGAGTACATTTAGCTGGTGAGCCTACCGGAAGAAGCCACCAAGTCAGTGTCGTTAACCTAGATGAGCAGTTATGGATTGTTGATGCGGGCTTTGGTTCTCACACACCTCGTTCTCCTTTGCCTTTAGTCACTGATAAAGAGCTTTCTACTGATATTCAAACGTTTCGTTTTATAGAAACTGAGCAATTTGGTTACATGCTTCAAGTGAAGTTACCTGACGACAATGAAGGCTTTATTTGGCAAAGCTTGTACAGTCTTGATATGACCAACGTGTATGACGCGGATAAATCATATGGTAATTTTTATGTGTCGAATCACCCTAAGTCTTTGTTTGTGACTTCTCGTATTGCTGCGTTTCCAATTGAGAATGGCATTGTGACTATTTTTAATAACACGATGAAAAAGGTAGTGAATGGCATCACGGAAGAAACGGTGTTAGAAGAAAATGAGTCTTATCTAGAAACACTTCGAACTCAATTTGGTATTAAACTGGAAGCTTCATTTTCAGATCTAAAGCCGTTAGCAACTGACTAAATATCTGGTGTCGAATTGTTTGATGTTTAAGTCTCTCACCTGATTAACAAAAACGGTATGTCGTAATCGGACATACCTGTTGTCGCATAAGCCAATCGTCACAATCTTATTGAAGACGTAACATCTTCACAGATCATTCTTTCCTATTGTGTTTAGGATTCTTCTCTGAGGTTTTATGTTACGTTTTCTTTTTTGCAGCTTTGCGTTAGTGCTGCTTTATCCAACCGCAATTGACTTATATCTGGTAGGTTTACCGCAAATAGCGGCTGATTTACACGCCTCTGAAGCTCAGCTCCATATCGCCTTTTCCATTTATCTCGCCGGTATGGCTGCTACTATGCTGTTTGCTGGAAAATTAGCAGACGCGATTGGCAGAAAGCCAGTTGCCATCGCTGGTGCAGTCATTTTTTCTATCGCTTCTTTCACTGGGGGGACCGCTGAGAATGCTGAGTTTTTCTTGATCGCTCGATTTGTGCAAGGCATTGGGGCGGGCTCCTGCTATGTTGTGGCTTTTGCGATCCTTCGGGATGTTTTAGACGATAAAAAACGCGCGAAAATCTTGTCGATGCTGAATGGTATCACTTGTATTGTTCCTGTACTTGCGCCTGTTCTTGGGCATTTGATCATGACGCAATACCCATGGCAGAGCTTGTTTGTCACTATGACAGGAATGGGTGTGGTGGTGGCGCTATCTCTGTTTGTTTTAAAAGAGACCTTTTCAAAAAGGATTCCTTCAACAAATACTTCTTTGGTTAAGGGGATGCCGCCCCAAAACAGTTCGAAAGATAGCGCGAATGATGATCAGCCAGTTGATGATGCTTGGAAAGTGGAATCGTTTAAGACCTCTTTCTTTGTTAGCCGCGTGGTCATGACATCTTTGGCAGTAACTGCAATTTTAACCTACGTGAATGTCTCTCCCATGCTATTGATGAGCGAATTAGGTTTAGACCGAGCTGGCTATTCTGCGGTGATGGCAGGCACGGCGTTCGTCAGTATGTTGGTGTCTTTTTCTGCACCATTTGCATTGTCTATTTTTAAGCAACGAACGCTGATGGCGGCGGCTCAATTATTATTGGTGACGGCTGCAAGCCTTGTCAGTTTATCATTTAGTTATCAACTTGATCATGCTGTCACCTTCATCGGTTTTGGGCTCGTATCTGCTGGTTTTTCTTTAGGTTTTGGCGTCACAATGAGTCAAGCATTGAGTCCTTATTCGAAACGAGCCGGTGTTGCGAGTTCTATTTTGGGCGTCGCACAAGTATGCACTTCTGCATTTTATATCTGGTTTATGGGTGTGATCGGAGTGAGCGCATTGGGAATGCTGGCGTTTATTCTTGCTGGTGGTGGTGTTATTGGCTTGGCTTTAATATTATGGGTACGTCCATCTTGCACTCAAAATGACTATGAAGAAATCACTCGCGCGTCTTGATTTGAATTTACTGTTCACTTTGCAATTGCTACTGCAAGAGCAAAGTGTTTCTAAAACGGCTAAGAAGCTGAATGTTACACCTTCCACTGTCAGTAAATCACTCACCAAATTGCGAGATTGGTTTGAAGACCCGCTATTTGTCAAAACGCCTCAAGGGTTAGCTCCAACCCCTTTGGCAATGAGCATGGCGCATGATCTACAAGATTGGTTACAAATCGGCAGCCAAATTTTGACAAAAAGAGGGGATGAAACGCCCAGCGACATTACCTTGAGCTTGGAGGTCGAATCGCCCCTGTTTTTGATCATGTTGAATGATCTACTGAAAGAAACCTATCAAAGATACCCCAATGCCAAAGTTAAAACGCGCAGTTGGGATTATGACTCGATTGATGCTTTAGTACGTGGTGAATCAGATATCGGCTTTTCAGGAAGAGAAACACACCCAAGGTCGAAAGAATCGCTGAGTGCTTTGCCTTACTTTATTGACTTTGAAGTGCTATTTCATGATATGCCAGTTGTCTATCTGCGAAAAGATCACCCCGCTTTACAGCAAGAATGGAATATGGACACGTTCTTAAGCTACCCACATATCAACATCGTGTGGGAGAAAAGTGAAACGTGGGCGTTAGATGAAGTTTTGATTGATCTTGAGCTGAAGAGAAACATTGCATTGACGATGGCGAGCTTTGAGCAGTCACTGTTTATGGCAGCGCAACCTCATCATCATATGATGACCACGGCACCTCAGTATTGTTCGAAATACACTGAGCAATTGCACCCAAATTTAGTGTGTCTGCCCATTCCACTTAATGATGAATACAAAGATAAATTACTCATTCCTTTCACTATGTTATGGCACAAAAGAAACGCTTATAATCCGGTGATTATTTGGCTAAGAGAAACTATTAAATCTTTATATCAATTTTAGCTTTAGCGGTTAACTTCAATGTGAACACTCATTAAGTTTAGGCATTATTCAGATGTAAAAATGGCGGTTATTTAATGTTCTTAATTAAAAAGAACGCTAAATAACCGCCATTTTTTATTGCTGCTCGATTTTTACAATTCTAATGAAGGCTCACTAGAATTGTAAAATAAGACGATTAAGCACTTTTGTCCATTAAGCAAGCATAAGCCGTTGTGAACGGAGCTTCTTGGTATTGCTTAAGACCTGTTTCTTTAAACTTCATCATTAATGGATGACGCTTAAGGTTTTCTTTAATTTGAGTTGGAGCAACTACCACGACATCAAGGTCGTTAATCAGTTGAATCGCCGCTTCAAGTTTGAAACCAAAACCACCGCCAGCAAATTTGCCTTTAGTTTGACGTTGGCGAATAACAACCTTGTCTACTTGGTAATCTTCCATAAGTTTTGCAAAAGAAAATTGAAAGTCTTTCATTTTCTGTGTGTCGTTTGCATCACCAATAGAAACCTTCGAAACTCGGCAGTCTGGAATGTTAAATACACCGTCAGAAAGCGAAAGGAGACAGATGATTGCATCATTGCCTTTAATTTCAACACCACAAATTTTCATGCTTTTACCTACTTATTTTTGAGCCGTACATTATGAGGCTATTTAAGTGAGTTCACCAGTTTTACTGCATTAGCTTAACTGATACTGACTATAATTAAATCAATTGATTGAAAATTGCACACCTATTGAAATGTTGAGAGAAAAGTACCCCGAAAGGTTTTTACTGCTAGGCTTATACTGCAGTCTAAATTTGAGAGTTACTTCTCAAACACCTAGCTATAAATACGCCTTGTACGGTATATTATTGCAACTTATTTCTTATCCCTCACTTATATGGTTGTAGAGCCTTTATGAATATCAACAATATTTCCATTAAGAGTAAAATCGCGATCCCTCTGATCGTTATTGTTGTTCTGTTTTTTATGGTAACAGTGCTTAACGTTGTTAAGTCGAATGAACAGGCCGCAATAAACCATGAACTGAATAATGTAGTGCAGCCAGTCCTTGAAAATATCGAAGATGGTTACCGAGATATTTACCAAGTAATTGCAGCGGCCCAAGGCTTACTGCTTGCTGACGATGACGCTGCTATTGCGTACCAGCAACACGAATTTAAAGATAACGCCTACAAAATCGTGCCAAGGTTTGAAAGTGTCCAACAACTTTATGATGCAGGTGTGCTTAACTCTTCTTCACGAGGTGAATTAACACGGCTTGTAAAATCAATGCGTAACTGGGTGTCACTACACGAACCTATGTTTAATAACCCGCAGAATGCACACGCATATAACGAATCGCAATCTCATGCCATTGATAAAGAATTCACCACAATTCGTGAGCAACTAATTTCAATTCGAGGACTGATTGAAACGAAACAAATTGCTTTGCGTAAACAAGCGGATGATTCGATACAGTCGAGTAAATTGACTCTAGAGATTGGTATTGGCGTAGCATTTTTTGCTGCAGTGTTTGCGATGTGGTCTTCAAATCGTTTCATCATTAAACCGATCCAGAATGTTGAAAAAGCGATGAATGAGATTGCTTCAGGAGACGGTGACTTATCACAGAGAATGACAGTGGAAGGGACAGATGAAATTGGTCGTTTAAGTGGGGCTTTTAATGAGTTCGTCAGCAAGATTCACATCACGGTTGAACAAGTTATTTTTGCTTCCAATGCGGTGCGTGCTGAGATGGAAAACATCAAATCATTAACCCAAAGTGTGGCGGAGTTCTCTGCAAATCAACAGCAAGAAAGTGAAGTAGTAGCGGCTGCTGTTCATGAGATGCAGGTCACCAGTGAAACGGTAAGCAACAATGCAAATGATGCAGCTACTGCCAGTAATAGTGCCAATAGCGAAGTAGAATCCGCCAACAATACTCTTGGGTCTACAGTGACTTCAATTGAGCAACTTGCAACAGATATAGATCACGCAAGCAGTGTTGTGCACGAATTGGATAGTGATGTTAAAAATATCGCTTCCATTTTGGGCGTTATTAAAGGTATCGCTGAACAAACCAACTTATTGGCGTTGAACGCTGCGATTGAAGCTGCACGAGCTGGAGAGCAAGGGCGTGGCTTTGCTGTAGTAGCGGATGAAGTTCGTGCTTTGGCAAGTAAAACGCAAGAGAGTACTGGTGAAATCGAGTCAATGATTGAACGTTTAGAAGCGGGTGCCAAGCAAGCGGTTGGTGTGATGAATGAGAGCAAGCAGAGCAGTGAAAAAACCATCGAGCAAGCGGAAACTGCGGCGTCTTCTTTGAGTGAAATTCGAAGCTCTATCGGTCTTATGAATGAGATGAACACACAAATTGCGATTGCCGCTTCTCAGCAATCTAATGTATCTGAAGATGTGAACCAAAATGTCCAAAGAATTGCGGAAAGTACAATGCATATGGTTGAAATGGCCAGCAGTGCAGAAAACGCATGTATGGCATTAGCTGAGCAATGTGAGTCACTGGATTCATTAGTGTCTCAATTTGAAGTGTAACTATTTTGGTATGCAGTTATTAGGTTTGGTTAGCTTACATTAGAGTGGAACCTTCCAACTAAAAGCTTTTAACGATGTTAACTTATCGTTTAAGCCTACTAATTAAAAAGCTTAGATTTTGAAGTTTAGAAGCCAGCATTATGCGAATTTCTAGATTTTGAAACTAAGCTTTTTTGGTTTTGGTTTTGGTTTTGGTTTTTAGATTTGGGTTAGTTAACGGTTTCTCTCTGAGACATGTTTACTGACAAGGCTCGCGAATTTTTCTATACCGATTCGCCAGTCTTTTGTGTCTTCAAAATTTGCCACACTCATTCGAACGCAATTTTTATACTGCTCTTTTGTGCCGAATACGGTACCCGGTAGAATGATGATTTTTTGCTCTTGGCATTCCCGATAAAGAAGAGAACTGTCTACCTCAAAAGGCAAAGTTAACCAAACGAGGTACGAGCCTTGAGGGCGAGTTAAATTAAAACGGTTTTCTAAGTTCGAAAACTGGTTCAATGATTGCACCAAATAATGGGCAAAACGCTTTTGGTTGTGCTGATACACGCGGCGCATTTTGGTTAAATGGCTACGATACTTCCCAGTCGTTAAAAACTCACCTACGGCTGACTGCATTAAATTCAAGCTTCCCATACTTTCACAGATCAAATGTTTCTCGATCTGTTTTTGATAGCGCTCTGAAATGATCCAACCAATTCTTAGCCTTGAGTCTAGAGTTTTAGATAGGGAGCTGACGTAAATAACTCTGCCTGTTTTATCCAGCGCTTTTAAAGCGGGAAGCCCGCTGTCTGCGCTTAACCCGCCAAACACATCATCTTCAATAATAGGGATATCTTCACTGTAGCTGAGCAATTTCTTCCTATGCTCTAGAGGCATTCTTGCACCTGAAGGGTTCGTGAAGTTAGGTGTAACAATAATGGCTTTCACCGGCCACTTTTGTATTGATTTTTTAAGTTCTTCTACATCAATTCCGTAATGGTCATTACTGGGTATTTCTAATACTTGTAAGCCTAACGATTCAAGTAATAATAAGCTGCCGAAATAACATGGAGATTCAATCGCTACTATGTCTCCGGGCTGAGTAAGTGCTCGCAATGCAAGGCTGATACCCTGCTGTGCTCCATGAGTAATCGCCAAGTCACTTTTAGCGGCATTAATTCCCATACTTTGACTGATCCGCAGTAGCTGTTGAATCAGCAGATCGTTGCCTGGAGGCAGTTGGTAATGGCTTGGTATTTGGCTCTGCATTCGGCTATGCCTGCCGACTTCAGCGTATAAGCTTTTAATGGCATTCGAATTAGTATTTGGGTGGGCAGATCCGGTTGGCAAAATCGGCTTCCCTTCAGGGTAGCTGAGTACCGACTTAGAGAGAGACAGTAAATCAACTTTACTAGGTTCTACAGGAATGGATTGTTGCTGAGTTAAATTTGGCTTCACCCGATACCCAGATTTGGCAACCGAATAGATAATCCCAACGGCTTCAAGTTCTTGGTAGGCTCGAATTACTGTGTTTTTACTTACGTTGAGCTGTTGGCTTAAAATCCTGATCGATGGGAGCTTATCTTCAGGCATGAAAACCCCTTTCTCGATAGAAAGTAATAAATGATTTTCAACTTGATGGTATTTACTCTTCGAATTCATGCCTTTCCTATTTTTTCGTATCTACTCATTTCCTAACATGCCATTGCCATTGCCATTGCCATTGCCATTGCCATCGCCGTATCTAAACCAAAGCTAAAACGCTTATTGCACTGCAGAAGTTATTTGCAACGTATCGTGTGAATTACTTTACCGCGCCTCTCTATTTAAGTCTCAAATCTGTACCCAAAAAATTGATTAAATCTGTATCTTTTAAGTTTCTTGTACCCAATTAAAGTAGCTGCATATTCCATCAACGACCTGAGGCCTGATTATGTTGTTAAAATTGATTCCATTTGTATTTGTTTGGCTTTGGGCGTCAGGATTTATTGGAGCAAGGTTAGGTTTGGAATACGCAGAACCGGCGACTTTGCTATCGATTCGTATGGTAGGAAATGTCATGCTTTTTGGTGCACTAGTCTGGCTATTGAAGCGAAACATACCTAAAGGAAAAGCCTTCATTCATGCCTTTATCGTTGGCGTGCTTATCCATGGTTTTTATCTTGGCGGGAGCTATCTAGCGATTGGTTCTGGTATGCCGGCTGGGCTCAGTTCTTTGCTAGTTGGTTTACAGCCAATCATCACGGCTCTTGTGATGGTGGGTTTTTCACAACAGAAGTTCAGGCTTTCTCAATGGCTAGGATTAGGGCTTGGATTCTTAGGCATATGCTTGGTTTTGATTGGCGATATTGAGTGGCAAAATGACGAACATCGCTTATTCGCTTTTGGTACCTGTATGCTTGCATTATTTGGTATTACATTTGGTACGCTTTACCAGAAACGATTTTGCCAAGGGACGGATATTGTGGGTTCCGCAATGATCCAATACCTAGCGGCAGGGATGTTGTTTGCACCAGTAGCGATGCAATTCGAAACAGGGAAAGTAGACTGGAGTATTGAGTTTTTATTAACACTGTTATGGTTAGTGGTGGTGTTGTCTTGTTTTGCTGTATTGCTCCTTTTGTATATGGTTGAGCACGGGGCTGCATCTTCAGTTGCATCTGTTTTTTATCTTGTGCCACCTGTTACAGCCATTCAAGCCTGGTTAATGTTTGGTGAGTCTTTTGATGCGCTTGGCGGGTTAGGCTTTGCTCTTGCAGCGTTGGCTGTGTACTTAGTCACTAGAAAGCCCAAAATATTAATTAGACATCAAGACCAAGCTTCTGATCTGTCTCTTGTTAAGTAATTGTAGTGCCCTTTGCTAAGTAATCGGCATAACTGTGGGGAAGAATGAAAAACGGCGAGCGTGACTCCTTTTTATAACTCAAATACACTGTATGACAGGTTTTAAAAATCATATAGGCAGTTTAGATGGCAAATTGGGAAGGGGTCAGTGAGTTTGTTGCAGTGGCAGAACGTGAAAGCTTTACTGGCGCCGCGCAAAAGCTTGCAACATCGGTTGCTCAAATAAGCCGACGTGTCGCCAACCTTGAAGAACGTTTGGCTGTTAAGCTTTTAAACCGAACCACAAGAAAAGTGTCCCTGACGGAAGCGGGGCAACTGTACTTTCAGCAATGTAAGCAGTTAGTGGAAGGTCTAGAAATTGCTGAGCTTGCTGTTACCCAAATGCAATCGACGCCGAAAGGTTTATTGAAAGTGACTGCGCCTGTGACTTATGGCGAACGAGAACTTGCCCCAATTTTACACCGATTTTTAAAGCTGTATCCGCAGGTGGAATTGGAATTGATGTTGACCAATCAAAAGCTGGATCTGATTGACTCTGGCGTTGATGTCGCGATTCGTTTAGGCCGCTTGGAAGATTCCAGCTTGATTGCTAAGAAGCTCTCTCAAAGGCAGCTGTTCATTTGTGCTAGCCCTGAATATATTGAGCGATATGGCGAGCCTCATACTTTGTCTGAGCTTGCTAACCATCAGTGTTTACTGGGAAGCTTCGAGCATTGGCGCTTTAAAGAAAATAAGCAATCCCGAAGCGTTCGAGTGAATGGTCGTATTAAGTGTAATAGCGGATTAGCCTTGTTAGATGCAGCCAAACAGAGCGTCGGTTTAGTTCAACTCCCGGATTATTACGTGAGTGAAGAGCTGGAATCTGGCCAATTGGTTGAGGTTCTTTCTGACTTTCGAGACGACA
The DNA here is from genome assembly GCF_024347495.1 of Vibrio gallaecicus. NCBI lineage: Bacteria > Pseudomonadati > Pseudomonadota > Gammaproteobacteria > Vibrionales > Vibrionaceae > Vibrio > Vibrio gallaecicus. The sequence goes on along the minus strand of NZ_AP025491.1, from coordinate 1,428,060 downwards.
AAGAAGGGATCTGGGCGCTTTATCCTCACAATAGAAACTTATCTCCTAAAGTTCGCCTGCTGGTGGACTATCTCTCTGAGCAGTTATCAATTAAGTAACTCACTATTAAGTAACTATCAACCAACAAGTAACTGTCAGCCAACCAATAAATTTACCAAAACAATAGATTGAATCTTCAAATCTAAAGTTGACCCTCGCTTATAAATTCCACTAAACAGGCTTACTGGGCTTGGCGAGTGAGTGGGGGCTTTGCTAGAATGCGGCGCTTTCCTGCACGCTCTTGTGCTGAAGCTTTGCGAAGTGAGATGAACGATGAAAAAAAGCCATGTAACCGTAGGGCTAACCAACCCTAAAAGCCCAACCAACGTGGGTGCGGTAATGCGCGCGGCTGGCTGCTACCAAGTTGATGAAGTTAAATACACGGGTCAGCGTTATGCTAAAGCTGCTAAGTTTCATACTGATACGAAAAGTGCGGCACGAACGATTCCTCTTACTTTTGCTGAGTCATTTCTTGATGACTTAGACCCCGACACCCAGATCGTATGTGTAGAATTAGCGGAAGGCGCAGTACCTTTACCTCGTTTTAAGCATCCTGAGAAAGCCATATATATATTTGGTCCTGAAGATGGGTCAATCACTCAAGATGTTGCAGACCGTGCTGACCATGTGGTTTATGTTCCTACTGTAGGCTGCATGAACCTTGCTGCAACGGTGAACGTGTTGCTTTATGACCGCTTGGCAAAATCAGAAGATATGGATGAGAGTGATGAGCTTATTCGTAGTAGCCGTGATAATCGCAATCACTTGCTTGTGAAGTCGTAATCGAGCTGTTTATTTTATTCATTAAAAAGCCCCAAGCGAGTGTATCGTCTGGGGCTTTTTTTCTGCCTATTTATCTATTTAAGCAGTGATTATTCCGCACACTTTGAAGCCATAATTTGTAATGGTTTACCTGAGTCATCGAACTGTAAGCTCCATACATACTTACCACCATTACGGATCGTAATTGCTGTATCTTGACCATAGCCACCTTTGGTTAGTGGATTCATTTGCCCCAACTTAAGGTTTAGACCATCTGCCGTAAATTGTGGAGACCACGATTTAGAAGCATACTGCATGCGATAGCTACCTGGTTTTTCAGTAGTGACAACTTGATAGGTGTTATCGCCCTTATATTTTAATCCGCGTTTTGCTACATGCTTCCAACCAGAATCTGCGAAGTTACCTACGACATAAAGCTGACTAGTGATAGGACCTGTACCTTCAACGGTTGGATTATCACATTGAGCCATGAAACCGCTCCCCACTTCGCCTCCGGTTGCGATAACCACCCCAATAGGCGCTTTGTCACTCGGTTTAGTCACTTCTAAGAAGCGAGCTTCAAAAGGTTCAAGGGCAATGGCATATTCCCCATTATTAGCAGCAATAGCTTGGTTAGACTGAAGGTCGTTCAAGTCATCTAAAGAAGCCGATTTTTCTTGCGATAGCGCGATGGTTTGAGCTTGATCTGTCACATTAACCGCGTAAACAATGGCTTTGTCTTCAAAGGCTTTGTGGTCAACATAAGCGACGTCACTGGCAATAAGGTTGGTACGTTTACCTTGCGATAATGCAGGGTGATTTTTTCTCAGCTCCATCAAATCCGTAACGTATTGTTTTAGATCTTGCTCATTAGCGTTTAGCTGAGCCGTAATGTTTTCAATTTTTGCACTTGTACGGGCAACGTGATCATCACATAAGCCATCAACCGCGCAGCCATCTGTCCAAACCTTACTTGCAAATCCTTCTAACTGATCGCCAATTTCATCGCCGTAATAAGTCGTAATAGGTCCTGTATAAGCCGCTTGGAAAGAGAAAGCCGCTTTGTAACGTTGCCAGTATTCTTTATCTTGTGGAGATGCAATATCACCACGTTGCATTAAGTCTCCAAAACGCACTAAGTCATGGTTACCTATCATTAGGTTTGGTTTAGCATGGTCTGGGTACAATGAATGTAAAGACATACCTTCTGCTAACCATTCTCCATCTTTCCCGCCAACCCCTGCTTCATTTACAGCAAAAGTTTCTGTTAGGCGATAGCGCATAGGGAAATCGAATGCAGAACACAATGCAGGAGCTTCATTGCTGCCATAGCCAGTCTCTATAATGCGGTTTTCACCCGCCCAGATTTCCGCGACCATGTAGCCTAATGGGTTAACCGTTTCGCCTTTGTTATTAACGTATTCAACTTGAGATGAAGCAGTATCCACGGTTTCACGAATCTGAGTCCATGCTTCTTTTGGTACTTGGTAAGCTTGGTCTAAACGCCACCCATCAATTTTTAATTCTTTAATCCAATATTCAGCCACTTCTTGATAGAAAGCTAAGCTTTCTGGGTAAGAAACAGGGTTATCTTCGCCGTGAGGAAGCTTACCTGTTGGGGAGGGAACTACGTTTTTCTTATGATGACCAAATACACCGTCGAAGAATACATATAAGCCACGAGCATGTGCTTCTTCCACTAATTTTTTAGCGTCTTCTAATGTGCCAAATCTAGGGTCGATATTGAAAAAATCAGTAGCAAAGTACCCTGTTGCATCTAATCGGTCTGCCCAGTGATCTTGCCCTGCAACTGGTTCAGAATTGAATATAGGAGTCAGCCAAATGCCGTTCATGCCTAATGATTCAATGTAATCCAGTGAATCAATAATGCCTTGAATGTCGCCATTATGATGGCTGGTGCCGTAACCCGTCCCATGACCAATCGAGTTATCGCCATCTACGAAACTTTCTACCATTACTTGATAGATTCTAAGATCATTAACAGCAGTATTATTGTCAGCTTGGCATTGATATGCAGCGACGGTTGGTGCTTGAACAGATTCAGGTGAAGACTGACAACCCGCGAGTAGGATCGCTGAAATTGCCAGAGCAGTATTGGATAAAGAAAGTTTCACGTTATGGTCCTTATTATTGTGATTCGATCTTATTATTCATCATCCCAATGTTCTATAAATCCTCCATAAAAATGAGGGATCGGGAGTAGAGGATAGGCTGAGAGATCTTAGTCACGATATGTTCTAACTTTCTTATACAAAGCATGATTGACTACAAACTTTCATCACCAATCGTGCAATATGTCCCTGAAAATAAATGAAATAAAAATTTATAGTTATTGATACCAATAAAGGTTCTGTCGGTGGCGTCACTCTCTGTTATCTCAAAAACGGGGAAGAGCACTTTATAAATCAATTGTTATAGTGTCTTATATCAAATGTTAATTTTACCGGTTTTTAATGCTTAATAGCTATAGTTAACAGCTTTTAGCATGTGGTAAGTTTTATTTTCATAGGCAGTCAGACGTTTAGTAAGGTGGCGTAAGTGAGCAGTCAATCCGACCCGTCCAGTGTTGTTTTTAAAGGCATGCCGCGTTTTCAATCGCCATTTATTATCAATAGCCCTCATCGGAAGTGGCTTGGCTGGAAAGGCATTGGGCACCGTTTAGTACTGGCTTTGGCAATGCTTTCTTTGACTACCATTTTTTTGTCTGTCGTTTCATCATTTACGTTTAAAGATTTGAATCAGCGTTTAGTCGAGTTGAAAGAAAGCGAGATCCCCGCTTTGGAACAAGCTGCTCGATTAAATGACATGGTGAGAGTGATCATTTCGACCTCTTCTCAGCTTGGAGGTGCAGAGTCCAATATTGAACGTAAGCAAGCCATGCAAGATATTGAGACCGCAATTGAAGTCATGGATGGCATTATGGTTAACTTTCCTGACTATCATGCCTATTTTAAAGATCTTATCGCCCAAGTTGACCACAGTTTGAGTTTACTTTACCAAAGTGAAATTGAACTGGAATTGTTAAATAAAGAGTTACGTAACTTACTCGAAGGCTTTTATCCTTTGCTGCAACAGGCAAGCGACTCGTTGGATAATTTGCCAGACGCCCGTAAAGAAGAGATTCAATATACTCAGCTAAAATCGCTTCTCTATTACCAATTAGGTTTGGTTGAAAAGCTGTATAACGACTCAAGCTTTAATGAACTCGATTACACGAGTTACCGCCTTGAGCAGGTTGGTGAAGAGTGGTGGGCATTATGGGTGAATGGTGATCTGAGAAGCGACTTTCCGGAGCTTGATCATCAACTTACTGTTATATACAACTTAGCTTCCAGTTCGAGCAGTTTATATGAACTTAAGAACAAAGCTTTGGATTATCGCTACCAAGAACAATACTTTTTGCAAAATAGCCGTGAGTATCTTAATCAATTGACGGTGCAAATTGAACGTAACACCAGTACCGTTAACCGCAATATTGATCAGTCAATTAATGAAGCTCAGCTTTCCCTTCAATCTAACCAGCAGCTTTCTTTATTTCTTTCTTTATTCAGTATTTTGGCTGCCGCCGCTATTTCGTGGTTTTACGTTCGTAAAAGCATTTTAGAGCGACTCTTACAGTTAAAAGACAATATGTTCGCTATCTCAACGGGGCATTTAGACACTGAAGTATCCATCAGGGGTAAAGATGAAGTTACCCAAATGGCGAAGTACTTAAAGGTATTTCAAATGACGGCGAAAGCAGTGAAACAAACTAATCGTAAGTTAGAAGCTGAAGTGGAAGAACGGACGATAGCAGAAGCTAAGCTGCGAATTACGCAAGATGAGTTAGTACAAGCGGGTAAGTTAGCGGCTTTAGGGCAATTGAGTGTAGGGATCACCCATGAGATAAATCAGCCCCTCACAGCCGTTAATAGCCACGTTCGCAGTGCTCAACTTTGGTTGGATAAAGGCCGTGAAGATAAGGTTGTTCTGAATCTACAAAAAATTGAAGGGTTGCTGGAAAAGGTGTCTGCGATTACTCGTCACTTAAAAGCTTTTTCAAGAAAAAGCGATGGGAAGATTCAAAACGTCGAGCTTGAACAGGTGATTGGTGATGCTATTGAGCTTTTCGAAACTCGCCAGAATAATGTCCCCGTTGTGTATGACAACACTGGATCTTTTTGGGTGAAAGCCAACAGTATCCGGCTTGAGCAAGTGCTGGTTAATCTGATCAGTAATGCTTTAGATGCCGTTGAAAAACGAGACGCCCCTAGCATCATTATCTCAACCGAAGAAACACGAACATCGGTGCAAATTGTAGTCAAAGATAATGGGTTGGGTATTCCACAAGAAGATTTACCTCACCTTTTTGACCCTTTTTATTCTCGTAAATCATCAGGAAAGGGGCTTGGGCTGGGTTTGTCTATCGCATACAACATAATCAAAGATTTTGGTGGTTCAATTCATGTTAAATCGGTTGAACACCAAGGCTCCGAATTTATTGTCACACTTCAAAAAGGCACAGACTCATGACATTTGAAAAAAACACCGTCTTTGAAAAGCATATTGTTCTCATTGACGACGAAATGGACGTAGTTGAAGCCATGAGTGAAATGTTAGAGCTTGAAGGATTCTGCGTTAGCTCTTTTACTGACCCTAATGTGGGGCTGAAATCACTCAATTCGAACAGCCAATCTGTCGTGCTTTGTGATGTGAGAATGCCAAAGGTAGACGGATTAACGTTATTGAGTTCCATTCAGCATAGAGCACCAAATGTGCCCGTACTTCTTATGAGTGGTCATGGTGATATACCAATGGCAATTGAAGCCATGAAATTGGGCGCGTTCGATTTTCTGGAAAAGCCATTGAATACCGACGAACTTATTGAAAAACTCGATCTTGCCTTGGCTCAAAGCGAGCAAAGCCGTCCTAAAGCGTCTCAAGGTGATGAAGGCGATATTTTGCCTATTGAGTCTGTGGTGATCGGGCAATCTAAAGCGATGGACACAATACGTAAGCAAGTTCTGGCTTTGGCTCATACCGGTGTGGATACCATCATCAATGGCGAAACGGGTACTGGTAAAGAGGTGATAGCCAGTGCGCTTCATCAATTCAGCAGGCGAAAAGCTAAGCCTTTTGTGGCAATAAACTGCGGTGGTATGACAGAAAGCATCATTGAAAGTGAATTGTTTGGGCATGAAGCTGGGTCTTTCACCAGTGCGAACAAAAAGCGAATTGGTAAAATTGAACAAGCGAATGGAGGCACTCTATTTCTTGATGAAATTGAAAGTATGCCGATTACTGTTCAGATCAAGCTACTTCGAGTCATTCAAGAACGCATGATTGAACGAGTCGGAGGGAATGAGTTAATCCCAGTAGATATTGTAGTTGTAGCGGCCAGTAAAGCTGATTTAGCAAGCCTAAGTGAAACGGGTGAGTTTAGGGCTGACCTTTTCTATCGATTAAATATTGCGAGCTTAAATCTACCCGCCCTTCGCCAGCGTAAAGAAGATATTCAGGTGCTGTTTAGACATTTTGTCATCCAAGCCAGCCAAAAGTACAGAACGCGACCTTCCACAATTTACCCTGAGCAAATACAACAGCTTTGCCGGCACGAATGGCCTGGCAACGTGCGTGAATTACGTAATGTGGCAGATAGGTTCGTCTTAGGTATTGTCGGGGATGGGTTTGATCTTCAATCGCCAATTTGTGAGTCTACAGGGGAAGATTTCGCCTTTGAAAAGCAGATGGAGCAATACGAAAGAAACGTATTAACTGAAGCCCTCATAGAAGCGGGAGGCAATATAAATGAAGTGTCGAGTAAATTGAATTTACCCCGAAAAACGCTTTATCGAAAAATGAAGAAACACCAATTAGATAAAGACAGCTTCAAAGCTTAGTGCTCTCTTATCATGGCTAATGGCTAATGGCTAATGGCTAATGGCTAATGGCTAATGGCTAATGGCTAATGGCTAATGGCTAAGAGTTAAGAGGGTTAAGTATGGATAAAAGAGAAGCACAAACCATAGAAATTTAATAAAGACATTAATGACCCATTTATTTGCCTTATAAATTAACTAATACTTCAAGTGATTGTAATAAAAGAATTTTAGTATTTGGCACAATGCGTGCAATTGATGGTTGTGGCGCAAGTTCACAGGAGTCCAATTTTGGTATTACCGCAAACCTGTATCGCGGTAGTTCAATATCGATTTGGTCTAATAATGGAAAGTAAAAGAAAAATTGCTTTTGCAAGGAGATACAAACATGAAGCAAATACTGAAGGGGTCTATTGCCCTAGTTCTAGGGCTAAGCTCAATGACTGCATGGGCAGCTCAAGAGTCAGCAAACTTAGGTCCTCGTCCCCTCTTTTTAGTCAACAATATGGATGAGAGCCCTTTAAAAACCAAGCTACTGAGTTGTAGTGAGGGACCTTTTCATCGCAGCGATTTTTCAATTGGTCACCGTGGAGCTGCTATGCAGTTTCCGGAGCACACCAAAGAATCGTACCTAGCTGCGATTCAAATGGGAGCGGGTGTCGTTGAATGTGACGTGACGTTTACCAAAGATAAAGAGCTTGTTTGTCGTCACTCTCAGAGTGATCTTCACACCACAACAGATGTTTTGGCTCACCCTGAGCTTGCAAAGAAATGCTCAACGCCATTTACACCAGCAAACCCTGCAACTGGGGAAGATGCACAAGTTGAATGCCGAACATCAGATTTTACTCTAGCGGAATTTAGAACTCTGAAAGGTAAAATGGATGGTGCTAACCCTAAAGCGACAACGGTTGAAGAGTACATGAATGGTACTCCAGGCTGGCGCACAGACTTATATAGTCAAAGTGGGACGTTAATGACACACGCTGAAAGTGCAGAGCTATTTAAAGCACATGGTGTGAAGGTTACTCCTGAACTGAAGTCGGCTTCAGTGGAAATGCCGTTCAATGGCTTCTCTCAAGAGATGTATGCTCAAAAGCTAGTTGATGAGTTAAAAGAAGCGGGCTTCAAACCATCAGAGACTTACTTGCAATCATTCAACCTAGATGACGTGAAGTACTGGGTAAATAAAGCGCCTAAATTCGGAAAACAAGCCGTGTACTTAGATGATCGTGTATATGATCAAGCGGATTTTGTTGCGTCAGTGAAAAATATGAAAGAGCTGCGCGATGCGGGCGTGAATATTATTGCTCCACCACTATTTGCACTGGTTGATCTGAATGACAAAAATGAAATGGTCGCATCTAACTATGCGAAGTTAGCGAAAGAAGCGGACCTAGATATTATTGCTTGGACTTTGGAGCGTTCAGGTCCACTTGATCAAGGTGGCGGCTGGTACTATCAAACGGTTAAGCAAGGCATTAATAATGATGGCGACATGATGAAAATGTTAGACGTGCTCGCGCAAGATGTGGGCGTACTGGGTGTATTCAGTGATTGGCCTGCGACCGTGACTTACTATGATAACTGTATGAATAGTAAGTCTTAATTAAGATTTTACTTAACATATATTACTAACCAACGTTATTAACTAATATTGATATAAGTACAAGCGGTTAGTTATATTGAAAAGAGCCTTCGGGCTCTTTTTTTGTTTAAGATTTTTGTGTGGGAAAGTAAGGGACAAAAGTGACCCAAACTAACTAAATACCTTTGGACACTTATGACTCATACTAGAGTGGTGTTTTAGTTGCTCAATTTAAGTTGTTGAAAAGTAATAATTATTTTTTTGGCATGAAGGGTGCAATAGTGAGTTCGACTTTCAACAATAAGTAAAATAAGGTTTGAATATGAAAATCAGTGTTAAAGGACTGTTAATCGCTAGCTCATTACTGCTTCCATCAATGGCTATGGCAAGCGACTGCTCTAGCCGTGGTGTGCTAGACGATAGATACTGTGATGAAAACCAAGATTTGGTTGCCGATTCACCAAAGAATCCTGATGAATGGAATGATCCAAGTACGCTTGTGTTTACCTATACACCAGTAGAAGACCCTGCATTGTACAAAGATGCGTTTGCTGATTTCCAAGCTCACTTGAGCAAGATTACTGGTAAACGCGTTATTTATTACACGGTTCACTCTAACTCAGCTCAAGTTGAAGCTATGCGTTCAGGCCGACTTCATGTTGCTGGATTCTCTACAGGTCCTACGGGCTATGCCGTTAACTTAGCGGGTTACGTACCAATCGCTGTGAAAGGTGATGAATCAGGTTTCCAAGGCTATAACTTAATCACTATTGTTCGTAAAGACAGCGGTATTAATACTATGGCTGACTTGAAAGGCAAAAAGGTTGCGCATACTTCTGCTTCTTCCAACTCTGGTAACCTTGCCCCACGAGCTTTATTCCCTGCGAAAGGTTTAGTGCCAGATGAAGACTACAAAGTACTTTACTCAGGTAAGCACGACCAATCAATTCTAGGCGTGTTTAATGGGGATTATGATGCAGCACCCGTGGCATCGGATGTCTATGATCGCATGGTGGCAGCAGGACGAGTTGATGATTCTGAACTAAAAATTATTTACCGCAGCCCTCGCTTCCCTACCTCTGCATTTGGTTATGCTTACAACCTAAAACCAGAATTGGTTGAGAAGATTGAAGAAGCGTTCTTCAGTTACCGCTTTACTGAAGAAATGAGTGCCTCATTCAAAGGTGCAGACCGATTCTCTCCAATTTCATACCAAGAAGAATGGGATGTCATTCGTGATATTGCACACGCAACCGGTACGGCTTACACAAAAACTGGTTTGAAGAAGTTAGCAGAGAAAGATGCTGCGAAGCGTGCGAAGAAAAAAGCAGCGGCGTTAGCAAAACAAGCGGCTAGCCAGTAGCGCCTCATTAACTCGTGATTGTTATTGGAGAGCGTTACTAGATAACGACTCACCAATAACGAATAGCTTTCACTAGTTACAGATTACACGCTTAACCAAACAATAATCACATTTACCTCTTTAGCTTATCCAATTGATAAGCGCATTTTAAATCTATGCCCTCACGGGTAGGGCATAGATCATCTTAAATTTTGCACAAGGAAATGCAGTATGGCTGTCGCAAGCTATGAAGGAATAAAGATTAATAACCTGTTTCATGAATATGTGGCAGGTAAGCCGATTCTTAAAGGCATTAATATTGATATTGATGAACCAGGTATTATCGCCATTATCGGACCATCAGGCACAGGTAAAAGTACGCTTCTACGCTGTATCAACCGTCTAAACGATCCTAGCCAAGGTGAAATCATATTTGATGGTGCCGATCTTACTCAACTGAAAGGACAAGCGCTTCGAATGCAGCGTCGCCATATCGGCATGGTTTTTCAAGAATACAATTTAGTTGAGCGCTTAACCGTCATCGAAAACGTATTAAGCGGGCGTTTGGGTTACATGTCGGCGTGGAATGCATGGCGTCGAAACTACTCAACTGAAGACTTAAATAAAGCCTTTGAGCTACTCGAATTTGTCGGTTTACAAGATTTCGCGAACCAACGAGCGGATAGTTTGTCTGGCGGGCAAAGACAACGTGTCGGTATCGCCCGTGCGGTCATGCAAGACCCATATATATTGTTGGCTGATGAACCCACGTCATCACTTGACCCTAAAACAGCGGTTGAGATTATGGAGTTAATGGAAACCTTCGCTGAACAGAAAAACATTCCAGTTCTGGTTAACATTCATGATGTGAACTTAGCGAAACGTTACGCGAAACGCATCATTGGAATGTGTAATGGTAAAGTTCACTACGATGGCAGCCCTGAAGGGATCTCAGAAGATGATCTAAAAATCATTTATGGGGGTGAATCATGGCTGGATTAACACAAGATAGTGCTGTTCAGAACTCATCAAGTACGCATGCTTCAAGAAAAGCAGTAAATAGGGAAAACCCTTTTAAAACGTCGTGGACGAATCGAGCAATTATGGCTGCGATTGTAGCGTATCTGTTCTATAGCTTTTCGACATTAGGCTTAACGTTTGATCGGCTTATTATAGGGTTTGGCGAAAGTGAGCGATTACTTGCAAGGATGTTCCCGCCAGATTTTTCTCGCACCAGTTTACTGCTGAGCGGTCTGGCTGAGAGTTTGCAGATTGCGATTATTTCGAGCTTCTTTGGCATTGTTATTTCACTATTTTTAGGCTTGCTTGCTGCTAGAAATATGATGCCTTCAATTGTTTCAACGCCGATACGTGGCTTCATTGCTTTATGTCGTTCTTTTCACCCAGTGATCATCGCAATTCTGTTTGTGAAAGCCGTGGGCTTTGGCGCTTTGGCTGGGATCTTAACTTTGGTTTTTGCTTCAATTGGTTTCATTGCCAAGTTGTTCGCAGAAGCTATTGAAGAAATCTCGTTTAAACCTGTGGAAGCGATAAAAGCGACAGGGGCAAGTTTCACTAGCGTGATCCTATATGCTGTTATGCCACAAGTATTTACCCGCTTCATTGGTTTTGCAAGTTACCAGCTGGACTCGAATTTACGTAATTCTACTATGGTCGGCATTGTTGGTGCTGGCGGTTTAGGTGGCACTCTTTTCTCGGCATTCCAGCGTTTTGATTACGATTTTGTTGCGGCTATATTGATGACCATAATCGCATTGATTCTTGTAGGTGAATTTCTTTCAAATATTGTTAGGAGAGTCTTCTAATGACAACGGCTTCTATAGATAAAGAATGGCAACGTTTTACGTTTAATGAGCGCATCGCTCGGTTTGCGATTTACCTTAGCTTAGTGTGTGCGATTGTGTGGTCATGGCAGACTGTTGAAGTGATTCCAGAGTTCTTGTATGACGCCCCAGCTCAGTTTGCAGATATGTTTGAACGCATGGTGCCGCTTGATTATGCATTCTATCCAGAGTCCATTCATGCAGCGATGATTGAAACGTTGCATATCGCAACTTTAGGTACTTTGTTTACCTTGGTTTTTGCTATTCCTTTAGCGTTATTGAATGCGCCAAATATTACGCCTAATAAAGCACTAAATTGGGTTGCTCAATTCTTTCTTGTGTCTTCTCGTTCTGTGAATTCATTAGTGTGGGCACTCTTGTTTATTGCACTGTTTGGCCCTGGTGTTCTTGCAGGCATTATGGCGATTGCCATTCGTAGTATCGGCTTTGTAGGGAAGCTGTTAGCGGAAGCCATTGCTGAAGTGAACATGGGGCCAATTGAAGCGTTGAAAGCGACTGGCGCTTCTTGGATGAGTATTTTACTTAAAGGTTATTGGCCTCAAGTGATGCCAGCTTTTTACTCTATTGTTTTATTCCGTTGGGATATCAATGTACGAGAGTCAGCAGTGTTAGGGCTAGTTGGTGCGGGTGGTATTGGCGTTATTCTAAATGATGCTCAAAACCTATTTGAATGGCAGAAAGTATCCATGGTGTTAGTGAGTATTTTTGCCGTAGTGATTATTGCCGAAGCCGTAGTAATCCATATTCGTAACAAGCTCATTTAGTCATTGAGATAAATACAATTCATAACAGTTTAGAGCTTAAAGTGACACTTTATAGCTTAAACGACCCTAGGTTCTTTCGGTCAACCTAGTGGTCGTTTTTTTATGCTTCTAACTTTATCTTTTAAGTGCGAGGTCTTTTTATGTGCCGGGTCTATTAAGAAAGAGCCTTTTTAATCACAAGAAGTTTCTCGGTGAACTCAGCAAAACCATATCCGCCCGGTTTAGACATAACGAGGCTAGGGTGGTGCTCTAACTTGTCCCAATAATGTTGGATGTTTGCTACACCAATGGTGAGAGGTAAAGATTCAAACATCTGCTGATCATTCATAGAGTCACCCACATAGCAGGTATGCTGGTGAATATCTCCTTCTGAAAATCCTTGTTCTTCCAAAAACTGATGAACTGCATTTCTCTTAGAATGGTCACCATACCAAGCGTTAATGTGAATAGAACTGGCGGTTGCGTGAGCGCCTAATTCATGGATTTCTTTCAGTACTGCTTGCACTATTTTTTGATCAACGGGCTCACAGTTCTGCCCAATATCAATCGCCACTTCACATAGACGGTATTCTTGATCTAACGTGAGTGATAGCTCTGGGTAGCGGGTAAGAATGGCTTCTATTTGTTGTTTTAGCTTAGCTTGGTTTGCTCTGATATCGGCTAGTGGAAGGTTAGTGCTTATCTTCAGTGAGCCTGATTCCTTTTTAAGTAAAAAAGCCCCATTTTCACCAAGTACTGCATCAACAGGCCAAAGCTGGGCGATGTGATCACACCAGCCTGCACATGCCCCTGTTACCGCAACGACTTTAATTCCGTTGTCTCGGAGTTTCTGAAGCGCAATTAATGTCTCTGGTGGTAAAGATCCTTCCCAGGTTAGGGTGTCATCGACATCGGTGAATACCCAGTTTATGTCTTTCCACTGCGCATTAAGCTGTTCTTCCATGCTTACTTTCATACTTAAGCTCGCTAATGTCATTGAGAGGGTGGTTGGTTAAGTTACTAGAGTTTTGAGATGTTTGTTTTTAAGCCCACCACCTGATCTTTTTGTCAAAGTTCAAGTGGCTTAAATAAGAGATTGAGTTTAGAAGATACAGTGTTTGGCGAAATCAGTGGCTTCATTGGTGGTCCAGTCACCTTTCGGCTTATCTTTCATATCCTGACACCAAGCTTCACTGCCCACTTCTGTACAGGCCATAAGCTGAGTCGCAAGAAAGATCACTAAAGCGAGTTTTTTCATCATAACATCCATATTTAACTGATAAGAGCCATTGATATTACAAGCTTATTTAGAAAGACCCAAGTGTGTTTTGACGGTGTTTTTTAATAAAATCGCATTTTTAACATTGTGTGTTTTTGATGATAATTATTACTCTGGATTTAAGGATTTATGACTAACAACGAAAAAGGCCAGCAAAATGCTGGCCCTTAGAATCTGTAACAATACTGTTTAAACGAGTTTCATCTCTTGGATGATATCTGAAGCGATTTCTGGTTTTGTGCTTGTTGGCTTCTCGTGTAAATCAGACTTTAATTGTCCTTTTCGGTTGCTTAGCCCCGCTTCTAGTTTTTTTAGTGAAGCAGCGATTGCAGGATACATTACATCGTCAGTTGATTTTGCTGAAACTCGAACACCTTCGTAGTTTGTGAACACCTCTACCTGATGTTGGTTGTGTTCTTTCGTAATAATAATGTCGCAACTGATCAATTGTGGAAAGTGGTTAGCGATTTTATCGAACTTACTTTCGATTTCTTTTCGTGAGTCGTCGTTAATTGATACGTGATGTGTTTGAACGTTTACTTTCATAAATCATACCTTTCCAATGACTGTGTAACCTAAACGTAGCAAAGATGCGGTAATTTGACCAAGAAGGTATTCACACATGTGTGATTGACTTCCATGTTATCAAATAATCTCTATTGAGCCCCTTGAATATAGGGTAACTAGCACGCATATTATGTTTCGACAAAACGAAGACTGTGCAAAAAAACTCCATTCTAAATTTTATTGTATCTATTCTTATTCCTAATACGTTCTATGTTGGTTTTTTGCAGCTTGTTGGCACTATTTCTGATCGACTTTTTTAAAGGTTCAGAGCGTCAATATACATTGGGTTGCTCGTTCATATCCTATTTTTCTCTCTAATAAGGTTAGCAGTGTTGCCACAGTCTGCAGTTAAGTTTTCCTCCTAAATGAAGTTTTGTATCTCGTTAAGCTAGCTACTCACTGCTATTGTAGTGATCCAAAAGATAGAACATTACTCCAACTAGATTATTTATCTGCGTGAAAAGAATCCTACGAACACAGGCAGCCTTTCGCTGCCTCTGCTACATAGTATTAAAATACTAAGATGTGAATTCGTAAGAGGATGGCACGACAATCACGCCATTTTTTGAAATGTGAAATCGTTCTGCATCGACCTTGTCATTAAGGCCTATGGTGGTGCCATCTGGCACTTTTACGTGCTTATCAATGATGCAGTTTTGGATATGACAATTCTTACCGATTTCGACCTCTTCAAATAGAATACTATCAATCACAATGGCGGCATTATTGACTTTAACTTTTGGGAAAAAGATGGAGTTCTGAGCCGAACCTCCCTCTATTACCACACCATTGGCAATCATTGAATTAATGAAGATTCCTTGGTTGCCTTCTACTGAGGCAACCGTTCGAGCTGGTGGCTGTTGAGGTTCATAGGTTCGTATTGCCCAATCTGGTTGGTATAAATCAATGGGAGAAATTGGCTTCAACAAGTCCATATTGGCTTGGTAGTAAGAATCAATGGTACCGACATCTCGCCAATAAGTATCTTGAGTGACGCGCCCGGCTTCATCACCAAATTTATAAGCGTAGACTCTTTGGTTATCGACCAGTTTTGGTATCACATCTTTACCAAAATCATGGCTTGAATTTGGGTCTTCTACATCATCAAGTAACGCTCTAATTAATACCTCTTTATCGAATATATAAATCCCCATAGACGCAAGGCTGCGTGTTGGCTTGTTTGGTACGCAAGCTGGATAGTTGGGTTTTACTGAAAAATTCTGAATTTGTTGTGCGTCGTCTATTTCCATTACGCCAAATTCCTTGGCTTCATCAATAGACACTTCCATACATGCAACCGTTAAGTCGGCTTTGGAATGCTTATGTTGTGCAAGCATTGGGGCGTAATCCATACGGTAGATATGGTCACCAGAAAGAACAACAACATGCTTAGCATCGCTCCGAGAGAGCAGGTATAAATTTTGATAAATCGCATCGGCAGTTCCGCTGTACCAACTGTCTCCCGTTCTCATCTGTGGCGGTACATTGGTAATAAATTCGCCCAACTCTGGGTTTAACACCGACCACCCGTCACGTAAGTGTTTTTGTAGAGAATGCGATTTATATTGAGTTAACACTAATATTTGACGAAGCCCAGAGTGCAAGCAATTCGCTAAGGTGAAGTCAATAATTCGATACTTTCCACCAAAAGGAACGGCAGGTTTCGCTCGGTTGTCCGTTAGTGGTGAAAGGCGAGAGCCAACACCGCCTGCTAATACAATAGTTAATGTATCTTGCATAATCAGAGCCTCTATACGTTATGTTTTTATTTGGTTACCTATGTAATTAGCAAGCATTAAGCCAAAACTAACCTGTTGAATAGTATAGATAAGATCGTAGTAGATTTGAGGATCGCACCAAAAAGTGGCACGCAATCGGGCACTTGCTTACTTTTGGTGATTTTACCGGTCAGAGTACAGTGGAAAATAACCATATACGGAACTGATGCACATAAAAGTTGCATTACAAAACTGTCAATAAAAATCGCCTATAAAGTGATCGTATCGATATAAATGTAAATGTTTAATTAATAGATTTCACAAATTGATTTCCATCAAAAAAGTAGGGTTATTGTGGTGTTACCTTGCACGCAAATTAAGAAATGATTCTTCATTCACTAATAAAAAGAAAGCCCTACAAAAGGAAATAATAATGAAAAAAACAGTATGTGGTTTAGCTATTTTAACAGCCCTAATGTCAACGAATGTCCTTGCTCATAAAGAAGGTGACATCATTATTCGTGCTGGTGTTGCAACTGTCGCACCTAATGATAGTAGTGGTGATGTATTAAATTCTGCAGGTTCGGAATTTTCAGTAGATTCGAATACACAGCTTGGACTCACGTTTGGCTATATGATTACTGATAACATTAGTTTCGAAGTGCTTGCGGCTACGCCATTTTCTCACAGCATATCGACAAACTTAGGTGGATTGGGTGAGATTGCAGATACTAAGCACTTACCACCAACATTTATGGTGCAGTACTACTTCGGTGATGCTGAAAGCGATTTTCGTCCTTATGTCGGTGCTGGTATTAACTACACGGTATTTTTCGACGAAGAGCTAAACAGCACGGGTAAGAATGCAGGGTTGAGTGACCTTTCTTTGGATGATTCTTGGGGTTTGGCGGCGAACATTGGTGCTGACTACATGTTGAATGATGATTGGTTCCTAAATGCATCGGTTTGGTATGCAGATATAGATACAACAGCGAAATACAAAGCTGGGGGAACCACTTACTCAACAGATGTCACTATCGACCCATGGGTGTTTATGATTGGCGGCGGTTATCAATTCTAAGTGGAATGATTCCATTCGCTAGCTAACTTATCTTCAAGAATGTTTAAGTATTCTAAAGAATAAAACAATAGCCTGAGATCGCTTTCGTGCTCAGGCTTTTTTGTGTCTGGAAACCATACGAGATCCAAATTGGTCATGCTTTGTTAATATAATAGAAGTATTACTGTCATATCTCGCCTTTAGTATCCCTCCCTCAAATTATGGAGGATTTATGAATCGTAACGCTTTTAAGCAGAGAAATAATAAGTTAAACAAGTTTGCTTTGCTGGTCCCAGCAATGGCGACGTCAGTATTATGTGGCTGTAGTCAAAATACCACTTCAGAGATCAGCCAAACGGTCAGCTCTTTTTCTGCTAGTGATTCTTTTGGTATTCAATGTGCCGAGAAGCAAGCCCCAACCGTCAGTGATGCGGAATTAACGGGCATCACCCTTGTTGGGCGTGCTATCGCTCAAGCACCATTTGCGACTTCAGCCGCTGAAATTGTGAGTTACGATTCATGCACCGACAAACTTTATGTTGTAAATGCTCAAGCTAAGATTATTGATGTTCTTGAGCTAGATTCTTCGACTAAACCAACTCCCTCAGGGCAAATAGATCTGCAGTCAGCAGCGCGACATTCAGGTATTGAGATTGGTGCAGCAAACAGTGTTTCCGCTAACAATGGACTCGTGGCTGTAGCCATTGAAAATTCGAATAAACAACAAAATGGCGTCATTGCGCTTTATCGTTCCGACACTCTAGAGCTAATCACCACTTACGCTGCCGGCGCTCTGCCAGACATGGTGAGCTTTTCTAAAGATGGGCGCTATTTAGCAGCAGCAAATGAAGGTGAACCCAATGCTGACTATTCGATTGACCCTGAAGGAAGCGTGACTCTGGTTGATATGTCGAATGGTCCTTTAAACGCAAATAGCCCTTTAGATGCAAAAGTGTCACAGATTGATTTTAGAGCCTTTAACTCTGGCGAATATCGTCATTCAGAGTTAACCAATAAGGTTAGAGTATCAGCGCCAACTGCCACAGTCGCTCAAGACTTAGAACCGGAATATCTGACGTTTGGTGACAATGGAAAGTTGTATGTTGCATTGCAAGAAAATAATGCCTTGGCAGCGATTGATGTAGCGACTGCTAGCATTGATAGTATTTTTGGTCTTGGTGGTAAGTCTTGGGAAGACTCGAAATTAGACGCTTCTAATAAAGATAAAAAGCTTGGCAATTTTCAAAGCAACCCAATGCTAGAAGGGCTTTATATGCCAGATAGTATCACTAGCTACAGCGTAAATGGTGCTACATATATCATGACTGCAAATGAAGGTGATGGTCGTGAATATGGCATTGAAGTCACGCAAAAACAGTGTGATGAAAAAGAGTATGAATGGGATGGTGATGACTACCAAGACACAGCTGAATACTCGACTAAAACAGACTTTTGTATTGCTTATGTCGATGAAGTGCGAGGGAGTAAACTCAAAGTGGATGCGAACCACCCTTTAGCTGAAGCTCTGAAAGATAAAAAGCAATTGGGTCGATTAAAAGTTATTAAACCGCAAGACACACTCAGCGCTGATGAAAAAGTTCAAGCGTTCGGTAGCCGATCTTTTTCTATATGGGATGAATCTGGTAAACGAGTGTTTGATAGCGGAGATGATTTTGCTCGTATTACGCTAGAAGCGAATCCAAAGAACTTTAATAGCACGAATGATAACAACACGAGTGCAGATGACCGCAGTGATGATAAAGGGGCTGAACCTGAAGCCATTGAAGTAGCGAAGATTAATGGTCGCCAATACGCATTTATTGGGTTAGAGCGCCAAGGTGGCATCATGGTTTATGATGTGACCCAGCCTGCTAAATCTCGTTTTATCACTTATGTAAATAATCGAAACTTTGATGAACCAGTCTGTACTCAGGTAGACGAAGAAGGGGAATGCAGTAACGGTATTTATAACCCTCAAGCGGGTGATTTAGGTCCTGAATCAATCAAGTACTTCACTCGTTCAGGTGACCATTTTATCGCGGTTGGCAATGAAGTGAGTGGCAGCACGTCAGTTTACCGCGTTGAATTTTAATCACGCTTACTGTTACTCGATTTAACCCAAACAAAAGCGCCACTACTGAATAAGTAGTGGCGCTTTCTATTTATACTTCGCAAATGTATGCGTGATAATTGGTTTCTATGGTTGTTGCTTAGTTGGTGCTAAAGCAATCTCACGGATACATACGTTCTGTGGTTGTTGGTAAGCGAATGATACCGCGCGTGCGATATCGTCTGCTGCCAATACGCCACCCATGTCTTCTTTCCAAGAATCGTAACCATCTTTGATTTCTTGAGATGTTGTGTGAGACAGAAGTTCAGTCTCTACTGCACCCGGTGCGATAGTGGTAACGCGAACATTTGATGCCGCAACTTCTTCACGAACGTTTTCAGAAATAGCGTGAACAGCGAACTTAGTACCACAGTAAGCAGCGTGGCTTGGGAAAGTTTTCTTACCCGCGATTGAGCTGATGTTGATGATAGTACCTGTGTTGCGTTCCATCATTGGAGCAAGAACAGATTGCATGCCGTTTAGAAGACCAATTACGTTCACATCGAACATTGTCTTCCACTCTTGAGCGTCTTGAGTATCGATTTGACCAAGAAGCATTGCACCAGCGTTGTTGATAAGCGCATCTACAGGGCCAAATTTCTCTTCACCTTGTGCGATTGCTGCATCAAAAGACGCTTTGTCTGTTACGTCTACTTTCAAAGATAGAGAGTTTGGTAGGTTAAGCGCTTCAAGGCGGTCAACACGACGAGCTAAAAGTAGCAGAGGGTGGCCTTCATCGCTTAGACGACGAGCGATTGCTTCACCAATACCAGAGCTTGCACCTGTAATTACGATTAGTTTTTTCATTTTATTTCCTCTGTACTTTTATTGCGTCGGTTGGCTACGACGTATTGTTTAAGTGCATTCGAATCAAGTGCTTGTTGCCTTGCTTCGTTGCGATGGAGGTATATTAAGGAAAATAGCATTGTTGATATATAGCGCTTTACTTGAAACACTGTTGCTGTGATGCAACAATAAACATGTACTCTCTATTACTTCATCATCTTAAAATCTCACAACTAAGCTGGCGACCATGCTCAATCAAATTAACCTGTCTGATATTCGTTCTTTCGTGCTTATCGCTCGTTTAGGTAACTTTACCAAAGCAGCGGAGGAGCTTGATGTGTCGCGCTCCCACGTATCACGCCAAGTGAGTAGCCTAGAAAAGCAGATGGGCGTGACGTTGTTTATCCGTACCACTCGAACCTTAAGACTGACGCACGCAGGGCAAGATCTGTACGCGAGATGTGAACAAGCCTTAGATAATATAGACCAAGCTCTGATTGCTGCTGTGGATGATGTCGAAGAAGTACGTGGCGACATAAAAGTAAATTGTGTCGGTGGTTATCTTGGTGAAGTGATCATCGCGGATCTGGTCAATGAGTTCATGCAGCTCTACCCAGACATCAGCATTAGCCTTGATTTCAGTAGTAACCGAGTCGACTTGATTGAAGATGCGTTTGATATTGCTTTTCGCATGGGAAGCCTAGAAGACGCGGGCTTTATCGCAAGAAAGCTCTTAGATATTGAAATGGGAACACTCGCGAGCCCTGAGTATTTCGCTCGTAAAGGAAAGCCTAATCACCCCAAAGATTTGATCCATCATGATTGTTTAACGGGTTCGGTGCGCAAGTGGAGCTTTCAAGCGCTAGATGACACCAAGAAAACAGTCGATGTGCATGTGACGGGCAGACTGCAATGTAAAAATGGTCGAGTACTAGTACAGGGCGCGAAGTCGGGCAACGGGATTATTCGCGTGCCAACCATCTATTGCTTACAAGAACTTAATGACGGGCAACTAGAGCAGGTGTTTGATGAGTGGGTGGTGCCTAAAGTGGACTTTTCAGCGATCTACCATCGAGACCGTTATCAACCGAGTCGAATTCGAACCTTCATTGATTTCGTAAAAAGTCGCTTTGAGCAAATGCCAGTGAGCTAAGGCTTCGGGGTTCTCTCTTTCGTTATTCCTAGAATAAAATGTAGATAGAACGTATAGAAAAATAATAACAGGAAGGTCGCCACTATGTTCAACATAGATTTTTCAAAGAGATTGGTTATAGAAACCGAACCATTAGATTGGGTCGCGAGCCCAGCCAAAGGGGTATGGCGCAAGCCGCTAGAAAGAGAAGATAAAGAATCGGGTCACACGACTAGCGTAGTTAAGTACGATCCTGAATCTTCATTTTCTGAGCACCCGCATCCGGAAGGAGAAGAGATCTTCGTGTTAGACGGCGTTTTCTCTGATGAAACTGGGGATTTCCCAGCGGGTACTTACATTCGTAATCCACCAGGTAGTGCGCATTCTCCATCGAGCAAAAGTGGCTGTACTATCTTGGTTAAGCTCAATCAGTTTGATGCAAGGGACTTAACTGAAGTTCGTATTAATACGCTTGAAAAGGAATGGCTTCCGGGCATTGGTGGCTTACAAGTGATGCCATTGCATGAATTTGAGCACGAACATGTTGCATTAGTGAAGTGGCCCGTGGGCGAGCGTTTTCAGCCGCATCGTCATTTTGGAGGTGAAGAGATCTTTGTGTTGTCTGGCACTTTTAAAGATGAACATGGCGAATACCCCAAACATACTTGGATGCGCAGCCCGCACATGAGCGAGCACTTCCCTTATGTAGAAGAAGAAACGGTTATCTTCGTTAAAACCGGTCACCTGCCATTGGTATAGCGATGAGCTCGACAAACAAATAGAAAAAGCCGCTTTGTTCAGTAAGCGGCTTTTAACTTTTTATTTCTTGCGTAACTATTTTTATGTATTTATTTTTTATAGCCTATTTCTATCTATTGGCTGACTAGTAAGCGACACCAATGCGTTGGCGTGGGTACTGACCGGTTTCTAACTCATCAATCATTGCGATTGCGTAATCGATGACTGAAATCCTGCTATTGCCAGCGTCGTCTGTAAGCAGTTGGTCACCACCAGTACGGTAAGTCGATAGCTTATCTCCAGGGAATATTTCAGCCGCAGGGCTAATGAAAGTCCAGTTAAGCTCGCTACTAGATTGTTTGAAAGTCTTTAGTGCTTCGCTTTGTGCAAGAGCTTCGTTTTTGTAATCAGCAGGAAAATCAGGAACGGTAACCAGAGCGACATTAGGGGCGACCTCAAGCGAACCTGCTCCTCCTACCCAAAGTAAGCGATGGATGTTCAGGTTTGGCAATGAAGTAAGTAGCTTTTTAGCTGTGTTGTTTACAATGTCGTGATTACCCATTGCACGCCCGCCAATCGATGCGATCACTGCGTCTACACCAGACAAAGCATCGGATAGATTTGTGTTGTCACTCAGCAGATCAAATTGACGCACTTCTACATTGTCCAATTCTACTCGGCTAGGATCTCTGACAACTGCAACCACTTCATGCCCACGAGATTGAGCTTCTTGCGCGATGTGACTACCAATCCAACCTGAAGCGCCTAATACTGCAATTTTCATAATATTTCTCCAATTCTCTAATTTATTGAGTCGTTTTCTCGACAGCCATTGCAGTCTAATAGCTCACTAGGTTGCGATAAATATCGCCAAATGATGTAGATTGTATCTATATAGTTATCTAATTAACTTGGTTAAGCAGCTAAACTCGAATCAAACTGGATAATCAGAAAAAATTGGGAGCGTGTGATGGATAAATTGACTGCAATGCGCAGCTTTGTAGAGGTGGCGAATTGTGCCAGTTTTACGCAAGCAGCTGAGCACTTAGGATTAAGTCGATTACAGGTATCACGCCACGTTCAAGAGATTGAAGCTTGGTTGAAACAACGATTACTGCATCGCACAACACGAAAGGTGAGCCTTACAACTGCGGGAGAAGAGGCACTAAATCGTTGTGAAAAAATACTGTATGAAACCACCGAATTAGAACTGACCGCTTTGAATCGAAATGATCAGTTATCGGGCACAATTCGTGTTGCCGCACCTATAGGGTTAACTCAAAACATACTACTCGACGCTGTAGAGCAGTTCACCGAATTGCATCCCAATATCACAGTTGAACTATTTGCATCGGATCATTTTGCGCAGTTGGTCGATGAAAGGATAGATATCGCCCTTCGCTATACTGATCAACCTGACGACAGTTTGATCGCTCGCAAGTTGATGGTTATTGATTCCGTAGTGTGTGCTTCAGCTGAATATTTGTCTAAGTATGGTGAACCTCAGCATATTGACGATCTTAAAGATCATAACTGTTTTAGGCACTTAGGTGCTTCTTCTTGGACGTTTGTCAAAGATAATCAGCATAAAGCTGTTGAGGTAACAGGAACGATAATCGCCAATGATATTGGTGTATTAGCCAGTGCTGCCCAGCACGGAAAAGGCATTGTCCACCTGCCTTGTGATTTGGCAAATCCTTTAATTAATAGTGGGAAACTGCAGCCCATCCTTAATGAATTTGTTGTACCCAGCAGCGTGTTATGGGCGGTCTATCTTTCTCGCAGTTATCAATTGCCTATAGTGCGGCAGTTTATTGATTTTGTTGCACAATCTTGGAGTTCTGACATTAAACTTGGCGATGCTTAATGGTGAAGGTTTATTTCCAAAATACAAAAATCCGATACTCAAACGAATATCGGATTTGAACTCAATAGAGAAGTTCCAGTGTTTGATTGCTAATAAAGGACTGCCTTGTTTCATTTACTGCCTATGTTCCCTCCTTGTCATGAATTCTCTCACCTATCTATAGAGTGGCTCCTGATAGTTATTCCAACACATAGCTATTTCACATATAACTATTTCACACATAACTGTCTGTATCCAATCCACATTCATTGCTGTACCTAACCACTTTATACGTAGCTATGCTTGCTTTGATGACCTTCAACGATACCTAACGGAATAGATGGTAGAGGCTGATATAAACTTTCAGTCATATCTGATAAAACTTGGTCAAAGACTTGGGCGATAACCGTTGAAACATCGCTGGTTAAATCGTACATCGCTTTTGGCGATAAGTTGATGGTCTCGCTGGATGCTAATTCTGATAGTTCGTGTATCGCTCGGCAGCCTATTGGCGAGGCAATACTAAGTGGGCATATCAGCGCTAGCTGATTCAGCTTTCGAACGGTTTTATCACAGTAAAATTTGACCCTTTGCTGGTCATCAATGGAATCCATATCTGGAATGCAAATTCGTAGCTTAGTTAGCACTTCCATGCTGTCGAGTACTTGTTGCCAGTTCATATGATATTCGCTCATCATATCTTCGCGCTCAGACTGAATAAGCCAGTTGATCATCACTTCATCTAGCAGGTACATGCTGTGTCTGATGTTTTTTCCATGGATAGTTTGGTTGCGAACTAAGCTTCGGCTTTGCCAATCATCATGCATTGCTTTGAGTTTATTTTGATAGATTCGGTACATTGGCCGACTATCTAACGGTGCTTTTGTTTGTAATAACTCGGATGTTTCAAGGATATCAGCGTAGATTTCGTTGACCTTAAAAATAGCTTCACTGGTGAGTTTGCAGGACAGTGCATAGTGAGTAGCAGCTCGGTGCTGTCGTGATAGCTGCAGTATTTGCCTTATCAACACTAGCGTTTCAAATTTCTGGCTGAGTGTCGCTTGTCGCTTTGTTGAATAGTGAAATAATGTCGTGAGAATGGCTAACGATGTAACAATTGAAAGAATGACAAACATATCTAACTCCTTTTATGTTTATACCTATTTAGTGGTAATTCATTATCTGTGCCATATTTTTAATTTAAATAAATCAATTGGTTATGATTATCTTGATTATGTGCCTGCTCTAGAATAGTGCACTGGTTCACTAGATTAGTGAGAAAGCTAGAGTAAATAAGCGACTTTAATGGTTCTTCGGCGTCGATATGCCTGAAAGATAAAGAGTCGAATCTAGCTAACCTTTTATACAAGGCTAGCCAGATTGGGTTACACAGAGATGTACATTCGGAGAGTGGATGATGAAGATATGACTAAAGCTAATGTCGGATGTGTCAGTGAGAAAACAGATAATCCCTAAGCTTTTTTAGGTTGATAATTCGTTAAGTCAATAGCTTGGTAAGTCAGTAGCCCCATTAATCAATAGCTCGATAAGTCGATCACTTTATTACACAGCTTACTCAAAGCAAGTTGGTCATGGCTGATCAAAATAAGCCCACAATTGGCTTCTTTAGAAACTTCAACAATCAGCTTAAGCGTTTGGGCTGCTGTAATTGGGTCTAAACGCGATGATGGCTCATCCGCAATCAAAAATTTCGGACTCATTAATAGGGCTCGTAAAATCGCAAACCTTTGTAATTCTCCACCAGACACTTGGCTTGAAGGGCGCTCGAGCAGATCTTGATCAAGGCTTAATCTATCTAAAAGTGCGGTTATCTTGCTTCGGTCTAGCTTGTGAAGCGCACATAAGTCATTCAGTAACGTTTTTAAAGTCACGTGAGGAGAATGCGCACTTGGTGGATCTTGATAAAGCTTAAGGCGTTGTCCTTTTTCGACGGCTTGAAGCCAGTCTATACTCCCAGAAAAGTCGTTATGTAAACCTAAAAGGGTGTCGGCGAGTGATGATTTTCCACACCCACTGTCTCCGTAGATCCCGAGCACTTCTCCTTGATCTAATGAAAATGTGAGTTCTGAAAATAGAGTTTTTTCTTCACGATAAATCGAGAGATCGTGCACTTTTAGCAGAGACTTCTTTACTATGTGGAGATTCGATGAGCTGGAGTCAACTTGCTGTGGATGTGATGATAATGGGGATTCCATTAACCAATATTCTGGTTGTGCATGAATGAGTGCCTTTGTATAGGCGGCTTGTGGATTCTCTAGAACCGTGTTCGCATCTCCTCGCTCAACTATCTCGCCTTCTTTCATTACAATAATGTCGCCACCTAACATTTTAGCTAACTTAATGTCATGAGTGATGGTGAGTAGCCCGCGTGGTTTTTTAGTTTCAAATGATTGGCAATGAGAAAGAAGAAGTTGACCAACATGATCTCGCCTGCTTTCGTCTAACCCTTTTGTTGGTTCATCTGCAATTAATAGCTTGCCCCCTGCTTGGGTTGCGCATAAATAGGCGGCACGTTGTGCCATCCCGCCAGAGAGTTCAAATGGGTATTTCCCGCCATCGCTGTCTAATTCCATTTGTTGAAGTGCGTGGTGGGTGCGTACTTCACTTGTCGATTTATCTTTGTTTAATACCAGCTTATGAACTTCGCTTATTTGCGAAGCAATAGTACGTAATGGGTTAAGCGCTAACCAAGGTTCTTGAGGTAACAGAGCGATCTCTTTCCCCCAAAATCGTTCTCGATTTAAAGGGTTGAGTTCATCAAATAAAGTAATGTCACCTTCTGGTTTTAATGCATCAGGCAGCGTGCCTGCAACAGCTGCGGCTATTAGGCTTTTACCAGCGCCCGTTTCACCTAAGATAGTGAGTGGGCGATGGGGATTCAAATCTAAACTTAGGTTATGAACTAAGGTTTGATCGTCAGTATAAATCGATAGATTTTCAATTTTTAGCATCGCGTTCATACTGTTACTCCTTTGTCCGCTTGTTTGTCTAGTTGCGATTTTTCTTGTTTAGACATCGGGTTATTATGCGAATGTTTTTTTGATGACTGAGTAACGCGTTTTCCTTGAGCTAATAAATGAAAGCTTAATACGAGAAGAAAAACGGTCAGTACTGGTTGAAGTAAAACCCACGGTGCTTGGTGGTAGTAACGAAACAGCTCTACCATCATCAGCCCTAATTCTGCTTCTGGCGGCTTAAGCCCAACGTGCAGGAACCCTAATGACGCCAGTGCTAATATTGAATTGCCAGTACCAAAACAAAATAAGGTGAATAAATCATTTCGACAATCTGGCCATAAGTGGCGCTTGAATATATACCAGTGGTTGAATCCATAAAGGCGGGAAGCTTCAACAGCCGGCGACTGAATAAGCGATAAGGTTCGGTTACGTGATACTCGGAAAAAATCCACCCAGAGCATTAGCGATATGGCGATATACAGAATGAGAAATGAACCCGGAACCATGGCTGCAAAAAGCAAAACAAGGATTAAGCCGGGCATGGCAAGTATCATATTCACGTTGAATGAAAATATCTTATCCCACCAACCTTGTTTCCAACCTGCTATCACACCCATTGACGTTCCTAATAACGCAGCCGTTGTGATACTGACTAATGCCATAGAAAGTGAAGTGGTGATGGCATGACTTAACCTTGCTAGATTACTGCGCCCAAAATGGTCTCGACCTAAAGGCTCCTCTGCAGAAGGAGTGGTGAATGCTAGGTCTAGATTTTGCGTGGCAATATCACCTTGATAGAAGGTACGTTCCAGAATAACCACGCTTAACAAGGTGGCTAAGATAATCAGACCTAACCATTGCGGCTTTGTTAAATTCATACGATCTTAACCTTCTTATTTTCGGATTCTGCTTGTCGTTTATTAGGTTTTAATTTTGAAAATAAAGCAGAGGGTCTGTTAGCACGCTGCCTTGGGTCTAATTGGTAGTTAACAAGATCGACTAACGTATTGATGACCACAAATAGAAGCCCCATTAGCAATGCTGTCCCTTGAATCATTGGAATATCTCTACGGAAAATTGCGTGAGCTAAGGCGTGACCAATGCCCGGCCAAGAGAATAATGATTCGATCATAATGATCCCTTCAATTAACCCCGTTGCTTGAACGCCAACAAAAGTAATCACTGGCAAGGCAATATGCTTATGGGCGTGATGCTGAAAAGCTTGTGTTTCATTCAGTCCTTTTAAGCGAGCAAATAAGAAGTGAGGAGCTGTGATGGCATCATGAGTGGCATTTCTTATAAGGCGACTAGACATTGCAGCCAGTGATAGTGCTAAGGCGAGGGCGGGTAAAATGATAAACTCGACACGTCCAAAGCCAGCTACAGGCAGCCAATTCAGTTGTAACGCAAAAATAATCACTAACGCTAAACCAATCAGAAATACAGGCTGCGCCCTTAATATGATGGAACCTAATAGTGAGAAGTGGTCTGCAAAAGAGTCGGTTCGTCTACCACAATAAATGCCGATAGGGATAGCAATGACAAGGGACATGACAGTTGCGACGGCTGCCAATAAAATGGAGTGTCCAAGCTGGTGGCTGATTTCATTAATCACGGGTGCACCGCTGATCAATGAGTTACCTAGGTCAAAGTGGAGAAGATCCCACAACCATTCGAGGTATAGCTGAAAACCCGAGCGATCAAGCCCTAGTTCTTGGTAAACCGCTTGTGCCGCATCTGCATCTACATAATCGTACCCGTAGCGACCGGCTGCAATTCGAAAAGCAAAATCGCCGGGTAACAAGCGCATTAATATGAAAGTTAGTGTTCCGATACTCCAAGCCACAAAGCCGGCTTGGAGTAGTCTTCGGATTAAGATATTAATCATTAATCGTCATCTCTGAGATACGGTAATTGATCTCAAATGGGTCAAAAGAGAAGTGGTTAACACGTTCATTGACCGCCACTAATTGAGTGTAGAAAGTCACAGGGATCAGTGGCATTTCTTCCGCTAGAATGGATGAAGCCTCTTGAGTCATTTGATTATACTGCTCTTGGTTTGGTTCAACCGATAGGCGCTCAAGTAAGTTGCTGAACTCTTCAGAAGACCAGTTCATCGGCCCCCAATCACTGCCTTTATGGCTAGCAAAATCGCGCATTAACAAGGCTAGGGGATCCGCCGTTGTGCCAAAATTACGCGCCACGAGCGCCATTTCTAAGGTTCCGTCTTTATGCTTAGATGGAATCGCACTTGAGTTGTCGATAGAAACATTCACTTGAATGCCAACTTCTTTAAGCTGAGCTTGGATAGCGGTTGCCACGATAGGCAGTTCAGGTCTGTCAGAATAGGTGGTTAAAGTGATGTTGAAGGTTTTACCTTCTCGCGAAAGAATACCTTCTTCACTTGGCTGCCAACCTTGCCCGGCTAGTAATGTTTTCGCTTGGTCGATATTGCGCTGAGTTTGCTCAAGGGTATCGATGTGCCATGCGCCAAGAGAAGGTGCAAACAGTTGATACGCTTCAGACCCTGGAACACGGACGATTTGTTTTGAAATACCAGTTCGGTCTAACGCAAGGCTTATCGCTTGACGCACATCTGAATGATCTAAAAATGGGTGTTCATTATTCAATTTAATTAGGATCGTTCTTGGAATAGATTCCATCACGAGTTCAACATTTTTAGTTGATTCAAGAACATCGATACTGGCTGGGTCTAGTGTATAGACGAGATCCGCTTGCCCTGTTTGAGCTAATAAAGCACGGCTTTCAGAACGATGACCTGCAAGGTAGTGAACATGCTCAATTGAAGCATTTGTGCCCCAATATTCATTGTTCTTTATAACATGAGCTTTGTGAGGTGCTTGCAACTCTTGAATCTTATAAGGACCAGTGCCACTTAATTCAGCCACGTTGCCTTGTTGATCAAATGAACTTGGTGCAGCGATAGCAGCAGTATAATGAGCTAATACAGCCAGTAATGGGCGATAAGGTTGAGATAGTTCGATGACTAGAAGGTTGTCTGAAGCTGATATTTCTTTGATGGGAACACGCTTTAATACGCCAGGTTTCTTTAAAGCGTGAGAAAGAGAAGTTTGAACGGCTTGTGCGGTCAGTGGTGAACCATCATGGAAAATAACATCTGGGCGTATTGTAAACTCCCAACGTAAATTGTTATCGCTAGTCGTCCATTCTTTCGCTAATAAAGGTGTAACGTTGCCTGACTTATCGATAGCAGTCAGCGCTTCAACGACTTGTAACCGTGTAAATAGGTAGCCGTTTTTCGATAAATCTTGATCGGTAAATTCGAAGGGACCTGAAATATTGAGAGTGGTGGGTTCCGTGTCTTTCGATGGTACGAATGTCCATATAAGTAGTGCACTGATGGAAAGTAGAGCCAGTGCGGCAAGCTTTTTCATGCTTTTGTCCTAGTAATGGTTAAAAACTTGAAATGTTATAACATAACAATCAATTGTTGTTAATGATAATAATTGCTAATTGAGTTGATTTTTACAGGACATGAGTGTGAAAAAGCCCCACTGAAATCAGTGAGGCTATTTATTTGGAATGCTTTTGGAGGTAAAGCGGGTTTATTTAATGACGTTTCAGCCAGAAGTTGGCGGGTTAGCCAGTTAAATACGCTTGATTAAGCGAGCTTAAGGTCAAACTTGTTGCGGTACATCACCATATCTTCAATGGTCAGTACTGGCATGTTGTGCAGTTTACCAAATGCAACGATCTCAGGGGCTTTAGCCATAGTACCGTCTGGGTTGGTTACTTCACATAATACGCCTGCAGGAGCAAAACCAGCCATTTGCATTAAATCGACTGTGCCTTCTGTATGACCACGGCGAGCTAGAACGCCACCTTTACGAGCACGTAATGGGAATACGTGACCAGGGCGTGCAAGGTCTGATGGCTTCGCATTTGGGTTTGCAGCTGTTTTGATAGTCGTAACGCGATCTTTTGCAGATACGCCGGTAGTCACGCCTTCTTTCGCTTCAATAGTCACAGTGAATGCGGTTTGATTCGCACTGTTGTTATCAACAACCATTGGAGGAAGCTCAAGCTGATTGGCTTGTTCGTCGGTCAAGCATAGGCAAACAATGCCGCTACATTCGCGGATCATTAGTGCCATTTGAGCGTCAGTTAGGTGCTCGACAGAGTAGATAATATCACCTTCATTTTCACGATTTTCATCGTCTAAAAGCAATACACCACGGCCTTCTCTTAAGGCTTCGAGAGCATTTTCAACGCGAGTAATTGGTTCGCCAAATTCGGCAAGTAGTGAAGACTGATTCATGGTTAAACTCCTAAATATCACCAGAATCAGGGCTGTATGAGGGACTAAAAACAAACACAACCATCCCCACTTATTACCGGTGGCGATTCGCGTGTAATGGTTTTATCCAAAACGAAATACACCGTCTCACTATGTGAGCGGTGTGTTTTCATTCTCTCTCATCCGGACTATAACCGTCGGCTCTGGCATCTCACCAGATCTGCTGACCTCGACGTATCGAGCGCTCGCGGGCTTATTCAGGAAAATCCATACATAAAAATTGAATATGAATGGAAAACTAAACATACCGCCGGTGGGGAATTGCGCCCCGCCCTGAGAATAAAAATTAAATATGTTGCTTCATTCGTTACGAATTTAAATTGTGCTGCCATTTAAATTTCAAAAACGCAGTGAGCGAGAGAATGGTAATCCTTTCAATCTTAGATTTAAAGGACTGGTAGCAAAGTTTCACTTAATTTACCGTTAGGTGGTCTTTAATTGGTTATTTAGTGCCCGTAAATAGATTCATGCAGTTGAGTTTGGCTCAAGAATGAAGAATGAAGAATGAAGGTTAAGCTGAAAGACCAGTTTCCAAATGTTTTAAGAAGCTAGCCATAGTCGGGCTTGTGAGTGTTTCTTTATTCTGAATCAAATTTTAAGCGGCGATGGCTGGTGTTTTCGTCAAGTTGACCGCGCAATCGAATAAGTCCCTACTTAAGTAGGGTTATTTTGCCTTAGGATAACATTTCTGACATAAACCTGATGTTCTTCATATTCGGCTAAGTTAGGATTCGCCCTTTCCGCACGGACTGCAGCGTTACAATGATTGATTATATTGCCAATAAATCTAAAGGGTTACTGTTATTAGCTTTTAGCCTTTATTCACTTCTGCCTGTTGTATTGATTGGCGTTGATTTTGACCTTGGGCAATCAATTGAACCTTTTGTGGGCCGTTTTATGACGCTGCTGACAGACTCAGCAGGCAGCTCTGGTTTTCTTGTGACCTTAGCGGTACTGAGTGCACTAACGCTACGACTAAAATTTCCTCGAATTAAGTTTTTAAGCTTGGCTATTCAACTCTCATTACTGTTAGTGATTTGCTTCTCAGCTAAGACATTGCTGAAGCATTCGACAGAAAGCCCGCGACCTTATACTGAGTACCTTGCTCAAGTCGATTTAATCGAACTCCCTGAAAGTTTTTATCAACTATCACTAAGTGAAAAAAATGAAGTGATCATGAACGTGACAAGTAATGTGAGTGAATGGCGAGTGCATCATTGGCTTGGGGAACAAGATTACTCTTTCCCTTCTGGACACACTATTTTTGTCGCGACTTGTATAGCTTTCTTTGGTGGGTTGTTTTTTGAAAGCCGTAAGTTTACTTGGGTCGCTGGGCTGATGATTTGGGCTGCTGGGGTTGCTTACAGCCGCTTATGGCTAGGCATGCATCGACCAGAAGACTTGATTGGTTCTGTTGTGTTAGCAGCGCTGATTTATCTAATGGTGCCGAAAATCCCTATCCCTATGCTTAAACAATATTTACCGACAGTATTATTTAACAAGGGTTTAATTTAACAAGGCTTTGATTTGATTTTTGGGAATTTGGCCGTTTATTCGCTTTCTTGATTTAATCCTAATTCCTTTTGTTTCTTTTTGGTTAGACCGAGAGAAACGATTCGATAAGACTCTTTCAGATAGTAGATAAGCTCTTCATCCGAGTTTGGGGTGGACTCATAGTGTTGTATCCACTTCATTCCTCTAGACGCAAAATATGGGGCGGGCTTGTAGCCAGTTTGCTCGCTCAAAAAGTCATAATTTAGATCTGATGTTTTAAAAATAAAAGCAGGTTGGTCATTCGGTCCCCAGCCTCCAATCGCGAAAACCTTCCCTCCGACTTTCCATACGTGCGAGTTATTCCACTGGACAACATAGCTAGTGGCAGGAAGAGCTTTGCAAAATTCATTGTATTCATCATAAGTCATATTCTGAACCTTCTTTATCCTTTCATTTATCTATCTACCCACTATGGTATTGGGGTTGTTAGTTATGTATTAAAAGCCACTGACTCCTTGCCAAACGGCGGTTATCCCACTTGCTGAGCAGAGCACAAGAGCTCCGACACGAATCTTTTCTTTAGGGAGCGTCTGAGTGGTGAGTAAGGCTAACTTGTAGCCAAGCCAAGAAGCTGGAATAAGTGGCATCGTTATCCATAGGTGGTGCAAAGTAAAGAAACCAGCAGGAATCTGTACTATCAACGAGATGATAGAGCTAAAGACAAAAAAGGCGGATAAATTGCCGCGAAGTTGGTTGGCTTCTTGATGCTGAAGCAATAGCGCCATTGGAGGACCACCAATGCCAGAGCTGGTGCCAAAGAAACCAGAGAAAAAACCTGCAATACCCATTTTGATCGGTGTGGGCTCAATTCTAAAAGGCAGCAAACTAATGATAACAGCTAAAACAACAAGCAGACCCAGCCAAAGAGACAGCACCTGAGTTGACACCATCACCAATAAAAACCCGCCAGCGATTGAGCCTGGGATTCGTCCAATCAGAGCTACTTTCAAGCCTCCAATAGAAATATTGGAGCGGTGCTTCATTGCATTCAATATTGCAATGAACAGCCCAATTAAACAAATTGGCGCGGGCACATAGTCGGGAGAAATAAGAAAAAGTACAGGAGCTGCAACAATAGCTAAGCCAAATCCAATCGCAGTTTGGACGAATGATCCAAGAAAGATGAGAGTCATGGCGATTAAGACGGTTTGGTCAAAGTAGTCTGTGAGCATATGCACTATTAGAGTATGAGGGCTGAATGAGCACTATAAAGTAAAGTCACCGGGATTGATGCAATAACGGGAAGTATTTCTTTATAGGATCATGTTCTTACCGTTATGTATTTGAGGGGTGAATCATTAAGAATTAATGGGTTTATAAGATAAATAAAACGGGAATAAACGTACGTTTATTCCCAGTTGAAAAAGCGTTAAGCAAACGCAGGTTGAAGACGTGCAACGGGTTTATCATTGATAGGTAAATGTATTAAAGCTGCAAGGAATGCTAATACAACCGTTGACCACCAAATTGGCTCATATGACCCGTAGTAATCGTAAATTCGACCACCTGCCCATGCCCCTAAAAAGCTGCCGACTTGGTGAGTAAAAAAGACCAAACCATAAAGACTTGAAAGGTAGCGAGCACCAAAAATTTGTCTTACAAGCCCTGAAGTAAGTGGCACTGTACCTAGCCAACAAAAACCAATAGCACCACCAAATAGTGCAGCTGTCGGTTCTGTTACTGGCAGTGTTACGAAAGCGGCAATCACCACTGTTCTTACGAAATAGAGAGCAGACATGACATGACGTTTGCTGAATTTGTCCCCCATGACTCCCCAAAAATAAGAACCGAAGATGTTAAAAATACCCACGTAAGCTAGAGCCATAGCAGCACTGCTAGCGGGTAAGTTCTTATCTGCTAAATAGCTTGGTAAGTGAGTAGCAATAAACATAACGTGAAAACCACACACAAAGAATCCGGCATGGATAAGCCAATATCCCTTGTGAGAAAACGCCTCTCTCAACGCTTCTTTCAACGTTTGATTATCTTCATTTTGAGCTTGAATATTTGCCGAAGCCTGTGATTTTGGAGCTCTCATGAATAATGCAAATGAAATCATGAGGCAGGTTAAAAGCGCGAATACTTGCATGGCAGTTTGCCAGTTAAATTCATTTAACATGTATTGCGCTCCTGGGATCACAGCAAACATACCAAATGAACCAGCAGCCGTTGTTAAACCAAAAGCTTTTGCTGCATGTTCAGCTGGCACTACTTTGGCTACTGCACCAAGCACAATTACATAGCTAGTTGCGCTTAGCCCCAAGCCAATCAAAGCACCAAGTGATACGTATAACATGCTTGATTCTGTAGTCACTGAGGTGAGTAACAGACCTAAACCGTAGGCGCATGCTCCTGCAATGATGATTTTTCTTGCGCCCCATTTGTCTGCTGCCATGCCTACGAAAGGTTGAAAAACACCAAAGAGAAGATTTTGAAGCGCGATAGCAAAGCTGAAAAACTCTCGGCCTGTACCGAAATATTCTGAAATGGGCATCATGAAAATGCCAAATGATTGTCTAATCCCTAGACTGATAATCAGTGTGCCAATCCCTAGCCATACTAATAAAGGAAAACGGAAAATGCTCATTATAGTACTCGCAGTTAGTAATGGTGTCGCGCGGTGTTATGAATCGTTAGATCTAATGTGGTTTTAGATTCGGCGTAGCTTTAGTGGTGATGCTGGTGATCAGCCATATTGTGTTCTCCCGATTGCTGGTGGCACCCACTGTTAACGGCGTGCTGGGCTAATAGCTCAATCAAAGGCTTGCTGTGATGAACGATGACTAAGCTAATGATCAGTAATATGATCATCCTGCATAGTTGAGCGAAAAGTGATTGTGAGAACATAAGTCACGAAATGCTGGTCTGTCGAAAATAGGCGCGCATCATAAAGCCGCTATGAAATACTGACAAATGAGAATATGTGATTCAATCTATGCGTTTTATGCATAGATTGGTTAAGTAAGTCTGACCATTCCATGTAGATGAGGTAAACAAAACTAGAAACTTGAATAACCCATTCGAAGCATACATAGAAGGAATGACTTAGGAAGGGCTTTACTGAAGTTGCTACTGTGATATTAACAACGGTGATTAACAGCTATGACGAAAGGGTGATGTGAAAGAGATCGTGCTAGAAGAAGACCTCATAAAACAGCATTTTCTATGGTGCATTAAATAGCTTAATTTTTAATGGTGTAACAGAGGTTTTACACAGTAATTAAAAATTAACAGCAGCCTGTTCCTCGACATTTTTTATAAAGATCGTCATTTTATGCGCTCGATCACTTTACTCATGATGAAGTAAAGAGCTTTAAATTTAGGGATATGGAAGCAATAAGCGCATGGATAAAGATCATAATCTTCGAGAGAACCTCTTGGCTCTTTTACTAGGTAGCGCACTGGTTTCATTAGGTGTTATCTTCTTCAATCAAGTAGGTTTATTGACTGGTGGAACTGCTGGTTTGGCTATCTTTTTAACTAAGGTCTCTGACTTTAGTTTCGGGCAAGTTTTCTTTGCTCTCAATCTACCTTTCTATATTCTTTCTGTCACTCGCATGGGGTGGCGTTTCACCATTAATACCTTTGTTGCCGTTTCCATTGTTTCGTTTGCAGTAGATCATTTGCATCATGTTATCCAAATAGCAGAAATCAATACTATTTATGCTGCCGTAATTGGTGGCGGTTTAATTGGTATGGGGATGTTGGTTATTTTCAGGCACAAGATGAGCCTAGGCGGTTTTAATATTCTAGCGCTGTACTTGCAAGAGCGGTTTGGGATTCGTGCAGGTAAGATTCAAATGGTTTTAGATTGTACCATAGTTGTATTGTCGTTCTTTATTGTAGATATCACTCTGATCTTACTTTCTGTAGTGGGTGCTGTTGTTACTAACTTAATTCTCGCAATGAACCACAAACCCGGTC
Organism: Vibrio gallaecicus; assembly: GCF_024347495.1. NCBI lineage: Bacteria > Pseudomonadati > Pseudomonadota > Gammaproteobacteria > Vibrionales > Vibrionaceae > Vibrio > Vibrio gallaecicus. The sequence continues at coordinate 1,391,811 of NZ_AP025491.1, read as the reverse complement.
GTTATCAGCCTGTTCAGCAAGCTAAAGCGGCGTAAAATACAGAAAGAAAATCAGGTTTCTGCATCGACTAGTTTTGTATTTACTCTTTTGTGATTATTAAATGCGATTATCAAAAAGCCCGCCTAACTTCATTGACAAGTTAGGCGGGCTTTTTAGTTTATACATTCATTCGTAAAAACATCGATTAAACGTTTTAGTCTGGATTAACACTTATTACAGTCATTTCCTGGCTTGGTATCGCAATCAATGATATTGCCATGGCTATCAAGTGATAAATGGCAACACTCTTCAAATAATCTCTTCAATTCACCGCGGCTCTTTTGCACGCGAGATTTAACCGTCGAGTAACTGATCCCTTGCTGCTTAGCGAGTTCCTTTTGGCTTTGTCCTTTAATATCAATCGCGAACAATAGAGAAGCATTCTGCTCCGGTAAAGCTTGAATAAAAGGTTCAATGCACTTTGATAAATCTTGCTCAAAACTAGAATCATGATCGGCATTCGTAAACCATAAATCACTGGCATCTAGCTCGTTGTCTCTTTGATGACGAGAGCGTTTCCGGTAAAAGTCGATGATGGTTCGGTTCGCCAGTTGAAAAAGCCATGCCTTTACGCTGTCTGCATCTTGAACAGTATTAAGGCTTTGATAGGTCTTGATCAAAATCTCTTGCAGTAGGTCATCAACATCTGCTGAATTACTAACCTTAGAATGAAGGAAAGTCTTCAAAGCTTGCTGGTAGTCTTTCCAGACTTGCTCTAACTGTAAAGCGGTACTAGTTGCACTGTTCATTTGCACAACACTCGTCTTGTAAGAAATCAATAACGCCTTCGAGGCATTCATACTCTGCCACGCAAAATAGGGTTCTTCCTTCACGTCTTTGGCTGATTAGACCTGCCGATGCAAGGCTTGAAATATGGTGAGATAAGGTAGAACCAGGGATACCTAATTCCTCCTGTAGACCTCCAACTGCAATGCCTTGGTAGCCAGCTTTAACGACACTCTTATAAATAGTTAGGCGAATAGGGTGACCCAACTCTTTAAGTGCTTTCGCAACGACTTCTAAGTTCATGTGTGCTCCTAAATATTTAATTCGATAATAATCGAAATAATGATGAATTACAAATGATGAATAGGAGGTTAGTAAATACGAAAACTAAAATAATGCTTGTAAGAAGATAAGAAGATAAGAAGATAAAGATGAATGAACTCATCTTTATCTATAAATGTATTGGTTTTAATCCAAAATAATGGAATTAAAAATCTCGTAGATCCAACTCATTGTTGATCAAAACGACACATTGAGAAGCGAAAAGCATATTCGGACCCAGACTGATCTTTTCTGTTCCTAATCTTTTTAAGCTGTTATAGCTCTTTTTCGGCATTGGAATGTGGTCTGTTAACAAGAAACATGGATTGTCTGCAATCTCAGCATCTCTAACGAAGGTTCCCTTCTTATCCATCATATAGAGTTGATGATCTTCGGCTAATTCTTTCATTAGCTTTTCAAAGCTAACAGTTCGAACTGTGATACCTGGTTCAACCTGACGACTTTGTTCTTTGGTCATTCCTTTAGAGGCGTCAGCTGCTCTAACAACAGCTGCAAGTAGAGCCGCCTCATGAAACCCGCCAATATTAGTAATTTCATTTGAATCGAAAGTAATGGTTCGTGAAAAGTCTTTAGTACTTTCTAATACCAGATGAACAGTGATATCAGCACGGTGAGATTGTGCAACAAAGATTGTATTCATCAGTGTATGGGCAAGAATCTCAGTGTGAGCATCTTGACCGACCCCTTCAAGGATAAGGTGACTTTCTGTGGGAGCAGCTCGAGCTCTTAAAACAAATGAACGCATAGCAAATACCTTGTTAGCTTTCAGTATTACGCATGTAGGTATACTGAATTAAATTGATGAGTACAGTTTGATGCGGTATGTAACTCCTTTCTATTCATGAAGTCAAATGATGTGACTAAAATCCATTGAATAAGGGCAAAGACATTCTTAATAAGGTACAAGAGCCACAGGAATGTTTGCAAAACTTGAAGACAAGATAGCCATAGGTAAGATGATGAGCATTAATAGAAGGAAGTCATTAATGAAACTGCAAAAAATTGATAAAACTGAATACAGAAAGAAGATGAATGTATTGCTTATAGCGTTAGTTGCTTCTCTTGCGCTTATCGCAATTGGTTCAAGCTCAATACTTATTTCATTATTTGGCTTCTCTGAGTCAATTAGTGGAGAAGCAACCGGAAACTTTCATTTAAACGTTATCGGCGTAATCATAGCCATCGCTGTGAATGTTTGTGCCATCAAGGTTTTTAAAACCCACCCATATCTAACAGAAGCATTATATGTTTGGGAACTGAAGCAAATACATAACCGAGTGTATAGAAAACTAAAGCGCATTAAACAAGAAGCGGAATCAGGAAATCGAGATGCACTAACGGTTCTTTTCTTCTATTACACAACCCAAAAGCAAGTATATGAGTTAGATAACAACACGCTTACAATCAGTGCTGTGGAAAAAGCATTAGAAATAATTAAAGAAAAAGCATTACGTTGGGAGTTTGACTTGAACATTGCAGACTTTGATAAGAGTTTAATAGATAAACTGTGATTTTATAGTCTGTTTTGAACGATTAATAATCAATAAAGCCTCGTTTGATGGACTTTTGAACTGTTGGGTTGTTTTTTTTGATTTTTTTAAGAAAAGGGGTTGCCAAGTTTTAGATGTTCTCTATAATGCCGCCTCACTGACACGGCAGACGCCATAAGGCTTCAGCGAAAATCAGCAAGACGAAAATTCTAAAAAATTAAATTTAAAAAAGTGTTTGACACTTTAAGTTAAATCGCTAGAATTCACGTCCGCTTTGAGAGGCTTCTTGTTAAAAGGAAGTGTTAAATAAGCAAAGCTCTTTAACAATTTAAACCTATCAATCTGTGTGGGCACTCGTTGATGAATATCAAAATTTGTTTTGCATTAGCAAAGCAAGATTTCCTCGGAAATCAATTTGGTTTCAATGAACTGAGTGACCAATACGAATAGTTGTTCTCTTTATAGAGAGTGGTTATTTGGCACAGTCAATTCATTACCATTCTGTTCCTATTTATTTAAGAAGAGAGGGGTAATAACTTTAGAATTACATGTTCCTATTCTTTTTCGAAAGAGTGGCGAATATTAGTTTTGAAGTCAGTATTCATTGAGCCGACAAAATCTTAAATTGAAGAGTTTGATCATGGCTCAGATTGAACGCTGGCGGCAGGCCTAACACATGCAAGTCGAGCGGAAACGACAACATTGACTCTTCGGATGATTTGTTGGGCGTCGAGCGGCGGACGGGTGAGTAATGCCTAGGAAGTTGCCCGGTAGAGGGGGATAACCATTGGAAACGATGGCTAATACCGCATAATCTCTATGGAGCAAAGCAGGGGACCTTCGGGCCTTGTGCTACCGGATACGCCTAGGTGGGATTAGCTAGTTGGTGAGGTAATGGCTCACCAAGGCGACGATCCCTAGCTGGTCTGAGAGGATGATCAGCCACACTGGAACTGAGACACGGTCCAGACTCCTACGGGAGGCAGCAGTGGGGAATATTGCACAATGGGCGAAAGCCTGATGCAGCCATGCCGCGTGTATGAAGAAGGCCTTCGGGTTGTAAAGTACTTTCAGTTGTGAGGAAGGGGGTAAGCTTAATACGCTTATCTCTTGACGTTAGCAACAGAAGAAGCACCGGCTAACTCCGTGCCAGCAGCCGCGGTAATACGGAGGGTGCGAGCGTTAATCGGAATTACTGGGCGTAAAGCGCATGCAGGTGGTTCATTAAGTCAGATGTGAAAGCCCGGGGCTCAACCTCGGAACTGCATTTGAAACTGGTGAACTAGAGTACTGTAGAGGGGGGTAGAATTTCAGGTGTAGCGGTGAAATGCGTAGAGATCTGAAGGAATACCAGTGGCGAAGGCGGCCCCCTGGACAGATACTGACACTCAGATGCGAAAGCGTGGGGAGCAAACAGGATTAGATACCCTGGTAGTCCACGCCGTAAACGATGTCTACTTGGAGGTTGTGGCCTTGAGCCGTGGCTTTCGGAGCTAACGCGTTAAGTAGACCGCCTGGGGAGTACGGTCGCAAGATTAAAACTCAAATGAATTGACGGGGGCCCGCACAAGCGGTGGAGCATGTGGTTTAATTCGATGCAACGCGAAGAACCTTACCTACTCTTGACATCCAGAGAAGCCAGCGGAGACGCAGGTGTGCCTTCGGGAGCTCTGAGACAGGTGCTGCATGGCTGTCGTCAGCTCGTGTTGTGAAATGTTGGGTTAAGTCCCGCAACGAGCGCAACCCTTATCCTTGTTTGCCAGCGAGTAATGTCGGGAACTCCAGGGAGACTGCCGGTGATAAACCGGAGGAAGGTGGGGACGACGTCAAGTCATCATGGCCCTTACGAGTAGGGCTACACACGTGCTACAATGGCGCATACAGAGGGCAGCAAGCTAGCGATAGTGAGCGAATCCCAAAAAGTGCGTCGTAGTCCGGATTGGAGTCTGCAACTCGACTCCATGAAGTCGGAATCGCTAGTAATCGTGAATCAGAATGTCACGGTGAATACGTTCCCGGGCCTTGTACACACCGCCCGTCACACCATGGGAGTGGGCTGCAAAAGAAGTGGGTAGTTTAACCTTTCGGGGAGGACGCTCACCACTTTGTGGTTCATGACTGGGGTGAAGTCGTAACAAGGTAGCCCTAGGGGAACCTGGGGCTGGATCACCTCCTTATACGAAGATATCGTTGATGAGTACCCACACAGATTGATTAGGTTTAGAAAGTAAAAGAGACGAAGAACTCCCAAGTTCTTCACCATTTATTTCTATTTTTAAATAGAGGTAAACCAGCAGTGTCCCGTTCGTCTAGAGGCCTAGGACACCGCCCTTTCACGGCGGTAACAGGGGTTCGACTCCCCTACGGGATACCATTGGGTCGTTAGCTCAGTTGGTAGAGCAGTTGACTTTTAATCAATTGGTCGCAGGTTCGAATCCTGCACGACCCACCATTCTTTCTCCGCGTAAAAGGATGGCTTTTATTTTCACTTTTATTAAAAGTGAAGACAAAAGAAACTATCGTGGGCGATTAGCTCAGTTGGGAGAGCACCTGCCTTACAAGCAGGGGGTCACTGGTTCGAGCCCGGTATCGCCCACCATTCTCTAAATATTCTTGGTTATATTCATATCCAAACCACTTCATTTGTCGCTGGTTGGTATGTTTGACTCTGAGAGTCTTTAGAAAATGTGAATTTTAGAACACTGGTTCTTAAAGTCTCATGCTCTTTAACAATTTGGAAAGCTGACTGATTGATTACTTACGAGTAATTCAATCAAATTTAAAAGTTCTCAATGTTTATCTTTAACTAGATAAACACAACAAACACATTCAAGTGTCTTGTATTCGAATCAAACTTTAGTTTGATTCACAATTGAGTCCGGCAAACAGTTATCAAGAATTAACCCTTCTTGATGACAACCAAAAACCTTGGTTAGTTGCCATACACAAGACCCTTTCGGGTTGTATGGTTAAGTGACTAAGCGTACACGGTGGATGCCTTGGCAGTCAGAGGCGATGAAAGGCGTAATAACTTGCGATAAGCCCAGATTAGGTAGTAATAACCTTTTGAGTCTGGGATTCCTGAATGGGGAAACCCACTTACATAAGTAAGTATCCTGTTGTGAATACATAGCAACAGGAGGCAAACCGGGGGAACTGAAACATCTAAGTACCCCGAGGAAGAGAAATCAACCGAGATTCCGAAAGTAGCGGCGAGCGAAATTGGATTAGCCCTTAAGCTTTTAATGATGCAGGTGAAGACTCTGGAAAGTGTCGCAACAAAGGGTGATAGCCCCGTAACCGACGCATCATAATCAGTGAAATCGAGTAGGGCGGGACACGTGATATCCTGTCTGAATATGGGGGGACCATCCTCCAAGGCTAAATACTACTGACTGACCGATAGTGAACCAGTACCGTGAGGGAAAGGCGAAAAGAACCCCTGTGAGGGGAGTGAAATAGAACCTGAAACCGTGTACGTACAAGCAGTAGGAGCACCTTCGTGGTGTGACTGCGTACCTTTTGTATAATGGGTCAGCGACTTAATTTTAGTAGCAAGGTTAACCGTTTAGGGGAGCCGTAGGGAAACCGAGTCTTAACTGGGCGTACAGTTGCTAGGATTAGACCCGAAACCAGGTGATCTAGCCATGGGCAGGTTGAAGGTTGAGTAACATCAACTGGAGGACCGAACCGACTAATGTTGAAAAATTAGCGGATGACTTGTGGCTAGGGGTGAAAGGCCAATCAAACCTGGAGATAGCTGGTTCTCCCCGAAAGCTATTTAGGTAGCGCCTCGGACGAATACTACTGGGGGTAGAGCACTGTTAAGGCTAGGGGGTCATCCCGACTTACCAACCCTTTGCAAACTCCGAATACCAGTAAGTACTATCCGGGAGACACACGGCGGGTGCTAACGTCCGTCGTGGAGAGGGAAACAACCCAGACCGCCAGCTAAGGTCCCAAAGTATAGCTAAGTGGGAAACGATGTGGGAAGGCTCAGACAGCCAGGATGTTGGCTTAGAAGCAGCCATCATTTAAAGAAAGCGTAATAGCTCACTGGTCGAGTCGGCCTGCGCGGAAGATGTAACGGGGCTAAGCTATACACCGAAGCTGCGGCTACGTACCTTAGGGTATGTGGGGTAGGGGAGCGTTCTGTAAGCCGTTGAAGGTGGTCTGTAAGGGCTGCTGGAGGTATCAGAAGTGCGAATGCTGACATGAGTAACGATAAAGGGAGTGAAAAACTCCCTCGCCGGAAGACCAAGGGTTCCTGTCCAACGTTAATCGGGGCAGGGTAAGTCGACTCCTAAGGCGAGGCCGAAAGGCGTAGTCGATGGGAAACAGGTTAATATTCCTGTACTTCTTATAATTGCGATGGGGGGACGGAGAAGGCTAGGTGAGCCTGGCGACGGTTGTCCAGGTCCAAGTACGTAGGCGGAAAGTTTAGGTAAATCCGGACTTTCATTAACGCTGAGATACGATGTCGAGCTACTACGGTAGTGAAGTCATTGATGCCATACTTCCAGGAAAAGCCTCTAAGCTTCAGATTATAAGAAATCGTACCCCAAACCGACACAGGTGGTCGGGTAGAGAATACCAAGGCGCTTGAGAGAACTCGGGTGAAGGAACTAGGCAAAATGGTACCGTAACTTCGGGAGAAGGTACGCTCTTATCAGTGAAGTCCCTTGCGGATGGAGCAGACGAGAGTCGCAGATACCAGGTGGCTGCAACTGTTTATTAAAAACACAGCACTGTGCAAAATCGTAAGATGACGTATACGGTGTGACGCCTGCCCGGTGCCGGAAGGTTAATTGATGGGGTTAGACTTCGGTCGAAGCTCTTGATCGAAGCCCCGGTAAACGGCGGCCGTAACTATAACGGTCCTAAGGTAGCGAAATTCCTTGTCGGGTAAGTTCCGACCTGCACGAATGGCGTAATGATGGCCACGCTGTCTCCACCCGAGACTCAGTGAAATTGAAATCGCTGTGAAGATGCAGTGTACCCGCGGCTAGACGGAAAGACCCCGTGAACCTTTACTACAGCTTGGCACTGAACATTGACCCTACATGTGTAGGATAGGTGGGAGACTATGAAATTGCGTCGCTAGATGTGATGGAGTCGTCCTTGAAATACCACCCTTGTATGCTTGATGTTCTAACGTCGGTCCCTGAATCGGGATTACGGACAGTGCCTGGTGGGTAGTTTGACTGGGGCGGTCTCCTCCCAAAGAGTAACGGAGGAGCACGAAGGTGGGCTAAACACGGTTGGACATCGTGTGGTTAGTGCAATGGCATAAGCCCGCTTGACTGCGAGAATGACAATTCGAGCAGGTGCGAAAGCAGGTCATAGTGATCCGGTGGTTCTGAATGGAAGGGCCATCGCTCAACGGATAAAAGGTACTCCGGGGATAACAGGCTGATACCGCCCAAGAGTTCATATCGACGGCGGTGTTTGGCACCTCGATGTCGGCTCATCACATCCTGGGGCTGAAGTCGGTCCCAAGGGTATGGCTGTTCGCCATTTAAAGTGGTACGCGAGCTGGGTTTAGAACGTCGTGAGACAGTTCGGTCCCTATCTGCCGTGGGCGTTGGAAAATTGAAAGGGGCTGCTCCTAGTACGAGAGGACCGGAGTGGACGAACCTCTGGTGTTCGGGTTGTCATGCCAATGGCATTGCCCGGTAGCTAAGTTCGGAATCGATAAGCGCTGAAAGCATCTAAGCGCGAAGCGAGCCTTGAGATGAGTTTTCCCTGACGCTTTAAGCGTCCTTAAGGGTTGTCGTAGACTACGACGTTGATAGGCAGGGTGTGTAAGTGCTGCGAGGCATTGAGCTAACCTGTACTAATTGCCCGTGAGGCTTAACCATACAACACCCAAGGGGTTTTGTGGACTCATAGAAATACCAGACCTTGAATGAGTTTGAAGAGAACAAAAACAGCTTTCCAGATTATTTTGCCTTCAGTTTTTAAACTGGAAGTAAAAGCAAAATTTGCTTGGCGACCATAGCATTGTGGACCCACCTGATCCCATGCCGAACTCAGAAGTGAAACACAATAGCGCCGATGGTAGTGTGGGGCTTCCCCATGTGAGAGTAGGACATCGCCAGGCTTTAAATATCGTTACCTGTGTATACATGTAACAACATCTACAGTGCACTAATCTGTTGATGACAATTTGTTGGAGGGATGGCTGAGTGGTCGAAAGCACCGGTCTTGAAAACCGGCAACCGTTAATAGCGGTTCTAGGGTTCAAATCCCTATCCCTCCACCACCATTAAAAAGCCCGCTGAGAAATCAGCGGGCTTTTTTTTGTCTTGAATTTGATTGCAGAAACTTCAAAAGCTTTGAAATAGAAGGCTAATCGGTGAACTGAAACATAGTGCTTTAGGTATGAAAAAGCAGAGCGTAATAGCTCTGCTTTGGTGTTTAATTGAACATTACTTGGAACTTGTATACTCAGCTTGTTTATTTAGCGACGTTGCCAGCGACGTTTAGAGCATCCCAAGTTCGTGCAAATGGCGGAGCGTAGCAGAAGTCCATGTAGCCTAGTTGTTGAGTCGTCATATTAGCGGTGATAGCAACAGCTAGTGCATTAATACGACCCACGGCTCCTTTTTTACCTACGATCTCACCACCGAGCAGGACGTGAGTCTCTGGGTGATAAACCAACTTCACCTTGATGTCTTCTTGACCTGGGTAGTAATCTGTTTGGTTCTTATCTGAAATGGTTGATACTTTCACATCTAAGTTGTGTTCTTTCGCCAGAAGTTCAGATACGCCTGTACAAGCTAGCTCGTAATCCAATACCTTCAAACAAGACGAGCCTAAGAAGCCTGACATGTAAGTGTCTTTGCCTGCTAACTTGTCTGCCATCATGCGAGCTTGTTTGTTGGCAGTGGTCGCTAAAGGAACATATACGGGTTTGCCTAGTGCCATATGATGGACAACTGCACAGTCGCCGACGGCATGAATATACGCGTCCTCAGTCGCACCATATTCATTCACTAACAACGCGCCATTTGCTGCTTTTGGTAGTTCAAATACTTCGGTGTTAGGTTTAAAACCGAGTGACAGGATCACGACATCGGCTTCTATATTACCGTTATCGGTTTCTACTATGTAACCACCTTGTTCTGCATCGCGAATCGCAGACACACTGCAACTTGTCTTGAGTTCTGCACCTGATTCACGAATCGCATCTTCGACAACTTCAATAATTTCAGGGCTAAATTGGCGGCTCATGATGTGCTGTTCACGCTCGATAATCGTCACGTGTTTATCTAAGCCATGCGCTGCGTCAAATACTTCCAAGCCTATAAATCCAGCGCCAATGACACACACACGCTGTTTGTTATCATCTTTAAGCGCTTCCTTGACTGCTAAGCCATCTTCCATGCTCGTTAGAGTGTATACGTGTTTTGGATTGAACTCACCGAATGATGGTACGATCGGGCGTGCGCCTGTCGCAATCACCAGCATATCGTAATCAATAGTGCTTTCTTCACCTTGGCTACGCACCGTAATTTGTTTTTCAATACGGTCGAACGATACCATTTCTGTTTCTACACGCACATCTAAGCCTGATTTGATGGCTTGTTCTGGTGTACGTGAGATCATTCTTTCTGTGTCATCAAACATGCCGCCTGCAAAATAAGGTAAACCACATGCTCCGAAAGAGATGTAGCTACGCTTATCTAAAACGATGACTTCGTCTGATGGCTGATTACGTTTGTATTTTGCTGCGAAACTCATACCGGCGGCGCTACCACCTATAACAACAACTTTCATATTTACTACCTAAATAACCTGAACTCAGGAAAAACAGAAGAGCACTCAAGTGGAGTGCTCTTAATTAAGTTTGGGAATTATACTGTTGCTTCTTTTGAAACTGTCGCTGTAACATCAGCGTCGTATTGCTCAGTATTCAGTGAGCCGTTTTTCTTCGCCGTTAGAACACCTGATAGCATAGAACCAGAGATGTTTAGTGCTGTGCGAGCCATGTCAATTAGCGCTTCGATAGATACTAGAATCGCAACCACTGTGATATCTAGACCCATGATGGTCAGTACCGCTACTGCTGCGAATGTTGCACCGCCACCGACACCTGCGATACCGAATGAAGCAATCGCGATAACAGCAATTAGTTGTAGGATGAAGCTTAAATCAACAGGCATACCCATTACTTGTGCTGCCATGATAGCGAGCATTGCTGGGTAGATACCCGCACAACCGTTTTGACCGATACTGGTACCAAATGTCGCTGACATGTTTGCTGTTTCTTCATCAACGCCTAGGCGTTGAGTTTGTGTTTCAACGTTTAGCGGGATAGCTGCCATGCTTGAGCGAGAGCCGAAACCGAATACTAATACTGGCCAGATTTTCTTCATGAACTTAGCCGGAGAAAGACCGAACATTGATACCATGACGAAGTGGATGCCGAACATAACGCCGATTGCTACATAGCTTGCTAGAAGGAAGCGGCCCATTTCAGCCAGTGCGAACAGGTCGTTCGTCATCATGAACGTGGTCATCAGAGCGAATACACCGTAAGGCGTTAGCTTCAGAATTTCACGAACCATTGAAAGTACCACTTCTTTTGCAGAGTTGATGAAATCAACGAAGTTTTGCACTTTTTCAGGCTTACGATTCTTCACTTGAAGGATACAGTAACCAAGGAACATACCGAACAGTACAGTTGATAGCGTAGAAGTACGTTGAGAGCCCGTTAGCATGTCGAAGATGTTGGTTGGAATGATAGACAGAGCCATACCTGACAGACCACTACTCGCCATTGCATCTTGTGTTGCTACCAGTGAGTCACCGCGAGCTTCAATCGCACTGTTTGTGCCGATAGTGCTTACTAGCGCATTTGCATCGATACCAAATAGGTAAATACTTGCGATACCAACTGCCGCTGAGATTGCACAAGTGAAAAGTAGAATACCGATGATCTTTGGTGCGATTCGAGATAACGCGCCACCGCCTTCAACGTTCATGATCGAAGAGATCATCGCTACGAATACAAGTGGGATAACGATCATTTGTAGAAGTTTGATGTAACCTTTACCGAACACTGAAATTAGTTCAGCAAAGCCAGATGTCGCAACGTTGCCGACACCGAAAACAAGTTGAATTGCGCCACCGAACAACAAGCCAGCAGCAAGTGCACTGAGTACGCGGAAGTTAAAACTTTTCTTTTGCTTTTTGAAGTTCGATAGCAGTGCGTAGAACCCAAAGAACAGTACGCTTAATGCGATAAATGAAACACTCATGAGAATCTCCTATGATACCCATTAATACCTAAGTCGGTTATTTTCTGTATGCGATGGCTTCAACTTCAACCAGTGCGTCTTTTGGTAATCTTGCTGCTTCAACACAAGAACGTGCAGGTGCGTTCTCTACCCCAAACACCTCGGTATACACTTCGTTAAAGGCAACGAAGTTCTCCATGTCTGATAAGAAGCAGGTAGTCTTCAATACTGTGTCTAAGCCAGCCCCGCTTGCTTCTAAAACAGCCTTCAAATTTTCAAGAGATTGACGAGCTTGCTCTTTAATTCCGCCCTCAACAAACTGCATGGTTTCTGGGACTAGAGGTAATTGACCTGATGTATAAACCATGTCGCCATAAGACGTACCTTGTGAATAAGGGCCGATAGCTGCAGGTGCTTGTTCAGTGGCAATGATCTGTTTCACGATGTAACTCCTAAATTATTGGTTTTATTCTGATTTAAATTCACGGATAAACTTGTAAACGGCCTGTCGGCTGATCCCAAGTTGCTCTGAAACTTGTGTTGTCGTCTCTTTTAGCTCAAATACTCCGTTATCAAATAAACAGCGAATAATGGCTTTATTACGACCTTTGGAAGAAACTGATTCATCTTGATCAACTTCTTTAATGGCTGAATGCAATGCTTGTTGAATCACGTCGTTTGCATTGTTGCTGAATGTTTCGCTGACAATGGTTTGCGGCACATTACACTGAGGCATCAGCGTTTTGACGATTTCTGGAAATGGGAAAGATAAGTTCATGTTTATACACAGCATGCCGATAGGCTTTTTCTGTGGACCAGCTAGCACACAGGTCGTCGATTTTAGTAGGGAGCCGTCTGCTGCATTAGTGAAATAACTCTTTGGAGAAACTTCGCCAGTTTTCTCGAATGTACTCCACATGCGTAAACCTAAATCGGTGATAGGTGAGCCGATTTCACGACCCGTGTGGTGACCATTGACGATCTTTACGACCGAGTTTTCTAGGCTTTCAAATGAATGAATGACCACTTCGCAGTAGGGACCAATCAAATCAGCAATAGTCTCTGCTAAGCGGAAGTAATTGCTTAAGCACTCTCTGTCTTCATCTGTGAATCGAACTTGTTTTACATTCATGATTTCGGTTTACATTTTTGAACTCAATGATTAAAACCTACTCCTTTAGTGGTATTTCAGCAAGGTGCAGTAAACTTCTTTAAACCACTATAATTTGATTAAAACATCTTCCATAAAGGTATTTATGGCGTAAATGACGACTATTATTTGAGCGTGATCACCAAAAACCAGAGATGTGAGTTTAATTTCTTAAACTCCATCAAGGTTTACATAATTAAAGTCAAAGCTTTTGTTTTTGGAGGTTTTGATGATCTAGAACAATTTCTAAACGTCATAAAAATAATGTGCGGTAATTTTCGATACCTTGGGAAAAGAAAAGCGTCGATTGGGAATATTGAGGTGAGATGATGCCAAGTCGTGGAGATTTCCAGATCACTATGAATAATATGGAGAGTCAGATAAATATAGGGTAGAACAAAAAAAGCAGCCCTCAAATGAGCTGCTTTTTAGACCGACGAGACGAATCGTTGATGTGACTAACTATTAGCCAATAGTTAGTAGTTAGTAGTTAGTAGTTAGTAGTTAGTAGCTAATTGGTCAAGTGAGCCTCTATCTTCTGAATCACTCGCTGATACATGAACCATGCACATATCCCTGCTAGAACGTTGCCTACCATGGCTCCCCAGAACAGACCCTCTATTCCAGCAAGCTGAGAACCTAACCATAAACATGGTAAGAAGAAGGCGAATAAGCGCAATGCTGAGATCGTAAGTGCAGTGTAAGATTTACCTAGTGCATTTGAGACTGAAACCATCAACATACATATGCCTAAAGGACCTAAGCTGATAGGCACGATGAGTAGGTGATAGTTTAAAATTGTAGACACTTCTGCTTCGCTGGTCATCAGGCTAGCTAGCCCGCTTGAGAACAGTAAAGTGACTAGCGCAATGGTGATTTGAAACCCTAATACGAACATGACTGCAATCTTAACTAGCTTACGAATGTCATCCAGTTTCTTTTCGCCTAACATGCGACCAATCATTGGAGGCATAGACATAGTAAGCGCGAGTACAGCGACAATTGAAAAGAATTCGAACCGTGAACCTAGTGCCCAAGCTGCAACGGCTGTCGCGCCATAACCTGCCAACAGTTTTGTTGCGAACATAGAAGATACTGGTGGAAGTAACTGGCTGATCATCGCCGGTCCCATGATATGACCGATTGATTGAACACTTTTACCAATGTTGAGATCGTGCCAGTCAAACGTCATCCAATGCTTCTTTGTTACTTTTGGCGCGACAATCAAAATACCAGTACCAAAGGCCAAGATCGTTGCAATTGCAGCACCGTTAATACCCAGATCGAGCGTAAAAATAAAAATGGGGTCTAGGATAAGGTTAATGACACTGGTTGCGATCATCATTGTGCCTGGCAACATCGTATTACCATTAGCACGACAAACACTGTAAAAGAAATACAGCAGTGCACCTATCCAAGAGCTCACCAGCCAGTATATCCAGTAAGAATCAATTATTGGTAATACAGTATCTGGTGCATCTAATAGCTGAAAAATAGGGTTACGAAGCAGGTAAATGATCACAGAGAAAACTGCAACGCTCACGCTTCCCATCACGATGACTAATCCACCAAGCTGCTTAGCGTAACGTGTTTCGTTTGCTCCAATGGCTCTAGCAATGACAGCAGTAGTTGCGATTCCTAAACCAACTTGAATTCCAATGATGATCATCTGTATAGGTAACGTAAAACCTTGAACAGCGAGAGGTAGCACGCCTAATTGACCAATGAAGGCACTGTCGACAAGTTGAAAGCTCATGAGGGAAAGCACCCCAAAGAGCATTGGCCATGTCATAGTAAATAGCTGTCGACCGAGAGAAGGTACAGGAGTTGCGGTAATAGAAGTCATAACATTCTTATTAGTATTGAAGATAGGTACATCACTGTGATGAATCACTCAGTGTTGATTGGCGACAAGGATAACGTAAGGTTAGCTTGATACCAATAATAGTTACTAGTTCTATCTTTTAGACCTAACTAGGTTGCGGCTAATGTTGATCTGATGACGTAGTAGTTAAAGGAAAACCAATAATATTTTGTATGGATGAAGCGTCATTAAAAAAGCCAGTCATCGTGACTGGCTTTTGTGGTTTAGGTATCGCGTGAAGCGTTATTTACTGGCAACAGTACCCAGTTTCAACCATGTGTCGATAACCGTATCTGGGTTTAGTGAAACAGAGCTGATGCCTTGCTCCATCAACCACTCGGCTAGGTCGTCATGGTCAGATGGACCTTGGCCACAAATACCCACGTATTTACCTGCCTTAGCCGCGGCATCGATAGCCATTTTGAGCATCGCTTTAACCGCAGGGTTACGCTCGTCAAATAGGTGCGCAACATCGCCTGAATCACGGTCTAAGCCAAGAGTCAGTTGAGTCATGTCGTTTGAACCGATAGAGAAGCCATCGAAGTATTTCAAGAACTCATCCGCTAAAATTGCATTTGATGGTAGCTCACACATCATGATGACTTTCAGACCCTGGTCGCCACGACGCAGGTCGAACTTAGCCAGAATGTCGATAACAGATGCCGCTTCGCTTGGAGTACGAACGAATGGAATCATGATTTCAACGTTTTTCAGTCCCATCTCGTTACGAACGCGTTTTAGCGCTTGAGTTTCAAGCTCAAAACAGTCTTCAAATACCGGGGAGATGTAGCGAGATGCACCACGGAAGCCCAGCATTGGGTTCTCTTCATGTGGTTCAAATGTTTTACCGCCAACAAGGTTGCTGTATTCGTTCGACTTAAAGTCAGACATACGCACGATTACTCGCTTAGGCCAGAACGCGGAAGCGATAGTCGCGATGCCTTCTGTTAGCTTGCTTACATAGAAATCGATTGGATCTTTGTAGCCACGAATACGTTCGTTGATTTCCGCTTTGATCTCTTCCGTTTGTTCATCAAAGTTCAGCAGAGCTTTAGGGTGAATACCGATCATCTTGTTGATGATGAATTCCAGACGAGCAAGACCAACACCTTCATTCGGGATTTGTGCAAAGTCGAAGGCACGGTCTGGGTTACCAACGTTCATCATGACTTTAGTTGGCAGCATTGGTAGCTCATCAACCTCAGAACGTTTGATCTCAAAGTCGAGTTCGCCGTTGTAAACGTAGCCTGTTTCACCCTCTGAACATGACACTGTCACGGTGTCGCCATCATTTAGGCTACTTGTTGCTGTACCACAGCCCACAATTGCAGGGATACCGAGTTCACGAGCAATGATGGCTGCGTGACAAGTACGGCCACCACGGTTAGTGACAATCGCAGAAGCTTTCTTCATCACAGGTTCCCAGTCTGGGTCTGTCATGTCGGTTACCAGTACGTCACCATCTTGAACCAGTGACATTTGGTCTAGCGAGTCAACCAAGCGTACAGGACCAGAACCGATACGTTGACCGATAGCGCGACCTTCAACCAAGACATCCGCTTTGTTGTTTAGCTCGTAACGTTCAATGACGTTTTGGTCACTTTGAGAACATACTGTCTCAGGACGAGCTTGAACGATGTAAAGCTTACCGTCGATGCCATCTTTTGCCCACTCAATGTCCATCGGACGTTGGTAGTGCTTCTCGATGATCATCGCTTGTTTTGCTAATTCTTTGATCTCTTCATCGTTTAATGAGAACTCGTTACGTTCTTGAGTATCGGTGTCGATGATATCAACTTGCTTGCCGATCTCTTGATTGGTTGAGTAGATCATCTTGATCAACTTAGAACCAAACGTCTTTTTAACGACTGGGTAATGCCCCGCTTCTAACATTGGCTTGTGAACGTAGAACTCGTCTGGGTTCACAGCCCCTTGTACGACCATTTCACCTAAGCCCCAAGAAGAGGTGATGAACACCACTTGGTCGAAGCCTGACTCAGTATCAAGAGTAAACATAACACCTGAAGCGGCTTTGTCTGAGCGAACCATACGCTGGATACCCGCAGACAATGAAATGCCTCGGTGATCAAAGCCTTGGTGTACTCGATAAGAAATAGCACGGTCGTTAAAGAGTGAAGCGAACACGTGTTTAGTCGCTTCGATAACCGCATCGATACCTTTCACGTTAAGGAAGGTTTCTTGCTGGCCTGCAAAAGAAGCATCTGGAAGGTCTTCAGCCGTTGCCGATGAACGAACCGCAACAGACAATTCTTCGTTGCCTTCAATCAGTTCGCGGTAGTTATCTCGGATATCTTGCTCTAGTGATTCTGGGAATGGCGCGTCTAGAACCCATTGTCGAATCGTTGCACCTGTCTTACGCAGTGCGTCAACGTCTTCAACATCAAGTTCATCAAGAAGTTGGTGGATACGCTCATCAAGACCTTTGTAGTCAAGAAAGTTATTAAACGCATAAGATGTGGTAGCAAAACCATTAGGTACAGATACGCCAGCGTTGGCTAGGTTAGAAACCATTTCGCCAAGTGAAGCATTCTTACCGCCGACTTTGTCGACATCTTCCATGGATAGACCATTAAACCAAAGAGTATTATTTTGCATTTGTTTCTCGCAAGCATTGTAGGGATTTAAAAGGCAAACGATTACGTCAAAAGCTAAAAAAAACGAAGATATTTTTCAAAGCTGTGGGGGACGTAATAGTCAGCAGGGTTTTATTATCGATATTATGGTGTTCATCCTACTCAAAATAATTTTAAAAATTAAATAAAATATGCAAATTGATATTCAAAGTCGTGATGTATTCTATGTTTCTGATGGAACGGCCATAACATGTGAGACTTTAGGGCATGTTGTTCTAGGTCAATTTCCATTTAAAGCAAATGAGAAAACCTTTCCATTTGTCGAAAGTGAGGACAAACTTTCTGACTTATTAAAAGAAATCGATATTTCCTATCGCACTACAGGTATCGAGCCTTTGGTGTTTTTCTCTATCGTTATTCCGGACATTAAAACCAAGTTGCTGACAGCTCCTGCACATTGTTATGACGTGCTGGAAAGCATTGTGCAAAAAGTACAAGACGATATTCAGATGGCACCCAAGCCAAAATTGCAACGCTCGCGTAGCGTGAATAAAGATTCTGATAAGTATTTTGATAGGATTGCTGCTATTGAATATACGTTAGCCCATGATGATGGCATCACCTTAAAAGGGTTAGAAGAAGCCGACATTATTTTGCTCGGCGTCTCTCGCAGTGGTAAAACACCAACTAGCCTCTATATGGCAATGCAGTTTGGCTTGAGAGTCGCGAATTACCCATTCATTCATGATGATTTAGCGCGTTTGAAGTTATTACCGGAGTTTGAGATTTATAGGCACAAATTGTTTGGTTTAACCATAGATGCAGAGCGCCTGACAGAGATCCGTGAGAACCGTTTAGCGGGCAGTGACTACGCGAGTGACTCGCAATGTGTCTATGAATTACAAACCGTAGAAGCAATGTTCCGCCGAGAAGCGGTGCCTTATATCAATACGTCTTCACTGTCGGTGGAAGAGATTTCAACTCGAATCCTTGAGCGAACAGGCTTAAGAAGGCGATTACTTTGATGCTTTTTACTCATTAATGCCTCTAATCCAATAAGAACTCTAATTAACTATGAGCTCTGATTTTTAACACTCCGATTTTTTAATTTATTTGAGATTAATGGCTTCAATTTATTAATTTTCTATCAAATTTGGCAGACGGTAACCTTGTACCGTAAGCGGGGCTTGATTACTTAAATTGCTTGTCGTTACGACAAAATTGTTTTGTTGGATTCTATCTGCAAATTATCCGTTAATGTGCCCGCCACAGAGTTTTTGAAAGTGTAAAACACTGTGTCGGGTATGATTTCAGGACCTTCTGATTCATGTTTTATTCTCCCTGCTAAATGTGAGATTAGATGTGGAAAACATTTCTAAACTAGACCGTGTTCGCGCTGATTATAACGTTCATTACTGGAGCCAAGGCTTCTATGGTATCGATAACCAAGGTGAGGTTTATGTATCACCTCGTAGTGACAATGCGCACCAGGTTCCTCTCAGTAATATCGTTTCCCTGCTTGAACAAAAGCAGCTAAACCTGCCGGTACTGGTTCGATTCCCTCAAATACTGCACCAACGTGTGCATGGGGTGTGTCAGGCGTTTAACCAAGCGATTGAAGAATACCAATATCAGAATAATTACTTGTTGGTTTATCCGATTAAAGTGAACCAGCAAAAAGAAGTGGTTGATGAGATTTTAGAAAGCCAAGCTCAGCTAGAAACTAAGCAACTTGGTCTAGAAGCGGGCAGCAAACCGGAACTCTTAGCGGTGCTTGCTCTGGCTCAAAAAGCGAGTTCGGTTATCGTATGTAATGGCTACAAAGACAGAGAATATGTTCGCTTAGCATTAATCGGTGAAAAGCTCGGGCACAAAGTTTTTATCGTGCTAGAGAAGCTTTCAGAGCTTGATCTAGTGCTTAAGGAAGCGCAGAGCCTAGGTGTAAAACCACGTTTGGGCATTCGTATTCGCTTAGCTTCTCAAGGCGCTGGTAAATGGCAGTCAAGCGGGGGTGAAAAGTCTAAGTTTGGGCTTTCTGCATCGCAAGTGCTTACGGTAATTGAACGCCTAAAACAAGAAGACCAATTGGAAGCGATGCAGCTTGTCCATTTCCATCTTGGTTCACAAATGGCGAATATTCGTGACATTCGAAACGGTGTGAATGAATCAGCGCGTTTTTACTGTGAACTGCGTGGTATGGGGGCTGATATCAAATACTTCGATATCGGTGGCGGTTTAGCGGTCGACTACGATGGAACACGTAGCCAGTCTTCAAGCTCTATGAACTATGGCTTGATTGAGTACGCTCGTAATATTGTGAGTACAGTCGGTGATGTCTGCCTGCAATATCAGCAGCCTGTACCGGTGATTATCTCGGAATCGGGGCGCTCTTTGACGGCGCACCATGCCGTGCTGATCACCAATGTGATCGGGACAGAAGCTTATCATCCTGAAGACATCCATGCTTTAGAAGAAGATTCTCCAACGCTATTACAAAATATGTGGCGTAACTGGAAAAACCTTCAAGATGGCAGCGATGCTCGTGCGTTGATTGAAATTTACAATGACACGCAAAGTGACTTGGCTGAAGTGCACTCTCAGTTTGCTACAGGTGTTTTGAACCTACAGCAAAGAGCATGGGCAGAGCAGTTAGCGCTGAGAATTTACTTTGAACTCAGCCGCCAGATGAGCACTAAAAATCGTTTCCATCGTCCAATTTTGGATGAGCTGAATGAGCGGTTGGCTGATAAGTTTTTCGTGAACTTTTCTTTGTTCCAATCCCTACCAGATGCATGGGGTATTGATCAGGTATTTCCTGTTTTACCATTGTCTGGTTTGGAAGAGGTAGAAGATCGTCGTGCCGTGATGTTAGATATCACTTGTGATTCAGATGGCGCCATTGATCAATACGTGGAAGGTCAGGGTATTGAAACGACTCTGCCAGTGCCAGCTTGGAACGCAGATAAACCGTACTTGATGGGTTTCTTTTTAGTGGGTGCATACCAAGAGATTCTTGGTGATATGCATAACCTATTTGGAGACACTCACAGTGCCGTGGTGACTGTTGATGAGAATGGTGAAGCGGTTATCGAGCGAGTAGACGAAGGCGATACTGTTGAAGACATGATGCGTTATGTCCACATTGATGTAGATAAGATTCGTGATAATTATCGTGAGCTTGTTGCGGAACGTGTAGATGTAAAAGAACAGCAAACAATACTACAAGAATTAGAAGGTGGCCTAGCGGGTTACACCTATTTAGAGGATTTCTAAATGAATGATTTGTTCACTAAAACTGATTATTCGCTTTACTCGAATTCGATGAGTTTTATGCGCCAGCCTTATCTTCGGAATCCAATATCATCAGATGCGGATCTTGTTGTGTTAGGTGTGCCGCTGGACATGGCAACGTCAGGTCGACCCGGTGCTCGAATGGGACCTGATGCTATTCGCCGTGCATCGGTAAATTTAGCGTGGGAAGGTAATAAATTCCCTTGGGATTTCAACGTATTTGATCGTGCTAAAGTCATTGATGCTGGTGATTTAGTCTTTGATTGTGGTGACGCTGAAGATTTCACTTATCGTTTAGAAGCGGCAACCAATGAAATACTAAAAAGTGGCAAAACCATGCTGGCTTTAGGTGGTGATCACTTTATCACATTGCCGATCTTACGTGCTTACGCAAAGCATCACGGTGAAATGGCATTGATTCATTTCGATGCACATACCGATACGTATGCTAATGGCAGTAATTATGATCACGGTACTATGTTTTACCATGCGCCGAATGAAGGGCTTATCTCGCCTAAGCATTCAGTGCAAATTGGTATTCGCACTGAGTATGACAAACATGATCATGGTTTCAATGTCATCAATGCGATGGAAGTAAACGATCTGAGTGCGGATGATATTGTTGCTCGTATTCGTGACATCATTGGTGACAAGCCCGTGTATGTCACGTTCGATATTGATTGCCTAGATCCTGCATTTGCACCGGGTACGGGAACACCAGTATGCGGTGGCTTGAATTCAGACAAAGTGCTTAAGATCCTACGTGGTCTAGCGGGTGTGAACATTGTGGGCATGGATGTGGTCGAAGTCTCGCCACCTTATGATCACAGCGATCTTACCGCTTTAGCCGGCGCAACGGTGGCACTTGAGTTGATGTACGCTTGGGCATCGGGTCGTCAGATTGATAAGTGACGATTAAATATTGATAAGTGACGGTTAAAAACGTCGCGCAAAATTCAGAAGCCGATCCATTGGGTCGGCTTTTTTTTTCTAGAGTGTTTGTTTTTTGACCTTCATCTCTACGTTGAAAGTGCTTCCTTTCTAAATGTTAAATCTTTGTATATGTTACTGGTACGACTTCTTAATTAGAGTAGGACTATGTCTGAGCAACCTCGTGTGACTTGTACCATTGATGATAACCAAATCGCGACCGTGATCCTTAATCGAGCAGATAAACTCAATGCGATTGATATGCCGATGTTTCAAGCCGTCAATCATCTCACGAAATCGTTAAGCCGTAATAAGCACGTACGCGCCGTTATTGTAAAAGGTGATGGCAGCGATTTTTGCTCGGGCTTGGACGTAAAATCATTGCTGACAAGTAAGACAGGTGCACTCAAATTATTATTTAAGTGGTGGCCTACTTTACCTAATGATGCCCAGCGTTTTTCTGTTGGCTGGCGAGACATTCCTTGCCCTGTGATCTTCGCGATTCATGGAAGGTGCTGGGGTGGTGGTTTACAGCTTGCCAGTGGTGGGGATTTTCGTATTGCTAGCCCAGATGCCAACTTCTCCATTATGGAAGCCAAATGGGGATTGATTCCAGATATGGGTGGCGCGTTGGCGTTTCGAGAATTAATGCGCCAAGACCACACATTAGAAATGTCGATGACAGCCAAAGTCATCGATAGCCAACAAGCTAAAGATTATGGGCTAGTGACTAAAATAGCTGAAGATCCATACGCTGAAGCTTATAAACTCGCTCAAGAATGTATTGAACGATCTCCTGATGTATTAGCTGCTACCAAAAAGCTGTATCACAAAACATGGTGGACAAGCCCCGGTTTGGCGCTATTTTTAGAAACCTGGTATCAAATTAAGGTTGGAATTGGTAAAAACCGAATCATTGCTGGGAAAAGAGAACGTCGCCCTGAAGATAAACCAGACTATTTACCAAGGCAGTTTAAGTAAAGAGTGAGCTATTTTATGTAAACATAAAGGTTGTTGAACAAAGAGCTCCAACAACCTTTTCTGCTCCTTCTCGCGAACTGAAACCTATGCGAACTAAAGTCTGTGTGTTCTTAAGCTAGGCATCGGCAGGGAATTGAACACCAATCTGCTTTCTCATTTCTGTGGTAACTTCCGAAACAATCAAGGCACGCTTGTCACGTGTGAAGTCTTTCTGCTTAATTCTGCGAGCAAACTCTTCTGCTTCATAGCTCATAGAGTTATCGGCTTGCTCGACACTTAACTCTTCGGTTCTACCATCTCTATATTCAATCGTGACCTTAGTGCATTCGGCTATGTGATCAATGATGATAGAACCATTCTCACCTTGAATCTCACTTGGTTGGTGTGAATCAGACACTTTTGAGTGTGATAGGGTTACGTTAAATTCTGGGTATGAAAATATCGCGTCACCATGCCCATCTACTCCTGAATTAAGCAATACTCCTGAGGCTTGCACTTTAGTTGGCTTTCCAAAAAGAGCCACTGCTGCGGAAACACAATAGAAGCCTATATCCATAAGAGAGCCATTAGAAAACTTTGGGTTAAAAGTATTCGGGTTTTCGCCATTCAAATACTTTTGGTAGCGAGAGGAGTATTGGCAGTAGCTAAGGTGTGCTTTGTGCAGGCGACCAATTTTAGATACCCCTGCTTGGATTTGTTTAAAGTTAGGTAGGAACTCCGATTTATATGCTTCAAAAAATACGACTTGATTACGTTCGGCATTTTCGACGGCTTGAAGCGCCTGTTCGAGGTTTGATGCGATTGGCTTTTCACAAATGACATGCTTACCATTGTCCATCATCAACATCGCTTGCTCCGCATGTAGAGAGTTTGGAGAAGCGATATACACTGCATCTACGTTGTCCGATTTGGCTAACTCATCTAAATTATCAAATAGACAAATGTCGGCAGAAGCTGTCACAAACTCATCTGCGAAATCTTTTGCACTAGAGAGCGATCGTGAATATACCGCACTGAGTTGAAAGCTCATGGTGCCTAAAGCGGCTTGTACAAATTTTTGTGTTATCCAGTTGGTACCAATGACGGCAAGTCTAATCATGTTGAGCTACCTAATTTGTGTATTGTATTGAAGAGCACGCTGACTTTGCGCCGATCTTTTGGCTCAAAGATTAATGTAGAAAGTATATTAACACTCTAAAATAAAAGAGAATGGCATTAAGTTCATTAATTTAAGTGACCGGAATAAAGCGTAGGTTTGTTGGTTGGGCATTGCAGGAGATTTTGCTATGGTAATTGAGAATTCATTGTAAGTGGTTGTTATGCAAATACGTATTGCGAAAGTGGCGGATATTCGGTCTATTCTTGAACTGTCTGACCAAATTAATCGTCAGCATCATGCAGGGGCACCAATGGTGTTTGCTTCACCGAGTATGTGTCTCGTTGACAGCGAAGAATATTGGCTAAGTTTAATGATTGATCGCCAAGGTGTTTTTTACGTTGCCGTAAGTGATAACCAAGTCGTCGGCTTCGTTGTTGGCAAAGTGTCTCAAAATCGCGGTGTGAGTTTTATCCAACCTCATAAAATTGGCAGAGTGAATACTATTGTGGTGCGAGACACCATACAAAATAAAGGGGTTGGTAAAGCCTTAATGTTGAAGTTTAAGGAATGGGCTCAATCAGAGGGTGCCATTGAAATGCGACTTGAGGTGATGGAATTTAACCAACAGGCTCAAGCTTTCTATGAGTCTCTTGGGTTAGAAACACAGTCACGAACCATGTCGATGAATCTGGAGGCTTAATGCCATTTAAATTTGCTTTATCTTTGTTATGTTTACTACTGATAACGGCAAATACTTTTGCTAAAGATAAAGCATCTGAAGACTGGCTAACACAGTCTTCAAAAGTAATTCATTCTAAAGCTAATACTTCCTCACACATCTTCTCGCAATTAGATATTCCAGAATCCCAAATCCCGGACCCATCTTCACTTAATTATGAGCATCCCAAACCGATAACTGTTAATAAGCCTGTGTTTAAGAAGACAGTGTTTAAGAAGCAACCTTTAGCCAAATCACTCCCTTTAGACAGCAACCAAGCGCTGAAAGGTGGCTCGACAAAAAATACGATCACTTTGGTTCTAGTGGATAAATCAAAGAGACGTATGTATCTGTTGAGTGGTAAAGAAGTCATCCGTGAATATAGGATTGCACTAGGGGATGAACCTAAGGGGCATAAGCAAGTTGAAGGTGATAATCGGACACCTGAAGGTCGGTATATCTTAGAATATGTCACTGAAGACTCAAGCTTCTATCGTTCTGTCCATATTAGTTACCCTAATTATAGTGACACTCAAGAAGCAAAGAAGCGAGGTGAGTTAGCTGGCGGTGATATAAAAATTCATGGTTTAAAGAACGGTGAATCTCGTTCGCCACTTTTTATCCAGAGTTTTGATTGGACCAATGGCTGTATTGCAATTACAAATGAACAGTTAGATGATTTTATAAATCTTGTTGAGATGGGGACACCTATATATATTGAATGGTGAACTATTGATCTAATTTTCCTTGAGTATTGTGTGATCTATATGAGCAGGCATAAATGATTTTGATGAACATGCTTAATTTTAGAATATGGACAACCTTACCTGTGATGAAACCCCATTAATGACGTTGTAATTCATGTTTTTTTTAACGGTACATTCCAAATTTATAAAATTAATTTTTTAAATGCATGATAATAAAGATTAATTTA
Organism: Vibrio gallaecicus; assembly: GCF_024347495.1. NCBI lineage: Bacteria > Pseudomonadati > Pseudomonadota > Gammaproteobacteria > Vibrionales > Vibrionaceae > Vibrio > Vibrio gallaecicus. Next base: position 1,366,408 of record NZ_AP025491.1, on the reverse strand, counting down.
AAAATTGCCACCTTGATCACTGAAAGCGTTTTGTATTTTAAATCATTTGTAATATGGGTGATAGAGATCATGAATGTGAAGTGTCAAAGTTAATATATATTGATTAAATATATTGCTCCGTATATTTTCCTTCGAAATTTATAATAAAGAGCTTACTATGAAAAAATCATTTATTGTTTCCGCAACTTTGATCACATCTTTTAATGTTATGGCTTTTGGCCTGCCAGATATTGAAATTCCAAGTATCAGCACAGATGCACAAAATATCATTTCTGCATTAGAAGTTATTCAAGATGGCGGTATTGAGTGTTCACAGATTACTGACTTTAAAGTTGCTACGAATGTAAAAGGCTATCAGGTTGAATGTGACAGTAATAAAAATTATACGCTTCTTGAAACCAATGATGGTTTAGTGCTTCAAGTTAATTAAAAGCGATTTAATATATAGCATAAGCTCGTTTAGCCAGTTACTCACTAGATCTTGGCGAAAACGAGCTTAAATTTAATCTACTCATTTGTGTTAAATAACGAGCACTAATGCTTTATTAATTGCGTTAGAAGGAGCAATTGGACAATTAGTTTGTCACCAATATCTAATATTTAGTGATTTCTCTTAAGATTGTTAGCCCTTTAGATCACTCTCAGTATACTGAATATGGCTATGGTGATTAGCAGTATCACGGTAACCGGTTTAAACTTTTCCCCGCCATACCTTTCAAATAGTTGACTCCCTAAATAACCTCCGAGCATGCTACTGGGTAGCAAGGCGGCAGTTAGAATGACAATATTACTGTTGACCAAACCCGCAATAGAAGCAGAAACAAAGGCACTCGAATCCGCAAGAACAAAAAAGGCGATCAATCCTGCTCGTGCGATGTGTGGTGCAACTGGGCTAGCCAGGGCATGGGCACCCACTGGAGGTCCAGACATTGAAGCGGCGCCATTCATGACTCCCGCTAAGCTTCCGAGAATAAAGGGGGCGAATTTAGGCTCTTTAGAGTATTGAAAACCTTTTTGAATCATTAGTGCAGAAGCAAATATAAATACGCTAATAATTAAGACTATGGTGTCTTGCTCAACGGACTTCAGCAGAAGCAAGCCGACAGGTGTGAAGACTAAACAAGGTATAAAAACTTTAGCAACCCATTTCCAATCTACATGACGGCGCACCTTAGGAAGCAATTGAACATTACCGAGTAAGTCGATCAGCATGAATACGGGAACCAATTCAATAACTGGCATGAACAAAGCGCTGAGTGGTAAAGCGACTAAGGTAAAACCAAAGCCTGAAAACCCCCTAACCATCGCTGCGAAAATGAAAATAGCAAAGAGTGCTGGAAAAGTGGAGCTAAGGATAATGTCCATGGGAAACTCAAAATGGTTCGATTGAAAGCAACAATTGATATTGATGGTTGACTAGTATTTATCTATTCATTGCCACATTAGTGCCTGTCAAAGCTGTGACAATGAAAATGGGCTATCCATTTATTGCGTTTTGGTAAAGCGAGTCGGGAAATCAGTGAATATGGCGTTTACTTTATTCATTAATGGAAAAGTATCACTATGGTTTACTGTGTAGCACCATACTTCAAAGCCCAAATTTGTTAGGTAATCTAGCTGTTCATTGGTGAGATTTTGATAATTCAAATGACAACTGAATGCTTTATTTTTTATTAATGCCGCTTTATCTTGGTTTGATAAGCTTTCAGTGATGAGCCCAATACGAAATTGAGAGCAATGTTGTGCGAGTTCTTCGATAACATCGTGGCTGAAGCTGGAAAGCAGTAACTGGCTACTTGGTAAAGTAGTCGATGCAAGTTCCTGAGCTAACAGAGCCACAACATGAGCAGGATCGTGTGTATCGATTTTAATCTCTAAATTCACTTGGAGCTTAGAATGCTCGGCTAACTCTAATAATTCCGAAAGCGTTAAGAGTTGTTCCCCTGCAAATTCAGGCGAGAACCAGCTACCAAAATCTAATTGTTTTAATTCAGCCAAAGTGTGTTCATCTAATCGACCTTTACCATCACTACAACGTTCTAAGTTGTGATCGTGGCAAATGACTAACACATCATCTTTAGTTGGTTGTATATCAACTTCAATCCATGAAAGACCAAGATCTATCGCATTTTGGATACTCGCTCGAGTGTTTTCTGGATGAGTACCTGAAACACCACGATGACCAACAATGATAGGTGACATATTGAATCCTTAATTGAAGAATATGGCTAACTGCTTTTATTTTTTAGCTGATATGATCGGTTCGCACTGGATCAGATCAGAAACTAAATCGGAAAAAAGACAAGTATAACTGACATATCTAATTGTATTTTTAGAGGTTTGTCAGAAAGTCGAATAGTACGCTATTAAGAAAAATCTAACTGTCACCACTGTATACCTTACAAGACCTAGCTCAACTGTTAGGCTAATCCCAAATAATAGAATTTAACCGAGTAAACTCTCAGTGGTGTTTAGCTCCTACCGTTACCTTTGGTCTTAATGTGCAATATCCAATTGGTTATCTTTTACGCCATTAATTCGAAACCACCCTGCAATACTGAAGCGTTCTGTATTAGTTGGTAGAACTTCGTGTGGAAATTGCTCTGACAAGAAAATCAGTAAGCGGCCAGCTTTTGGAGGAATTGTTGCAATGTGTTTGTCATTTAAGTCGTACACCACTAACTCTCCAGCATCTTCTTCAGACCATTCGTCATTCATATAGAAGACTGTAGTCAAACGGCGATTTTCATTTCCTTTAAAACAATCTAAATGCTTTTGGTAAAAGTCACCTTTTTCATACTTAGCAAAGTGAGCTTCATATTCAAATAAACCCAAGAAGAAAGCTTGGTTAGCAGCAAGGCGAATGGCTTCCATTTTATCTAGGAACTCTTGAACAGGCGTCCCCATGCCTCTACGTAACCATTGAATCTTATCGCTACGAATCTCGGCTTCTCTCACAACTTCGTCATTACGCCCAATTCGTGCTTTCTTCCAATCGTCTGGAATGCAGTCCCTCAAATCGGTCACTTCTTTGGGCGTTAAGAAGCCATCCCATAGGTAATAACCTTGGGTTGCTAGTGAGTCGATCATTTGATTCATGTGTTTGTATCCAGACTATAAAAAGGAGCACTTATATAGTCCTAATTGTGCATGTGAACAATTCGACTTATTTGTCGTTACGATAAATGAGTATTCAGGTTGAGTTATTGATAGGACGAATTGACAAGAATAGAAAGGAAGTAATTAGAGTAAAGTTAGTAAAAACAATGAATAAGGGTAGGCGAAAATACTATAAAGTGGGGATAATAGCGCAGGCAGCAGTAATCGTTCATCACTGCTGCCTGCGTTAAGTTTTCCACTAGCACTTTAATGCGCTGTGCATAGAAGTTAAAGTTCTAATAAGAGTTAAGTCGCTGGTGTTACGGTAACTTTTGCTTTTCCTTTCTTAATGTTCCATACCATGAGTACAGCTAATAACCCCATTGCAGCAAACTCAATCAGGTTTGATCCGAGCACCATACATACCGCTACCAATAGCCATAAAATTCGCTCGACTTTGGTTAAGTAGCCGAACATATAACCCTCAATACTACCTGCAAAAGCAATGATTAAAGCAATGGTACTAATGGTCGCAATCGCAAATGAACCAACCTCGCCATCGACCCAGATTAAGCCAGAAAAAGCCATCATCATTGGGATAAGGAAAAACCCTTGTGCCAATTTGAAAGCTTGAACGGCAGATTTCATAGGGGATGACTTGGCAATACCGGCTCCTGCAAAAGCTGCGAGTGCAATTGGTGGTGTAACATTTGAAGTTTGTGATAGCCAAAAGACAATCATGTGTGCGGCCAATAACCCAACCCCAAAATCAAGTAGAGTAGGCACTGCCATGATCGACAGAACAATATAGGCGGCAGTAACAGGGAGCCCCATACCAAGGATTACAGCCGCCACTGCGATTAATGCAAGGGCAGTAAACAGGTGACCGCCAGAGAGCGAAATCAAGAATTGAGTAAACTGTAAACCAATACCTGTTTGCCCAACAACACCCACCACAATACCAGCCGTAGCGCACGCAACCGAAATTGGCAGCGCTAATAGCGCCCCTTGCTTCATGCCTTCTAGGAACAGACTTAAAGTGATTCTGCTATGTTTACGCAGCATGGACGCAACTAGAATTGCTGCGCACCCTGCAATACCAACTAATACGGGCGAATAGCTCATCATTAGCAATACAGTGATAAGTACTAATGGAACGAGGAAGTGCCAGCCACGCTCCATGACAACGCTAAGCTTTTCATAGGTTTCCATCCCACGTAACCCAAGCTTACACGCCATAATGTGCACATATAGCAGGGTGCAAGCAAAGTAGAGGATGGCTGGCATGATAGAAACAACTAATATTTCACTGTAGGGAATGCCTGTGAATTGAGCCATAACAAATGCTCCAGCGCCCATAACCGGTGGCATTATTTGCCCACCTGTTGAAGCTGCCGCTTCAATCCCTGCCGCTTGCTCGGGCTTATAGCCGAGCTTTTTCATCATTGGAATGGTTAACGAACCAGTTGTTACGGTATTTGCAATGGCAGAACCAGAGATAGACCCTAATGCAGCGGATGAAATAACGCTGGCTTTCGCAGGTCCACCCCTGTATTTCCCAGCAATCGCAAACGCACTATCAATAAAGAAATTGCCGGCACCTGTGACTTGTAGGAAAGCGCCGAATAAAACGAAAATAAATACCACGCCTGCGGCAATTGCAAGAGGTGCGCCAAATACCCCATTCGTTGAAAAAATATGGAATCGAATAATATCTTCTAATGGGAACCCATTGCTGGCAACCTGGGCTGGCAAGTAGTTACCAAACATTGCATATGCTAAAAACAAAAGCGCGATTGAAACCATGACAAGGCCAACCGTTCGACGTGTAGCTTCAAGCAATAAGACAATGGTTATGCAACCTGCAAGCTTATCGGCACCATTGACACCTTCGATAAGAAACATGATGTCATCGTAATCAAAATTGGCAATTCTCCAGGTAGCCCATATCAGAGCGACTGAAAAACTAAAATCAATAATGCGTCCCAATCTAAATAAAGCGGACTCTTGATGACGCATGAACAATGGATAAGTCAAGAAGACGAGAACAATGACCCAGCTTAAATGTACGGGTCTGAAGACTGGTGCTGATATTTCAGCCGTTATTCCTTGCCATATTTGAAATACAGATAAAGCAATAGCCGCAAATGCGGCTACTTTTAGAGGAATATTAACCAGAGTAGACGGCTTAGAATCTGGCATATAGTAATCCTTTATTTTACTTCATCTAAGTATTTTTGAGCGCCAGCATGTAGAGGAACACCACCTAACATTTGCATGTTATCAACGGTTGTGTAGCTCGTTACTTTTATGCTTTGGCGTACTTGGTCGATGTTCTCAAACATAGATTTAGTCATGTTATAGACGAGTTCTGTATCCGCATTTTTGTTGACTACTAATACGTTCCAAACCGCAGGAGTGTTGAACGCTGGCACATTATTGTAGCTGTTCGCAGGTACTTCAAGAGCTTGGAAAGAAGGCATAGCTTCAGAAATTTTTGCTAGCTCATCAGCAGAGAATGATAGAACTCGAATATCACGCGTTAAAGTTAACTCGGTTACAGCACCAACCCCTAAGCTACCTACGATAACGCCAGCATCAATCTGACCATTCGCAAGAGCAGACGTTGTTGCCGTATAGTTTAAGCTTTGCGCTTTAAGGTCATCTTCAGACATGCCAAGAGCCCCTAAAATACCAATCGCGCTAGTACGTGTACCTGACCCCGGAGCACCAAGTGATACTTTTTTACCTTTTAAATCAGAGATACTTTTGATGTCAGAGGCAGCTGGCACCATGAAATGCACCACATTTGGATAAAGTGCTGAAACGACAGCGACATCCATTTTCATTGGAAACGGCTTTTTACCATCATGGGCTTTTTGAACCACGCTGCCCATTGCAATACCCGCTAGCTGTTTATTTGTTGCCACCTTAATGCTGTTTTCAACAGAGCCAGCCGTTACTTCTGCCCGCATGTTAAAGTCAGGAATTGTTTCACCCCAAATCTTAGCCAGTGTGCCCCCTAGTGGATAATAGGTACCGCTTTGACTACCAGTGCCAATCGTAAAGTTGTCAGCAAAAGCAGAAAAAGATACAGCGCCTGAAATAAATGCAGCAATGACTTTTTTGGATAAATTTTTCATTATATTAGCGTCCTATGCGGTGGTTAATCCCTGCCTATAAAAGTATCAAGAAAAGGCAGAACTTGATCCAAGCCTAATCCTAACTTAAGACCAAAGGTTATTAGACTTTAGTCAAAGGCATGAGCAGATCGCTGCATAATTTTTAAATATATGATGTAACGCAGATGTTACTATTTTGTAGGGCTTAGTTCACAAGTAATGAGCCAGTATGAAGATAGAAAGAGAGGCTTTTTAGTTTTAGGATTACTAAAAATTAAAGCAAGCGTACTTCAGCTTGCTTTAATCAACTTATTTGAGTTTTTCATAGTGGAGCTGGGCTTTACTCCAAAAGCGGGAAGACAATCATCAGCGTAGTGCCTTCTTCATAAGACGTCTTGAAGCTGATTTCACCATTTTGTGCTTCAGCGGCTAAGCGAGCAGAATAAGTGCCAATGCCTGTGCCTGTTACTTTTCCATTAGTCACAAATTTATTGAAGAAAGTCGAATGAATTGAAGGCGGAATTTCACCCAAGTTGTGGATATTAAAGCGTACAGTGTTAGATTCAGCATCGAGAATACTTGATATTTTTACACTACTTCCCGATGGCGCAGCTTCTACTGCATTGTTAATTAAGTTGGAAAACATCGTGTAGCTTAGCAGTGAGTCTCCCATGTACTGATGTTCTGGTGGTACAGAGTATTGGATGAAGATATTGCTCTTCTCACATTTAGCTTGTAAACCAAAACAGAGTTTATTGATTAGTGAGTGCGCATCAATTGGCTCTAATTGAATGGCGCCTTTATTTTCTTCAAGCTTCATCAGAGTTTGTTGACTGCTCATCATTTTTTGTATCATTAATGATGACTCTCGAATCATATCCAGTTCGTCTACACAATGGCTGGCTTTTTCTTCTAATACCGGTAGGTTAGCAATGATTGCTGTCAGTGGGTTGCTTAGGTCGTGTCTGAAAATACGATGCATATCATCACGAATACGTGTGTTTTCTACCATGGCTTCAATTTGCTGTTGCATTGTCATTCGCTGCTGCACGATCTTTATGTGATTTTTTACACGAGCTTTCACAATTTCAGGGGTAACTGGCTTGGTGATGTAATCCACAGCGCCTAGAGCTAGTCCTTTTAATACATCGTCAGTTTGTGATAATGCAGAAACAAAGATAATGGGAATATGTTCGGTTAAAGGGTTTTTCTTAAGAATTTCACAGACTTCTAAACCAGACATTTCAGGCATCATTATGTCTAGAAGAATCAAATCTGGTGGGGTGTCTTTACCGCATATCTCTAATGCTTTCTTACCCGACCGACATGCTTGCAGTTTATAATCCCCTTTTAATAATTCCCCCAGAACCATTAAGTTATTTGGTTCATCATCGACGAGAAGAATACTATTAGGTGCAGGTTGAGGAGCGGTATTAACTCGACGTGATAAGTCAGCAGGGCCGTTAACCTCTTCGATTAATTGAGGTATCGGTGCTTTAAAGGCTTTGTGAACTCGGTTGATGAGCATGGTATGAGAGAATGGTTTTACCAAGTAACCAGTCACTCCCTCACTAATCGCTGTCATTACATCACTTTGATCTATATTTCCTGTCACCATGACAAAAGGGATATGGGCTAAATCCTTATCACGACGAATCGTTTTTAATAATTCCAGACCATCCATTTTAGGCATATTCCAATCAGAAATGATTAGATCAACGTTATAGTCTTTCAGCACTGATAAGGCTTCTCGACCGTTTTTGGCTCTATGAATTTTTTTGAATTCTAGAGTTTCTAAAATGGTGACCAAAGTTTTAGTTATTGACTCGAAGTCGTCAACAATCAGCACCCTTTTTGAATTGTAGGTTGGCTCTTTGGGTTCTTGATTTAATAGTAAACTGTTCATAAGTAGGGAGTCTTCAGCGTCCGTGTTGAATCTAATTATTGTGCAGTGCCGGAGGCAAAGCTTAATTAAAAACTATGCGAGTTATGAGTGGAGTGCAATAAAAAAACACAGTTACCGTATAATTGAGCATAAATTATTTAATTATGCGGCGTATTTATAAATTACTCACCAGTAAATGATGGTGCTGATCGTTTTATGTTGCCTTTGCTATGCTGAGGGAAGCTCGGCGATGATTTCTGAGTAGTGGTAAATTAATCATCGTGAATGATGAAATTTATAACTTTAATAGAATGATGTTCGCAAGACTGTTAATGTTATGAAACCTTCACGGAACGAAGGCTAGGAAAGTAAGTTTTATTTTGACAGGGACAGTTTCATGAGCAGCATGATCCGATCATTTTTGATCGTACTTTTCACATCACTTTTTCTATCTCAACCAAGTTGGGGTGACTCCCATACTTTAGGCTCTGCTCACTCACCTCGAGCTATCCATAATGAAGATCAGAACAGCACTTCTACATCTCTTAAACAGGTGTTGTTTTCGAAAGCCGAGCAAGACTGGATTAGCAAGAACTCGGTAATTAAATTTGCTGCTGATCCTGATTTTGCCCCTGTTGAATTTTTTGATGAGCAAGGCAATTACATTGGTATTGTCGCGGACGTATTATCTTATGTGAGTGCGCAAACCGGGCTGAGCTTTGAGGTAAAACAAACGCAAAGTTGGAAGCAGTCTGTCGAGCTATTAAATACGGGTAAGGTAGATATTCTGCCTTTGATTTCATCACATGGGCGTACTGACCAGCCGTTACTTTTTACCGAGAGCTACTTAGATTATCCAAGTGTTATTCTGGTTAGGAATGACACCCAAGGCGTCACTTCGCTTGATGATTTAAAAGGGCGAAAAGTGGTTGTGGTATCAGAATGGTCTGCTGAGCATGATATAAAAGAAAACTACCCCGAGATTGAGATGCTGGTGGCTGGTAGTTCTCGTGAAGCCATTGATAAGTTATTGTTTGGTCATGCAGATGCCATGATCCATTACTTTCCTGTAGCCTCCTATGAGTTAGTTCAAAGGGGAATTGGTAGTGTTCGTATTGCAGGTCGCACCAATGAAATTGATGGGGCAATGGCTATTCACAATTCATTGCCTCTATTGCATTCAATTCTTCAGAAGACATTATCTGAAATCCCTCCACACGTAAAACAAGCTATTTTGTCTAAGTGGCTGAAAAATAGCACGATGGGCTCTGGAGGTAAAAAGCTAGACCTCACCGAGCAAGAATCGAAATGGCTAAGTGACAATCCAATTATCAAAGTTGGTCACGATCAAGATTGGAAGCCGTTTAGTTTTACTTACAACGGTCAATCGAAAGGGTTTTCGGTGGAATATGCTCGTTTGCTGTCTGACCTAATAGGGGCTGAGTTTGAATTTTATTCAGGACCTTGGAGCAAAGTTTACGAGCAAGCCACAAATAATGAATTTGATCTGATTCTAGACCTCATTAAGACCCCTGAGCGTGAAAAAAACTCTTTTTTATACACACCACCTTATGCTCGTAATCCAAATGCGATCGTGACAAAAAAATCAGCTATTTATACTGATTTGAATTCTTTGAAAGGAAAAACAGTCTCATTCGTTGAAGGGTCATTTTTGGCTGAAGTGTTAGACGATTATGATGTCACACTGTCGCCTCGTCCGGATTCGTTACAAGCCTTTAAAGCTCTGCAATTTGGTGAGGTGGATGCGGTTCTATCCCGTGTAGTTATTGCCAGACAAGTGATCAACGAAAATGCGCTTTACGACTTAGAAATTAAAAGTGAGCTAGACACCGGTAATAGTGAGCTGGATAACATGAATATCGGCGTACCGAAGCAAAAGCCGTTATTACACTCCATATTGGTCAAAGCGATGCAGCATATTGATATGAATGATGTGGACGAATTGCGACAAAACATTCTGGCGCTTGATATCGCAGGATCAGTGCGATTAAACCGAGATGAAATAGCATCTGTCATGAAAAAGCCAACACTTACTGTTAGCGCAATTAATGACAGCGACCAGTTTGTTTCAAGTGAGCTTAGGTTTGATGTTCATCAAGCGGTGTTAGAAGCGATTGGTCAAAAAGTTGGTGTTGCGTTTGAATATCATAATGACGGAATGCTGAATGGCGGGTTTGAATCATTCAGTAACGATAATCTAGATATCATCATTGGTAACAGCGACTTTTTTGATTCAGCCAAAGACTATTCGATTAAAAAGCCTATTCTCACGTCTTATTACGCGGTGGCAATGCGTCATACATCAAATCCCATCACCTCCTTAAGTGATTTGTCTTCAGAACGAATCATTGGAGTCGTTGGCTCTAACCGTTACATTGCCGAGCTTAATAATCTCTATCCTGATGTCTTTTTTGGCAAAGTCATGGACGAACAATCAGGCTTAGAAGAAGTACGTAATGGTGGCTTAGATGGTTTGATTGCTGACGGGTTGAATTTAGAGCATTTTATTTATAAAAATGAATGGGTTGATCTGGACATTGCTCTTGTCACAAGCAAGAAGATTCAATATTTAATGGCGTTCAATAATCATGTAGATAAAGGCGTGATTTCTGCATTAAATAAAGCGCAGAAGCGCCTGTCAGAAGATGAGTACACGGCAATCTATGCCGAAAATAATACACTTGCAGTAACGCCAAATGAAGGTCAAGTGAAGCAAAAAGAGTTGCTATCAACCAGCCAAATTAATACTAGCCTTATCTTAAAAATCGCAGTGGGAATAGTGGTAGTTATTGCCGCTCTTTTCTTGTTTCCTCTGTTGCTGAATCGCTATCTATCGAATAATACCATCAGTAATTTATACACCAATAAACTGATGCTTGTCGCGAGCGCTTTTATTGTCGCTGTATTGTCGATTGTTTCGGTAGCAGCGTATGTGGTGATTGAAAAAGTGGAACAACAAACTAGGCACAATATCCAAATCTCGTTATCAGGCATTACCGAGGCACTGAATACCAGTATTGATATATGGATTGATGGCCGAGTCTCTTATATTAACTCTATTGCGAATGACCCAGCACTTCACCCAATGGTTGATGAGTTATTACTTGTGGAGCCGATCAAAGAAGAAATTAAATTCTCAACGGTGCTCATTGATTTGCGTGTGTACTTTGCTTCTCAACAAGCATTGCACGGCGACCGAGGCTTCTTCATTATTTCGAAAGATAGAATCAACATTGCTTCAATGCGCGACAGTAATCTTGGGGAAGTGAATGTTATTCAACAGCAAAGACCGGAACTTTTGGATAGAGTTTTCTTAGGTGAAACTGTGTTGATCACGCCGATCGCTTCTGATCTTTCTGATGGTGGTGAAGATGTGGATGCCACCATGTTTATCGCCGCACCTATTTTTGATGGTGTAGGAGAAGTGATCGCGGCTATGACGATTCGTTATGATCCTGCTTTCGAGTTCAGCCAAATTTTTTCGTCAGGCAGCGTAGGGTTATCTGGAGAATCTTATGCTTTTGATAAGCAAGGCATGTTCCTTTCTCGAAGTCGGTTTGAAGAGACGCTTAAAGACGCTAATTTATTGGGAAAAGAGTCTAATGCCATTTTAAATATGCAGCTTTTGAAACCGAAAGTAGCAGTGTCGGGTGCCATTCCGGAAGATAAGTTTTTAACCGATGATGAGCGTTTCACCAAAGCTTATGTAGGAGCCATTCGTGATACGAAAGGCAGTAGCGGAGAAGGCTATTTAGATTATCGAGGCATTCCGGTACTGGGCAGTTGGGTATGGCGAGAAAACGACCAGTTTGGATTTGTAACGGAAATTGATGAACAAGAAGCACTGAAAGGCTACATCTTTACTCGAAACCTGATTGTTTCTTTGCTGTCTTTCACCGTTTTTCTAACCATTGGTTTAACAGGCTTGAGCTTATGGCTAGGCAGGCGTACACAAACCGTATTAATGAAATCGAATGAAGAACTTGAGCAAAGTGTTCGCGAGCGTACTTTGAGCTTAACTAGCATTATTGAAACGGCGATCGATGGCATTATTGTACTGGATGAAAATGGCGATATTGTTGAATTCAGCCCCGCTGCTGAACGCATTTTTGGTTACCAGAAATTAGAAGTACTCCATGCAAATATCAATATGTTAATGAAACCAATTGATACTGCTGAAGATACCGTTATAGAGCCTAGCGTATGTAAAGAGCTGGAATACTTGGCGAAATGTAAAGATGGGAGTGTCGTCGCGATAGAAATATCTTCAGCAAAAGCCATTATTGGCGAGCAGTTTTTTTATACGTGCATAGTGCGTGATATTACTCAGCGTAAAGCGACGCAAGATGCCCTAGAGCAAGCCAAAAATACAGCGGAAGACGCAACCAAATCTAAGAGTGATTTCTTAGCCAATATGAGCCATGAAATTCGCACTCCGATGAATGCCATTATTGGTATGAGCTATTTAGCACTTCAAACTGAACTCACGCGCAAGCAAGGTGACTATCTCAATAAAATTCTCAATGCCTCAAATTCATTATTGGGCGTTATTAACGATATTTTGGATTTCTCTAAAATTGAAGCAGGAAAACTGGATTTAGAAGTGATTCCATTTTCTGTTGATGGAGTAATGGATAATATTTCCAACATTGTGACCGTGAAGTCACGCGAGAAGAACTTAGAGTTTTTGATTGCGATTGACCCTGACGTGCCACCTGTTTTATTGGGTGATCCTCTGCGTATTGGTCAAGTCTTACTGAACTTAGCTAATAACGCGGTGAAGTTTACAAAAGAAGGGGAAGTGGTCGTAAAAGTTGAGTTGGTTGCCCGCCAGGGTAATACCGTTCAGCTTCGTTTTACGGTGCAAGATTCTGGAATCGGAATGACGGATGAACAGATGCAGCGCCTATTTACCGCGTTCTCTCAAGCGGACAGCTCTGTAACGCGGCAATATGGTGGTACAGGGTTAGGACTAACCATTTCGAAAAACCTAGTTGAGCTGATGGATGGCGAAATTGGCTGTGAGAGTACAGAAGGTGTTGGAAGTACCTTTTTCTTCACGGTTGACTTGCCAGTTGATGTAAATGCCTATGCGAAATTGCCACGTTTATCCAATGACTACCAAGGCTTAAAAACCTTGATAGTGGATGACTCAGAAGAATCTCGCGATATCTTAATTAGTATGACTCAGTCTATGGGGCTGCGAGCAGAAGCCGTCAGCTCGGGGATGCTTTCTCTCGTTGAGTTAACCGAAGCTGATGGGAATGGTCAGCCTTATGACTTGGTGATCATGGATTACAAGATGCCGCATATGAGTGGTATCGATACGATTGAATCCCTTCGAAAGCTTAAGCTCTCTTTATCTCCAAAAGTCATCATGGTAACGGCATATGCTGAAGACGAAGTAAGAGAACAAGCGCAAAAGCTTCACTTAGATGGTTTTTTAGCTAAGCCGGTTTCTTCCTCCAGCCTATTCGATACGATTTCTGATGCGTTTGATGATAGAGCGACAAATAACCCTATTGCGATTAACCAAACTAACCTGATGGATGTAGACATCATAGAAGGTGTACGTGGAGCGGATATATTGCTGGTGGAGGATAATGAAGTGAATCAGCAAGTCGCCACTGAACTACTTGAGCTGGCACAATTTAATGTGACTATCGCGAACAATGGTTTAGAAGCGGTAGAAGCGGTGCAAAATGGCACGTTTGATATGGTGTTAATGGATATTCAAATGCCTGTGATGGATGGTTACCTTGCTACGGATAAAATACGAAATGAACTGAAAATGGTCGATCTTCCCATCATCGCGATGACAGCCAATGCAATGGCAAGCGATAAAGAGAAATGCTTGAACGCGGGTATGAATGATCACGTCGCAAAGCCGATTGATCCGAATGTCTTATTCCGTGTGTTAAACCAATGGATTACTCCGAAAGCTCGTGACTTGCCAGAGCTTATTGGTATGGAAGAATCTGAATTAAGTGAAACCGAAGCTGAACTTCCTATTCTAGAAGGCTTCGATGTTGAAAGTGCAGTTGCAAGAATGGGAGGACGACTGAAGTCCTATAACAAAGCCTTAAGCATGGTGAGTGAAACGTTGCTGAACTCTGTAGAGGAGATTAAACAAGCACTGGAAAGTGATGACATTACTCAAGCTGTTCTTGTGACTCATACCTTGAAGGGGGTTTCAGGCAACATAAGTTGTACTGATCTTTTTGAAGCAACTGAAGCTCTAGAATTAGCGCTCTTAGAAACAGAAGCTCAAGCTGATGCTCTTGTATCGACTCAAACCATGAATCCCCAAACCAATGCTCTATTTGATCAAATTGAAAGCGCAGCAATACAAGCGTTGAATGTGATTACTGATTACTTAAATACGTTATCGCAAGGAACTTCTGATACAGAAGGAGCTGAAAGCAATCAGCAAAATATCGATATGGTTCAGGTTCAAAGCTTAATGAGAAAGTTAGCGGTTGAAATTGATGGGTACGATATGAATGCTAATGAAACATGCGAAGCACTAGTGGACTTATTAACGGGGACAGGGCTGAGTGAAGAAGTGATGAAGCTTGAAAAGTATGTTTCAGACTATGAGTTCGACGAAGCTTTGGAATTGCTCACGTCGATAGAAAGTAAGTTCGAGACTTTGGGGTAAAGAGTGTATTTGTTTAAACCAATGAAGGTAGAGTGATAGGAAAGAGGCGAGCGTTGTGCTCGCTTTTTGTTATCAGTATCAATAAACGTATCTAAAATCACCTTTGCAAAGTCATTATTTCCATATCTCTGCTATATTCTGGTCAGACCATGTGTTGCTAGTTTGTTAAAATTAGCTTTTTTACAAGGATGTGATTTGCAACTTCATACGATCAAAGGCTATATCCAAGTCATGTATTTGGTGGAATATCCCGATAAATTATTACTTCTAGATGGAGCATGTCGAGCGGATATACCTCACCTAAAAGACTTCATTGAATCGAACTTAGATCGGCCTTTTAGTGATCTACACACTGTGGTGGTTACTCACATGCACCCTGACCATGCGGGCGCTGCGCATAAATTGAGAGCTTTGACTGGATGCCGACTGGTCGCAGCCAAGCGAGATAAAGATTGGTACCACGGTTGGGATGGGTTTCTAATGCATTTAACTGACTTGGCTTTGGCTCGGTGGATGGCAAACCGATTGGGGAAGCCCAAAGCGAACTTGTGGTATTCACGCAAGTTGAAGCCGGATTTCACGTTAGAAGATGGTGATGCTATTCCTGAATTTTTAGAGTGGCAGGTACTTGAAACTCCAGGTCATACTGACCGTGACTTAACCGTGTATTGCCCTTCGCATAAGATTGCTTATGTGGCTGACTTAATGGTTGAAGTGAAGAAAAAATTGATCCCACCATTTCCAATTTTTCATCCGAATCAGTACCGAATATCCGTAGAACGTATTTTTAAACTAGAGGTGGATACTTTACTTGCGGCGCATGGTGTGCAAATTCAATTAACTGAACAAGCATTTACACACTTAATGGAAAGCGCTCCGCGGAGCCCTGTTACCCACTGGCGAGTGACAAAAATAAAATCGAAAAGCTTGGTGAAATATATGTGGTCGCTTGCTTTTAAATCTCGATAACCAGACAAAAGCTAGACAGTGAAATTAAGAATAAAAAAAGGCGAACCATATAATGGTTCGCCATTTTTAATTGGGCAATCATCTCTCATGGGGTAAGCTTTTGTGGAGCATCAGCTTACCCAGATTATGCCGAATTAACTGTCGCTGCGAAGCAAGAATGACTCATTTGGATCAACGATCACTTTATCGCTCATCCCTTGTCTGCCAAGCAGCATCATGTAAGTCATATCTTGACGGTTGCTCAATGTAATATCGATAGGCCACTGTTTTCCGCCAATTTCTAGCATGGTTTCAATCACGCAGCGATGTTCAGATTCACCATTCGATGATTTAATCTTTCTGCTCGCCTTTAACTTACTTTTACAACGCACCGTTTCTTCTAAATGATAGATATCTGGGTGTAAATCGAATTCAACGTACTTTTCACCGTCTTCTTTCAAGCAGACAATATTGTCTACATGCAGTGAAGATGTTTTTGCACCCGTATCAACACGAGTATGTAAACGAGCAATCCCTAACTCAGGTAAGCATAATGCTTCAGTATTCCCTATGATCATTTTATTGTTCATTTTCTTTCCAATCATGAGTTAACGGTGTTCAATCAGCCTTTACCGCGAGTACGGTTCGCATTTGGCTTTGCGTTTTTTTCGATAAATTCGAAAATCATGTCAGCAACGTCTTTGCCCGTTGCTTTCTCAATGCCTTCTAAACCAGGTGAAGAGTTTACTTCCATTACTACTGGTCCATTCTTAGATTGTAGAATATCTACACCACATAGGTTTAACCCCATGATCTTCGCAGCATTAATTGCCGTCGCACGTTCTTCTTTGGTTAGTTTAACCAGTTGCGCAGTACCACCACGGTGCAGGTTAGAGCGGAACTCACCTTCACCTGCTTGGCGTTTCATTGCTGCGATTACTTTGTTGCCAACTACGAAGCAGCGGATATCAGCACCATTTGCTTCTTCAATGAACTCTTGAACCAAGATGTTCGCTTTAAGCCCCATGAACGCTTCAATAACGCTTTCAGCTGCTTTGTTTGTTTCTGCTAGAACAACGCCGATACCTTGCGTACCTTCAAGAAGCTTAATCACAAGTGGCGCACCACCTACGTTTTTGATTAAGTCTTGAATCTTGTCTGGGCGGCTAGCGAACCCTGTTTTTGGTAAGCCAATACCTTTACGAGACAATAGCTGTAGCGAGCGTAGTTTGTCGCGTGAACGGCTAATTGCTACGGATTCATTAATACAAAAAGTGCCCATCATTTCGAATTGGCGTACAACTGCAGTACCGTAAAAGGTAATAGAAGCACCAATACGTGGGATAACTGCATCGTATTGAGGTAGCTCTTCACCCATGTAGCGAATCTTCGGATTGTTACTCGCGATATCTATATCACAGTGCAGCGTGTCGATAACATCGACCTGATGACCACGAGCTTCTCCAGCCGCTTTTAAGCGAGAAGTAGAGTATAGATTTTCGTTACGAGAAAGAATTGCGATACGCATGGCGTTTCCTTAGTAAATACCCGGTTGGTAACTGCGAAATAAAAAATGTTTTGTAATAAATCATTCGTGTTTAAACAGTGTATGGGCGTGTTCATGGTTGGAACTTCGCCTATTTAACTCTGCTTATTAATATCTGTTTCCAAGTTAGGAGAGGGTTATTTCTTGCTCCCTTCTCGGCTTAGGAGCGCACCTTAAGGCTTTTGCTGAATTTAGGAAAACGAATAAATTTTGTCGATTCGACAATGTTTTTTTATCGAGTGTTTGAGTTATTGGTACGGGGAGTTTTAAGGTGTTTTTGAAGGGAAAGTGAGCCGAGTCCTAACTCATATTGGGGGTAGGAGCATAAACGGTATTCCTCGCCTCACTTAATCTTAAGTCTCTCAGTGTACTAATTACTCCACTGACATAGTTGGATGAGTGCTTTAAGCGCCTCTTTCTCAAATTGCGTTTTAGCCGATTTAAGACGGAGTAAATAGTGTTTATTCAGTTCTGATTTTTCAGTTCGTATCTTCATAATCATTACTCTTTATCAGGAGTGGTGGCTTGGTATGGAAGTATTATGATTAATAAATAGGATGATAAAAACAGAGATTAAAATAATTAATTGTTCCTATTTTTTGGCTTTATTAAAGATACATGGCTAATTTCTATTACAATAGCCATAAAGCGGAACGACTTGTTATTAGAAGGTTCACCATTTGTCAGATTTAAATTTAATGCGTTACTACCTGAGGCTGGAGAGTTTAGAAGCCGAAGTGAAGGTGAGTGTGACTCTGCCTGAAATTGCCGAGTTACTTTTTACAAGCTTAAGGCATGCTCGAACGTTATTAGGAAAAATGCATCAAGAAGAATGGATTATTTGGGAACCGAAACCTGGGCGAAACCAGCGTTCCAATTTAACGTTGCGATATTCAATGCTTGGCTTAAAACAGCATATTGCCGCGAAATTTATTGAAGAGGGAAAGTACGAGAAAGCACTTTCTATTCTTGATGGAGACCGCAGCGTGTTTGGTTCTCTATTGCAAGAAACATCTGGCGCGACCATGCGTGAAGGATTATTGCATGTCCAGCTCACTTACAAGCGTAAATTTGAAGATCTTTTTCCCCACCATATCCAGCGCAGTAGTGAACGCTTTCTATTAAGACAAGTATTCAGTTGCTTAGCCAGTTGCAATTCGGAAGGGAAGCTTGAGCCTGAATTGGCGCATCATTGGCAGTATGATTCTGAGCGTTATTTGTGGATCTTCTACCTTAGACCGGGCTTAACTTTTCATGATGGGCAAACTATAGAAGCCAAGCAGCTGGTTGCTCTTTTTAATGCACTAAAGGAATTGTCTTTTTATCAGGCTGAGCTTGAGCATGTTGAGTCGGTATACAGTGAGCAACCACTGCAACTATGCTTTAAGTTATCGAAAGCGGATAAAGGGTTTGCGGGTTTATTAGCGGGCGTGAAGTATTCCATTCAACCAGTGGAGCAAGTGACTCGCAAAGCCGTGAAAGCTGTACCTCAACATAAAGTTGCCTCCCAACATAAATCAGTCCATCAACATAAAACAGCGCCCCAACATATTATTGGTACCGGACCATTTAGGATCGTGGAGCGAAATCACGACAGGCTTAAACTGGCTGCGTTTGATCATTACTACGGCTGCCGTTCGCTTACGGATGAAGTCACCATTTGGCAATTTGAGGAATCAATGACAGGCTCTGCCCGTTTTGATGACAGCCAAATGCAGGTGTCTTCTGAGCAAAACTCAGCCTGTTTTCATCAATTAGGGAAGACGGATACAGATCTTGCTTCTTCTGAGAGTGATGAGCAATACAGTAGAGTTGAAGACGGGTGCTTGTTTATCTTATTTAACCAGACGACGGAAAAGGTACCTTTAACGCATGAGCAAAGAAAGTACCTCGCTCAAATTGTCAGCTCCGACGCTATTCAGTCTCAATTGGAAGCGAACAAGGGGACATTTAGCGTTGAATATGCCGATAATATTCTTCCTAAGTGGCAAAAAATACACCGATCTCCATCGAATGCTGTCGATATTCCTAAGCAACTGTCGATTGCTGTTTATGACTATTACGCGTTATATCGCTGTGCAATAAGTATTTCGGATATCTTGAAAAGATATGGAGTAGAAGTGGAAGTGAATACTTACAGTTATCGAGAATTAGCGCAGCGTTCACAAGCTAATGAGTTAACTGAAGACTTGGTGCTGTGTAATTTAAACTTAGACGATAATGCACCTTCGTCACTTTTTTCATGGCTCATGAATGACCCAGTGCTTCATTCGGCGTTAGGGCCATTAAACAGCGATTGGTTAAAGCGACAGTTGGACAATCATAAAGCATCAGTAGAGTTATCTGACTACTTAGAAAGGTTAGAGCCTATCGCTTCAACTCTGGTTTCGGATTACTGGTTGCTGCCCATGTTTCATCATCTGCAAACGGTTCGCTTTCAAGGCATCCTTAAAAATGTGGCGATTACCAATTGGGGATGGCCGGAATTTAAAGGGGTATGGTCAACAGACTAGTGATGCTTCGATTTGCTTTTGGATTAACGTTTCTTGAGTAACCCATTGCGCTGAAGCCCGCGTCTAACACTGTTGCACAGCTTGCCAAATCGGCGAAGCTCTTCAAAGTTAGGTGCTTCACCCCTTGCGATGCTGTGTTCCCAATACACCAATTCAGAGTCGACTAGTTCCAGCAGTTTTTTAGAACAGCCAATACAGCTTCCTTTAGGTCCGCAAATAAAAGTCTCGGACTCATAGAGAGGGAGCTCGGTCTTCACTTCTTCTATCAAGCTCAACATTGCAGTTTTTAGGCTGGGCTTACGGTCAGTAATGGTGTGAATGTTGGCTGCTTGATGCTCATTAGAGCTCGCAATAGTTACTGCTTGTAGCATGGTCATAACTCAATAGAAAACGAGCGGGCTATCCTAGTCTCGTTTACTGTTCGCAGTTTGATTTAGTGCAAGATAAGAGCAGAAATAGCCAAAAGGGGTAGGCTGTGTGGGAAAGAAGTTGAAATGACAGACATAGTCATTTCAACTATTAATGCTTAATGCTTAATGCTTAATGCTTAATGCTTAATGCTTAATGCTTAATGCTTAATGCTTAATGCTTAATCAGAAATCCTCTTCAACCTTAAAGACTAACCACTCTTTTGTTACGGGGTGTTCAACTTCAAGGGTTTCAGCATGTAAGTGCAAACGGTTAGATTTATGACCGTATAAATCGTCACCTCTAATTGGCATATGCAAACCTTCAGTATGTGAACAATGAACGCGTAGCTGATGAGTCCGGCCTGTTTTTGGGTATAAATAAACTTTGGTTGAGTCTTCATATCGTTCAACCACTTCCCATTTGGTTTCGGCTACTTTACCGTGCTCGTGACACACCATCTGTCTTGGTCTATCGTTAATGTCACCTCTAAGCGGCAAGTGGATAAAACCTTCATCATCACTCAATACGCCTTCTACCAAAGCCACATAGCGTTTTTTAACTTCTCTTGCCATGAACTGTTTTTGTAGGCTTTTGTTAGCGCGTTTGGTTAATGCAAAAATCAAGATTCCGGAGGTCGACATATCCAATCGGTGGATAACAAAGGGTCCTTCCACATCTGTAAATTGCTGCTCAATACGCAGAGCCGCTGAATCTTTAATTGTACGTCCTGGTACAGATAAAAACTCGGCAGGCTTGTTCACCACAACAATATGATCGTCTTGATAAATGATATCGAGATCTTTGCCTTCCGCAGGGTTTTCTAATAGTGGGTTGCTGTCCATCTCAATGCCTTGCAGCATGTGTCCGAGTATTGGCTCACATTTGCTTTGGCAAGATGCATAATATTTTTTATGTTTACGGACTTCAGATTTAGGTGAGGCTCCCCACCAAAATTCTGCCATCGCAATTGGGGTGAAATTGTGTGAAAAAGCATACTGCAACAGCTTAGGGGCGGCGCATTCGCCAGAGCCTGCTGGTGGAACTTGATTAGGCGTATTCACAAATATCTCATTCAGATCTTTAATGTCACCGTGGGTGTTCAAAAAAGCGTATTGCTGGAAGAGCTTATGTTGTAAGACATTCGACAAACGAGCACGTTCTTCTTTGAATTGTGCTATTTCATCAGTGAAAATACTTAACTTATCACTTAATGCTTTCAGCCTATTATCCCAATCTAGTTTGAGATACTTAAGTTTGTTTTTGTCTGCAACACTTTGTTTTCCCAGCTTATCAGTAAGCTCAAGTAACGCGTCTTTATCTAGTTTAGCTTCGCCTTCTGCACGCTGTGCTTTGCGCTCTTTTCTGCCTTCAATAATGGACTGGCGCTGTGCTTCTAATTCAATCTCAGATTGCGTAACGTTTTGAGCCAATTGATCTTTTAATGCGAGATATTCAGGGGCTATCAGCAGGGCTTTATATTGGTCGCTGACTTTTGTTACACCCGCTAATTGACCTCGATAAAAACTGCCTTCAGCTAGCATATCAAAGACTGGTGGCACAAAGCCTGGAAGTAAATTTTGGTCAGCAATTTTACCTGAGAAAGCCGAAAGAAACCCGAATTCACCTTGCTCATTTTTCACAATCAAGACGCCAAACATTTTGCCACGCTCTTTAGTGGCTTTCGTTTCATGTTTAGCTGACGTTTCTTGTTTAGCAGAAGCTGTGCGTTCTTCTAGGCCAAAGTCATGAACCCACTCTGTTTGCTCAAGCAAATGATCTTGCAGCTGTTGGGCGGCGAGCTCACATAAAGGGTGCGGCTCGTAGTAAAAAGGGAAGGTGAATTTTTCAGGGAGCGAATATGCCTCGATAGATTGATTAAAGCGGGTAAACAGCGTGTTTGATGAAGGCATATGGGTACGTCAACTCGTGAAAAGGTAAATCATGCTAGCAAGTCGCGCTAGGGTATTATTGGGCGTTGATTCTACTGGTTTGAGGGCTATTCATCAAAAATTTCATCTAAGGTGAACTCTCCTTGAAATTACTCAGCATCATTGCTTATAATCTCGCCATCATATCTTTCGGAGCTAACGCCATAATGAAGTACTAACGTCCTGACAGTCATTTTTAAATCAAATTTTAGACTCTCGGGGTTAGTGGGCGTTGCTTTTCGTCATACCTATCTTGTATATCGCTGTAGATTTTCTCATTCGAGTTGGCTTACTCATAAGCTAATTTATTAGTATGAGTGAATTCAGCATTCGGCTTTTAGCCAGTTCTTCAGCTAGTAATTGAAAGCTATATGTAAAAAGCTAAGCAATTGCAGCTAAGAACTAACAGTAAGAGCTTTTCAGCAGCAAGACTAGATCTGCACACAAATATCCGACGCTCTGCCTTTTATATTCGAACTATTCGAATGAAGGAATAACCCCTTTTGCATTTTTTTCGTAAAAGGAGGTATTCACATGCCTGCATTAATTTCACATCAATTGTCTTTTCAACTTTCTACGGGTGAATGGTTGTTTAAAGACATTAATTTCAATTTAGAGCCAGGGCTCACGGGTTTAGTTGGGCGTAATGGCTCTGGGAAATCTGTATTGGTATCACTTTTAAATGGTAACCAAGTGGCGACAGAAGGTTACGTTCAACGCCAAGGAAAGATTGGGTTCTATTCGCAACTTCCCTCTGAACTTTTATCAAGTGATACCACCATCTCGGACTATTTAGGGCTAACTGAAATCCGTTTGGCTTTGCGAGCAATAGAAAAAGGGCACTGTGATGATCAATTTTTCGATCTGATTGGTGAAGATTGGGATATTGAATCTCGAACTCAGTCCATACTTGCAGGCTTAAGAGTGCCTTGTGATTTAGACACTCAGTGCTCAACGCTAAGTGGTGGTCAGTTAGCTTTGCTGCAATTGTATAAATTGTTTGAGTCTGACACCGATATTTTATTGTTGGATGAACCTTCTAACCATTTGGATTCGGTAGGTAAAGCTTGGCTAGCTCAGCGTTTACAGACCTTCTCTCAAGAGAGTTCAAATTCAGGGTCACATCGAAGCGTGCTTTTGGTTAGCCATGATAGAAGCTTACTTAGACAAGTTGGCGGCATTTACCAACT
The DNA here is from genome assembly GCF_024347495.1 of Vibrio gallaecicus. Lineage (NCBI taxonomy): Bacteria > Pseudomonadati > Pseudomonadota > Gammaproteobacteria > Vibrionales > Vibrionaceae > Vibrio > Vibrio gallaecicus. The sequence continues at coordinate 1,343,084 of NZ_AP025491.1, read as the reverse complement.
CACTAAGCTAGGTTTGCGATACTTTAAAGGAAATTACGATCACTTCGTGGAGCAAATGACTCAGCAAAGTATTGCGCTTAATCGCCAGATTGATCACTTAAAAACGGAAAAGAAAAAGATAGAACGCCAAGCGCAGATTAACCGAGAAAAAGCGGAGCAGCGTGAAGCGCATGGTAATCGCATCCGAAAATCTGGTAGTCAGCCGAAGATTTTAATGGATGCCATGAAAGGGAAAGCCGAGAAAACCCGTTCGGCTTTGCTAACGAACCAGCACAACCAGATGGGACGTAACCAAGAAAAGCTGCAATCACTGATGAAACAGAAAGAGATCCTTAAACCTCAAGCCATGTACCTCCAATCATCAAGTGAAGTAAAGAAGCGAACCTTAGTTAACCTTGAAGAATGTCGATTAGATTTTGGTTCGGGTATCCCTATATCTATGGCTATTTCACAATCAGATCGCTGTTATCTTCAAGGGAGTAATGGGTGTGGGAAATCTACATTGCTGAAAGCAATTCAAGGTCTGCACAACCGCTACAAAGGTGATCTTAAAGTCATGACTAAAACCATGTATTTAGATCAACACTTTGGCTTGTTTGAAAATGAAGATTCGATGCTTGATAGCATTATGCACACTTGCCGAGGGTTGATTGAAAGTGAAGCTCGAACGTTATTGGCAGGTATCGGCTTTCGCAGAGACAGTGTTCATCGAGAAGTTAAGCACTTGAGTGGTGGTGAGAAAATGAAACTGTCTATGTTGATGGTGAGCCACATTGAAGATGCGCCACTTTTACTGCTTGATGAGCCTGATAACCATCTGGATATAGAGTCTAAGCAAATCCTTGCTGAAGCGTTGAACCAATACAAAGGCAGTTTTATTTTGGTGAGTCATGATGAGGACTTTGTTGAAGAGGTTGGGGTGAATAAACGAATATCTTTAAGCTAACAAGCTAACAGCAGAAACATCACTCTGAAATAACAAAACCTGCCTGCGGTTTCAGTTGGAAACCATTTCAGGCAGGTTTTCTAGTTTCGAATTCAGTTCTGGCACCTCGTGTTGAGGCTACAGGAACTGAACCTTGGTTGAGCTTATCGCTCACCTTGTACTTCGAAATCATCAAAAACTAGGCGTGCTTTGCCATCATCTTGGATTTTCCAATGTTCACGGTGAACCACACCAAATGCTTTATTCATCGTCCAGTTTGCAGTCAAAATGAAGCCATCGTCTTCAATTGGCTCCCATTTTACTTCAGTGTAATCTACGTCAGCAAAGCCTTGGTCGATAATGTTTTGCCAGAATGCTTGAATCTCTTCACGGCCATTAAATGTACCAAATGGGCGCGCTTCCATTACTGTTCCTTCTGCATATTGTGCAGCACAGCCAGCAGCGTCTTGAGAGTTGAATGCTTGTTGCCATGCTGAAATAGCGGCTTTACATGCGTCTAATACTTGTTCGTTTGTCATTTTGTTTCTCCTAAACCGTGTATGTCGCTTACTTTACCGTTATGATTGGCTTGGAAAAACAAAGTAAAAATAAAAGACTGTTTGGAAAAATAGAACAATGAAAAAACTAAGACAGATGATGGTGTTCATGAAAGTGGTGGAGTCTGGTTCGATCACGAAAGCGGCAGAAAAGTTGGAACTGTCAAAGTCGGTAGTCAGCCAGCACATTAAGCAGCTTGAGTCTGACTTAGACGTCACCTTGCTAAAACGCACCACACGCAAACAGAGCCTCACCTCCGAAGGGGAACGGTTTTATGAACACTGCTGCGCTATTCACCAAGTCGCGGAACAAGCTTGGGATGAAGTGAAACAGCAGCAAATTGAACCAAGAGGCAAGCTGAAGATCACTGCTTCTCATGCATTGATGGACTCGATTGTTGTGCCTGCACTATCTAATGTATTTAAAGGCTACCCGAACCTTAGCCTTGAATTCATTGGGCATGATACTCAGTTGGACTTAATGCAAGAGGATATCGACCTTGCGATTAGAATTGGTGAATCACCAGTAAGCAACTTAAAACAAAGACGCATTGGAAGTTTTGTTGATGTGCTGTGCTGCAGCAAAAATGAGAAAGAAGCATTATTAAGCAGAGAGCTGCTTCCTTATGTGGCAAATAATTGGCAACCTAAAAATATTGAGCACAAGTTATTTAACAAACATACCAAAGAATCTTTGGTGTGGAAGCCCAATATGGTGCATAGATCAAATACCGTTTATGGTTGTATATCCATGCTAAAACAAGGGCTTGGTGTGGGTATTCTTCCTGACTTTATCTTTAATGAATACGCTGATTCTTTCATTGAGTGGTTACCTGAATACCAATTAGAGCCCACTCCGGTATATGTTTTGCATCCATATTCAGGGGCAATTCCTAGCAGCGTAAAAATGGCGATAGAGGCAATTACACGTTATTTAAATGACGTTAAGTAATAAGCTTTGTGGTAATGCTTGTACGAAGTTATGCACGCTAGTTTGAACTTTTTCGTTCATTGAATTGTCGTAGGATTGAAATGATTTTGTCATTTAGGCTCGTTAATCTTCTAAGTATACAAACAAGTATGCAAAGACGAATATTGATAACTAGATCATATCGTCATGTATATGGTACTCATCACTCTTTATATTTTGTGATGTGAATCATTGCTTTCAAGGTGAAACACGGCTAGATTCGATTAGTCGGCAAACAAAAGCTCATGAAGAGCTGCTGATAAATGAAAAGGAAATGAAAATGAAAAAAATGAGAAGAGCACAATTACATCGCGTTCGCATCCAATACTGGAAAGACACAGCGAAAGAAGTAGCAAAGAAATAAGCCAAACAACACGCTATCAAAAGCTAAGTTTGGTCAAAACGTAAAGTAATGGATTCATTATCGAAATTTGAAGTATTACGTTACACACCATCGAGCTGACATCGCATAATCCTTTGCATCTTATGTCAGCTCTTTAAAACCCTCCCTTTTGTACTCCTTACAGACTTTAATCACTTATACTTTTTACCTCACATATAAAAAACTCCCGATTTCTCAGGAGCTTTGATTTTCTTGCTAGAAGCTAGAAGCTAGAAGCTAGAAGCTAGAAGCTAGAATTAGTTAGTCGTTGTTAACGATTGAATAAGCTTTTTAAGCTCACATCATCTGTTTGATATAGCTTACGGCTTGCAATAAAACCCACTACACCCAAAGCGATATATATCACCAGTGACAAAATATGAACGTTGGCAAAAACGTTAAGCAGATTGCTGGCAAGAAGAAGGTTAAGGGGCAGAGACAGTATTTCAGAGAAAAACTCACTAATGCCATAAAAGCCGAATAAGCCAATAGTCAGCCACTTAATGGCATAGCCTGATACTAAGATGACTAAAATAGGCGAGCTGACTAGCTGAGATATTGCCAGCGTTATTGCTGCGAGAGGAAGCAAAGCTATACCAACCACAAGCATACGCGCAAAAAAGACTATCCAATTGGTTAATACATAAAACAATGATTCTTGGTGAACTAAGAGTGCTAGCTGTTTGTCATTGGTCATGTTCAGTGCCCATAGCAGTAGGTCGGCACTCAGAACTAAAAGCGCGCATATAGCAGGAATAGCGACTAAACCAAAACCAAGCTTCACTAAGTGAGTGGTGGTGTTAGACACCGGCATACTACGCCAAAACATAGAACTGCCTTCTTGGCGCTCTTTACGTAATGTTTTAGGAATGTATAAAGTGGTTAGTAGAAGGGCAATAACTCCTGCTCCAAAGGTGATCACCATATTAAGATCACGAGCAAAGTCCATATGAATATCGCTCACATCACCGGTGACGTTCATCTCAAAAAAGAAGCTGTGTTGGGCTGTATTGCTCGTGATTAAACTGACGAAAAGCAACACGCCGCATAGCACAACAAACAAAGGTAAGCGCGTAACGATTTTGTGCTCGATAAGTTCTTTTTCAAGCATATGTAGAGTTGGATGCATTATGCTTTCCCCGTTTGAGTGGCAAGAAACAAATCAGCAAGTTTGACTTGATAGCATTGACCAAGGTTTTCAACTTGAGTTCTATATTGACCTTTCAGTAACCATTTTGTTGTGCCTAGCCCTTGTTGGCTTGAAAGCGGATTAAGTGCTTCTATGTCATTTGAATGGGAAGTGGCGGCATCAAGAATAAAGTAATCTTGATCTATGGTTTCCATACTTTGCTGCAATATACATTCACCTTGTTTAAGGATGAGAACATCTGTCAGTAAATGTTCAATCTCAGAGACTTCATGGCTGGCAATGATTAAAGTGCGTTCGCCGTCATGGAACCATTCCAACAAGTGTCGGTAGAAAGTGTCGCGATAAATGAGGTCAAGCCCGAGCGTTGGCTCATCCAAAATTAACACTTTAGTGTCTGTCGCGATAATGATGGCAAGATGTAGCTGAACTTTCATTCCTTTAGAAAGTTGCTTGATCTTAGAGGACAATTTTATGTTGGTGCTTTCTAATGTTTTGAGTGCTTTTTCTTTATTAAAGCTTGGGTGAACGCCGGCTGTGTATTTGATGATTTGCTTAACCGTCATCCACTCAGGTAAAACGTTCACATCTGAAATGTAAGACAGGTGCTTCATCATTTCTGTATGCTGTTTAATAGGGTGGCAGCCATTGACTGAGATGTCACCGCTATAATGGTGACCACCTAGTAGTGCTTTAATAAGTGTCGATTTCCCCGCGCCATTATGCCCAAGTAAACCAAGTACTTGGCCTGCTTTTAATTCGAAGCTAATGTCTTTCACACCTACATGATTTGAATAGGTTTTAGTCACTTTTTCTACAGATAATAAAGCCGTCATTATTTGTCCTTCATGCACAGAGTCAGTTGCTGAACGAAGTCATCAATACTCATATCAATATTTTGTAAGGTGGTGGCGATTTCAGGAATACGTTCATTGAGGAAGGCTTCTCTCGAAACTTGTTTCAATTGCTCTACCGCTCCTTTCGCAACAAACATACCTTGCCCACGCCTTTTTTCTACCAAGCCATCATCTACTAGAAGCTGATAGCTTTTCATCACAGTTAAGTGGTTGATCTTGAGATCAGCCGCGACTGAACGAATGGAAGGCAAAGCCTGTTCTTCTTGCCATATCCCTTGCTGGATCTGAGCGATGATTTGATCGGCAAGCTGTCTGAATATGGGTTGATTATCGTTCCATTGAGTCATGATTATTAACTTATGGTGTTATACATGACTATAACGGTATGCTTTATACAGAATATTTCAAGTGTTTTATGACTTAAAAGTAGGAATGCTTACAGAAAGGATCAGAAGCCAGTGAGAATAATGTTTAGCATGCATCAAGCAGGGTCACGACTTGGGGCTGTTTTTCTGGCTGATAAAGGACTTGGCAAAAATCGCCCTGTGGCTCGTATGTATAAGGAGTACCACTGAAGGAAATAGAGGCGACACGGTGCCCATCAATGGTTTTGTTTCGGACGTACAAGGTTTCTTTATTGTCGATGTTCATTAGGCGAACAACCGAATCAATGTAGGCAATAGGGTAGCCATGGCAGACAAAAAAACCTTCGACTTCCGTTTTTTTACCCTCCTCAACATTGCATTCATTTTCAACAGCTTCGATAACAGACCTTGCGTAAATCATATCGATGCCTGTACGCAGGTTGCCGGCAATCCCGCGTATTTTACTGATACGTGCATCACTTTGAAGGTTTCTGATTTTTACCGTAGCTACGGCGGAGACTATTGCCAAAATAATAAGGCAAGCAATAAGTTCGATGAGGGTAAACCCGCGTTGATGTCTGAATTTACTAGGTTGTTTTAATCGCATGTTAATCGCCGGCGAGTTTATGCTAAGTGATCATCAAAATAAGCAGGCATCAAAACTAAGTTCGTGGACGCCCATAGTTCAATTTTTTGAAAAGTGATGCGGGAGGAAGAATAAAACAAAGGCGAGACATTCAGTAGGTATGAATGCCTCGTGAGATGATGAAGGTTAAGTGTTTGTAACTTATTATTTATATTTATCAATGATTTGAAACTAATACTTAAAGAACTTAGCTTTGTAAGGCTGTGTAAGCTCTTTAAAATAAGCATTCCACTTATGAAAAATGGTATGAGAAATAGTCAATTTTCCGATACTGAACGTTGTTTGTAATTCTCATACCAGTCCCTCAATGTGTAAGTCACGATGGTAATGTCAGTAATTGCAAAGGGGGATAAAACTTGCGTTGAGGTGTGCTGTTTCTGGGTTGAGTGCATAGATGCCAGCGTACATAGTGACGCCCCCCAATAAGCAGGAATGGCTTTAGAAAACGGTTAAAAAACACAGAACTCATCTCAAAAAAATAGAATTACTGTAGTGATAGAATATTGATTTCAACACGTCGGTTACATGCACGACCTTGCTGAGTATTGTTATCACAAATCGGGTATCTCTCCCCAAACCCTTGAGTGGCTACTCGCCCTGAAGCCACTTTTTGATTTACTAAGTATTCGCCAACAGAACGCGCACGCTGCTCGGATAGTTTTTGATTTGTTGCATCACTACCTGAACTGTCTGTATGTCCTTTGATATCTAACTGAGTTTCAGGGTATTCCCCAAGAATCAGTGCCACACTATTTAAAGTTGAATAGATGTCTGAAGATAGGTAATAGGAGCCTGAGTCAAACCCGATCCCATTTTCCATTATGAGTTGAAGTTCATTTTCACTCACCCGTTTCACTTGAACGCCTGAGTGAACTAACTGATTTCTCAGTGCTTCTTCTTGCTTGTCCATGTAATAACCTGCGCTACCGCCAATAAGACCACCAGCAGCAGCACCTCGGAGCGCTCGTTTCTTACGTTCACTAGAGCTATCGCCAGTTGCTGCTCCAATGGCAGCTCCAGCTAACACACCTACCATTACGCCTTTAGTCGCAGAATTGGTTTCCATTTCACCTGTGGTTGCGTTTTGTCTTTGTGTTGTTTGGCAACCCGTAAGTAGGCTTGTTAAACAAACGGCTAGAATCAATTTTTTCATTAATTATCGTCTTAGAGTAGGGGCGATGACAAAACCTTGTAAAGGAGTCATAAATAAAGCCAGAAAAATCTATATTGAGAATATTAATAGGAATAACAGCACCCTACATCAGTATAAATACGGTATTTTTTAGCAATCAATGACCTTCGTAGACAGTTCATTAAGTTTTTGCTGAAGGGATTTTTTTACTACTTCACTTGCGTATTGATAAAGTGGGTGAGAGTGGTTTCGCTCAAGGTAATATACGGCGTGGCTGATTTGTTTAGGCAGTAATTCATTTAACCATTCTGGTCGGAAACATTGTAGCGACTCGCTACACATAGATGCGGCAAGTGTTTCAGTTATCGCCAAAATATCCGAATGTTCAGCAAGAATACTTAAGACAGACATACTTGCTGAACGATATTTAAAGTTGAATAATTTGGGGTGCTGTTTTTCTAGGATCGCATTAAAATCGGTGAGCCCAGGTACGAGAATGCCGCCCGTAGGGTAAGAGCCGAACTGTTCTTTTTTGAGGTTAGATAGGCTCCAAGGATGATCTTTTCTCGCTATGATGACCGGCTCACTTCTGGTTAGCGGGACTGAGCGGATTGATTTTGGCGCTTCAATTGGATAAAAGTTAAGGCCAATGTGAACTTCTCCATTTTGCATTGCCTCAAATGTTTTGTCGCTCCAAGTCGTGATATTGAGTTTTGCATTAGGGAACAAATCAAAGACTACCGAGCTGGTGAGTTCCGTTGCAATAGCTTCAAGAAATACACTTGATACTGCGATTGTCAGCTCTCCGTCGAATTGATGAGGGTCTGAGAATAGGTGTGATGAAAGGCGGTTATCTAAAATTTCAATATGCTCATTGAGATCGGTTCCTATTTCATCTGCCCTGTGAGTTGAAATTAATTCATTCCCCGACATATAGAATAGCCTGTCGTTTGTGAACTCCCGTAATTTAGCCAATGTCTGACTTACCGCTGATTGAGTTATTCCAAGAGCTTGAGCTGCTTTTTTAGTGCTTCTATAAATATAAATGGCATTAAAAATTCGAAGGTAATTTAAATTTAACTGTTCGTTATATTTTCTGTACATGTAAATACCAACTAAAGGAAATTAGTGAAACTGAGAATGCTAGGTTTGGTGAATTAGCATTGCTAATAATTCAAATAAGTAGTGTCTAAAACTGAGTTTATTTAAAGTTCTTCTCATCGGTTTTTAGAACATCTCTTAAGGTTTCCAATGAATAGACTTAATATCATTACAGCGGCAGTGATTATGGCATCAACGGTTGTTTCGTCAGCTTCATTTGCCAGTGACAACGAGCAGCAGTATCACGATGCAGATCCAAGGAATAGCTCAGCAAGAGCCGCTGTTTTCTCAGATGAACAAGGTGAACTCAAGCTTCTAGCTGGTGGCGGTGCTGGTGGATTAACCAGTGATATTTCACAAACTGTAGGGTTTGCTGAATATTACACACAGTCACACAATGCAAGGCTTCGAGCTGCTCATTTCGACCGGTTTGGTGGTGTTTATGTTGATGTTTATCATTTAGATGAAGCAGCTGGTATGTACACAACCGGTTACATGCTTCCTCTTTCCAGCGATGATGGTACTTTATTTTTTCCGTCATTGAATTACACCTATGTAGACTTTAAAACTGATGACATTGCCAACTTAGCTAACGGTATGCCTGGCTCTCCAATTCCTTCAATTACGTCGAATCAAGTTACTCAGGCTTTAGGGGGTAAAGATGCACACTTAGGATCAGTTAATCTGTATGCATTGCACCCATGGAACGACACACATTTTTCAGTGTTTAATGTAAACCTTGGCTCTTCGTATGGTGGTGTCGACATGAACGTTGCAAACCTGATGTGGCTTCAAGGAATTAAAACCAAAGTGGCAGACAAAGACATAAATATTATGTTTGAGTTCAAATACGACGTCATTGAAATCAAAAACACGACAGCGGGCGACATTAATTCTGAAGAAGTGACCGCATCTGTAGGTATTGATTACCGCTTCTAGCTTTTAACTTCTAGCCCCCAATGGTCTTCATTGCACGGATGCGATAAAACCTAAAGCAAAGTGATACAAATATGCTTATACGGGGGCTGCACTTAAAAAAGATATATTTATTAATAGGTGGCGTTGATTCCAATAAAGTGAATGCTGCCTTCGAAGTTTCCGTATATTTGTGTATAGGCTTTTTCTGTGCGATCGATTTCCATCGTGCCGAAATCAGCATATTCATAGAAAATATCGATACGAGTGGTGCCCCAATGAGTACTTGCACCCATCGAGTAACGGTACTGTTCACCCACTGGTAAATCGACCCACTGTTTGGTTGGATCGTCTTGAGGTGATGTTTCGTAAGAGAAACCAGCTTTTAGAGCCCAGTCGGAGTTAACTTGATAATCGGCACCTACTGAAAACTTCCAAACGTCATCCCAATCTCGGTCGATTGACTGAGGTAGATTAGGTTGTGAGTTGAGTGTGTCGTTGTAAACCGGAGTGTCTGAAAATTCACTCCACTGGTGGAATTGTACAGATGAGAGCAACGTGAGATCAGTATTAAGATCATAGCTAACACTTAAATCAATAATGGCTGGAACCACAAGCTCAGTGCCAACCACAGCGCTACTGCCATTGGATAGATCGGCTGAAATATCATCAAAATCGTGTGCCAACTTCGAACGGTAGCTTAGACCAAGTGACCATTTTTGAGCTTTATACATTGCGCCGAAGTTATAGCCAAATGCCCAATCTGTCCCCATGTCTGATTGGAAACCTGTCGTACTTACTTCGATCATGCCATAGTTGACTTGCACGCCAGCAGCAACAGACCAGTTATCATCTAACTGGTAGCTGATATTTGGGTTGAGTTGTAACGCCGACATAAAAGCTTTGTCTAGGTGATTTGCGCCATCCCAGTTGTCACCATATTCAATAGATGACCCACCAACCGCACCAAAATTAACACCTACATGTGTTTTTTCGCTGACTTGCTGAACATGAAATATACCGATAGATGGCATCAGGGTATTGGCACTCGCATTTCCATCTGGCGTATTAATAACGCTCGTATCGGCTTGATAGTCGGTATAATCCATCTGCAGATAAAGTGCCATGATATTAACCGTCGTCTTGCTCTCACCCATGTGGCTCATTGTTGCAGGGTTTGTCCAACTAGCCGTTGCAGTTCCGGTGTATACCCCGTCTCCAGCTCCTGCAGTTCCTGCATTAGCAGTGACAGCTTCTTGCAACAGTAGTCCACTTGCATTAGCAAATGATGAGCAGATGAGCAGCGGTAAAATTAGTTTTTTCATATTTGTATCACTTAGGTTTGAATTAAGCCCAACACGCTCCTTTGGGAGCGTGAATAGTAGGAAATTTTATTGGATAAAAGTGCCGCTATAGGTGAGTACTAAGCAGGCATAGAAATACGATGAAGAGTACTGCCTGACTTTTTCTTCTGTGGGATACATCAATAAAGTCGCATAGTTTGTGAAAAGTGTTCATGGCATACCTACATGCTATATAAGAAGTAAATCTGAGCTTTCATTCGGATGATGATGCCGCGAATAACATTCAAGAAATTAAGGAAAGGAATTGGCTTTTCTGCATTGACCCAAGCAAGACCGACCGCTCCAACAGGAATGTCGTAGCCTTCTGGTTCTGATATACGCAGTCGAACAAAATGGTGTTTGTTCATTACATTCTTACCCGTTGTCGCTCGTACATTAGTTTCTCTTGCGAGTAATGAACCTTGTGACTCACCGGTTGCTTCGACAATACCTTCTACTTCAGCATTGAAGATCTTGCCCGGGTAAATAGCAGTCGCGAATTCAGCTTCCTGTCCCACTTTGATGTTTCGAAATGCTTGATGGTTAATTCGCATCAATACGAATTTTTCATTGCTGTACATTTTCAAGCGAGGCATTGCCCCAACAAACTGACCTTCACGAGCCATAAAGTTGGTGACATATCCATCGGTTGGTGCATAAATCTTGGTTTGTGACAGGTCCCACTTAGCTTGAGCTAAAGAAGCTTGTTTATTTTGGTAATCCGCTTCTTTGCTGATCACTGTCAGTTTAGATTTTTCCATTAGGTTTTTATTTTTTTCGGCCGTGATTAAAGCTTTGTCATACTGCGACTCTAAGATAAAAACTTGGCTGTGAGCGACTTCTACAATGGTTCTTTGTTGATCAAGATTACTCTCAGTAACCGTATTTTTGACCTTAGTGTTTTGGTCTACATAGCGCTTTAAAGTACGTACCTTTAATGTGAGGTCTTGATTAGCAGCGGATATTTGGTTCTTGATGATTTTTATATCTTCAAGAGATGAGCGGAAATTTGTATTAGCGATATTGGTGTCTTGCACAGCCAGTTGATAAGCAGTTTGTGCGATAGATACTTGAGATTCAGCTTTCTCAACCGCAATTTCATATGAGTCATTAACAATGTCATAGATCAGCTCACCGCTTTTGATCTCTTGGTTAGGGGATATATACAGATGTTCAATATTCCCTGTAACGCGAGTAGACCCCGGGCGTAATTGAATATGAGGTGATTGAACAACGGAGCCACCGGACAGATCCATCGGTGCCCATGTAATTAAGCCAACCCAAACAAAAAGCAGCCAAATGCTTCCGCCGCCATAAGCGAACGTTTTAAAAGGAGTTCCCCAAGGCACACCAATCAATCTAAGTAGATATATAAATAAAGCCCAAATAGCCAAACCTTCTAACATTTTTATTCTCCAGTGCTTTCCGCTTTAATTGGTGAAGCGTCATGCCAAATATGGCGGACACGGCGAATACTTTGTTCTGCATCGACAAAAGCAATAATGACCGCAATTACCCATACCCAATGCCAGATAAAACCAATCCAAGTCAAAATAGTAACGAGCCCTAACTGACCGTGTTTCTTTTTATCTGCATGGTGAATAGGCAGTTCATGAAACTTCCAAAATGCATACAAAGCACCAATTACGGTACCAATGAGCACAATCCCTGCGACAACGTGTAAGCCTGTGTCGAATCCTGTTTCAACAAACGGCATGCTAATTAAACTCATAAAGCTTCCTAAAAGGGGTAATTAAAAAATTGAGCTAGAGAGAATCCACTGATAGTGGACATGTATCGAAATGTTACGGGGAGAGTGGGATGAGGGAATCAGTAAAAATACGGATAACTCTGGAAGAATAATAAAAGCATGATCTGGATGAGCCAAAGAAGGTCGAGGCTACTACTTATTTATGGACAAGTGCGTTTCAAGTTGGTTTCGGTTTTATTGTTTTAGATGGCATTGCTTCAAACGATATTGGTTTAGGTGACAATGCTTTAAGTGAAGCAGGTTTACTTGATGCTTTAAATTAATTTATGGTCTTGATTTTGTAAGCTGTAGTATTACTGCAATAATACAAACCACTACTGTAGTGGTTTGTGTTAGTTGGACAAAGCAGGAGTGATATTTGTGTATATGAGAGGGCTATTGATCAATACCAAGACCATTGCGCAATGCAAATTGGATAAGCTCGGTATTGTTTTCAAGCTCGAGGATGTCGATCATGCGGTACTTGTGCGATTCGATGGTTCGAGGGCTTAAAAAGAGCTTTTCTGCGCATTGTTTTGCCGTAAAACCTTGAGCAAGTAGAGTTAGAACCGAGCACTGTTTGGGCGATAACAAAAGAAGCTTTTCACCTTCATTTGCATTAGTAGGCTGATCTTGTTTTAAATTTCTAGCCATTGTTGAGTGTTGCCAATAGCAGAGCCAAATGTCGCAAATAAGCTTGAGGCGTTTCATATCTTGGTCGGAGAGAGGTTCTACATTGCTGTGGAACCTAGAGAATGATAAAGCCCCCCAATCTTGCCCAAATAGCTTCAGTGGAATAATGCCATGCCATCGTCCACCTTCTTGATACAAGGTAGTGATTACCGAGATTTTATGATTGCTCATGTCATGTTCGTCAAAAGTGAGCCAACGTTTCTTGGTTCTGAGCTGTTTCAAGTAATCTAAATAATTACCGCTGATAAAGCTTTGTGGGTTGAGCTTAGGAATGTTGTCACGAGAGATAGTGACGGTTTTACCGTCGTTCAGCATAATCATTGAGTTGGGAAACAGTGTAACTCTGTCTATTTCGAACCAATCTAAAACTGTGTGAGCAATTCTTTGCCAAGTTTCATCAAAGTCTTTAGGCGGCGATCCAATTAAGGCGTCGGACTGCTGTGTTACCAAATCTTCAAAAGACATTTCAGTGGTATTTCTCATCTTATACAGTCAACCTTATCAACAATAATTCTATGTATAAGCTAGCTTTTTATTGGGTTATAAGTCAATTTTTTGCCTAAATAACGGGTGATTATTACTCGCTTAGGTATCCCATTATTATTCAAATCAGTAATACTACTGATTACCACGTTTTACGTTTCTTAAATAATAGCTCCCGGAAAGAAATTACTTTTAAAATTACAAAAGGTCTTGAGCTATGTTCAAAAAGAAAACCTTCCTACAACTTGCGATAGGTGCTGTACTAGCATCGACTGCAATGGCGAGTTACGCGACGACGGATACAAGCCGCCCTAATATCCTAGCCATTTGGGGCGATGATATTGGCATCGATAATATTTCGGCGTACACACGAGGCCAAGCGGGTCACTGGACTCCGAATATCGATCGTATCGCGAACGAAGGCGTGCTATTTACTGACTTTTACGGAGAAAACTCTTGTACTGCTGGTCGTAGTGCATTCATTACTGGTCAGCATCCAATGCGTACTGGTTTGACAAAAGTAGGCATGCCAGGCGCTGCTGAAGGTATTCGTCAAGAGGACCCAACCATTGCAACCATGCTCAAGGCTAAAGGTTACATGACAGGTCAGTTCGGTAAGAACCACCTCGGTGACCGTGATGAGCATCTACCAACCGCTAATGGTTTTGATGAGTTCATGGGTAGCCTTTACCACCTGAACGCTGAAGAAGAACCAGAGCATCCGGATTACCCACAAGCGCCTGGCTTTAAGAAAAAATTTGGGCCGCGTGGCGTTATCCATTCATACGCTGATGGCCGTATCGAAGATACAGGTGCTCTAACGATTAAACGTATGGAAACGGTGGATGAAGAATTCCTAGAAGGCGCTTTAGACTTTATTGACCGTGCTCATAAAGAGAAAAAGCCATTCTTCGTTTGGTTTAACTCAACGCGTATGCATGTTTGGACTCATCTAAAAGAAGAATCAAAAGGTTTGTCACAACGTGGTGGTCTTTACGGTGATGGTCTAGTTGAGCACGACAACATGGTCGGTCAATTACTTGATAAGCTGGACGAACTGAAGATTGCTGATAACACCATTGTTTCGTACACGACCGATAATGGTGCAGAGAAATGGTCTTGGCCAGATGGCGCAACATCGCGTTACTACGGTGAGAAGAACTCAACGTGGGAAGGCGGCTTCCGTGTACCAGCAATGATGCGTTGGCCGAACAAGATCCCAGCAGGCTCTGTTGCAAACGAAATTGCGGCGCACAATGACTGGGCTCCAACATTCTTAGGTGCCGCTGGCGAGAAAAACATTGTCGCTGACCTGAAGAAAGGCAAAGAGCTTAATGGTAAAGAGTACAAAGTTCATCTAGATGGCTTTGACTTAATGCCAGCACTTAAGAAAGGCAATAATACAACGGCAGACAACTCTGCTGATTGGCCTCGTAAGGGCTTCGTTTATGCGGCTGATGACGGTCATATTTCAGCCGTTCGTATGGGCGACTTTAAAGTGATGTTTACGGCAAACCAATGTCACGGCATTGAAACTTGGCAGTGTCAGTTCGAAGAACTGCGTTTCCCGTACATCTTTAACCTGCGTCAAGACCCGTATGAAAATGCGCATAAAGATGGCATTGGTTACTCTCAATGGCGTGTTGAGCATGTTCCATACATGTACTTGGGCGCAGCTTACACATTCCAATTCTTGAAAACATTCCAAGAGTTCCCGCCACGCCAAGTTCCTGGTTCGTTCTCTATCGACAAAATTGTTGAGAAGATGAGTATTTGGCAGCGTGCTCAATACCAATAGTACTGAGTAACAAATCCATATTATTGAGTTAACTGGCGAGTCAAATCAGCCCCCGCTGAAAAGCTGACGAACCACTTAAAAGAGCGATCCTTGTGATCGCTCTTTTTGTTTTCGCTTGTTTGTTGAAGAAGCCATAAAACAGAATCAGTAATACTACTGATTACGGCTGACAAGTGTTGTTGAATAATGGTCATAGATAACCGTTATCGGTTTCCATCTTAGGGAAGTAATCGCACAGTGAATGTGAGTGAACGAGAAGAGGAATAACAATGACCCAATCAGCTCAACACAACACCATTATGTTGCCAAAAGCAGCACCCGCGAAACGTATGAATATTATGACTAAGCCCATTGGGTCAGCATGTAATATTGATTGCACTTACTGTTACTACCTAAGTAAAGAAGAGTTGCTAGGCCATGAGCGTGGTTGCGCGACTCAAATGAGCGAAGAGATGCTCGACACCTACATCAAGACCTATATTGAGCAGCAAAATTTTCCTGAGATTGTTTTCCATTGGCAAGGCGGAGAACCGACGTTACTAGGTGTTAATTTCTTTCGTGACGTAGTTCGCCTGCAAAAAAAATATTGCCCGAAAGGCGTGAAAATTGAGAACAACCTGCAGACTAACGGGACGTTACTTAATGATGATTGGGGCAAGTTCTTAAGTAAAAACAATTTTATGGTCGGCTTAAGCATTGATGGACCTGAAATGATCCACAACGCTTATCGCACCAACCGCTCGGGACGAGGCACTTTTAAGCAAACTATGAAAGGTGTTGCGTTTCTTCATAAACACAACGTGAATTTTGCAACGCTGACTTGTGTAAACAACCTCACTGGTTCAAACCCACTCGAAGTCTACCGCTTTTTACGCGATGAGATTCGTTCGCCACAGATGCAATTCATCCCTATCGTCGAACCGAAATCATTCCGAGAGACAGCGCCACAGAAATGGTCTGAAGAAGAGATTCTTTTTCAAGGCATGCCTGAAACTGAGCCTAGCCACCCGAACTCAATTGTAGAGTCTTGGTGTGTTTCTGCTCATCAATGGGGAGATTTCCTGTGCACCATTTTTGATGAGTGGTTGGAAAATGACATCGGCAAAGTGAATGTTCCGTATTTTGAATCTTGTGTTGAAACTTGGATGGGCCGAGTTAACCCGCTTTGTACACTGGCTCCTATGTGTGGCAAAGGATTAGCTATTGAGCACAACGGTGATGTATTCGCGTGTGACCACTATGTTTACCCAGAATACAAGCTCGGCAACATCAATGATGCCAAGCTTGAAGACCTGCAATTTTCAAAAGGCCAAGAAGAATTTGGTCGAGCAAAAGAGTCAACGTTACCTAAACAATGCCGAGAGTGTACTTATCAGTTTGCTTGTTTTGGTGAGTGCCCGAAAAATCGCTTTATCAAAACCCTCGATGGTGAAACAGGGCTGAACTATTTGTGTGCAGGCTGGAAACAGTTCTTTTCACATATTGATCCTTATATATCAATGGTTGTATCGACCATGGGGTACCCAGTGAACAAGGGTATTAATGCAGACGCGATGAGAATTAAATTTAAATAGAGGGTGAAAAAATGAAATTGATTATATCAAGAATATTGATCGCATCTCTCGTTATGTCTTTTGTCGGTACTTCGATAGCAGAGACAACAATAAAAACAGAACAGCAGGTCGAGCAAAAATCTGAGAGTGATAAATACAAAGTAAACCAATCAGCTAATAGTGATTTAGATGGTTTGTATAATGAGGAACAAGTGAACGCGATTATTTCATTGGCATTCGAAACAAAGAGTACTCGCTATACAGAATTTGCTCGTCTATTCAACCGGTGTCAAAAACAACCTAATCATCCTGATTGCGGTGATTCTTATACCGCTAAACGCACTCAGTATGAGATTGCCAAAGCCAATCATGCAGTACTTCAAATGGTATATAAAGATGAGTTCAAATACCTGCTTATGCCTGAGGTAAACTCCCCTGAACTAGTGGTTTCATTGCAGAGCTTAGGGTATCTAAATAGCCGCTCAGGAGAAGATGTGAGCTACGAAGATACTTTAACAGCATTGAACCATTGGTTAAGTGCGAACAGAATGCAAAAAACACGCGATATCTATTTACTACATGCCCTGCTAGTTCGAGCAGAAGAACTGTCTCAACGGTTATTGAACGAACAGGAAAGCGCATGAGTTATCGCTGCATAAAATTAAAACTAAACCAGCTTGAATTAAGCAAAATGACACTTAAGTTGTGGTTCGTTTGCATCATGTCTTTTTTATGCCCATTTTATGTTGGTGCAAGTGCAGTACAGCCTGCAGATTTTCCTGTTCCGCCTGTAGAAAGGGAAGAGTCACTCCTAGCTGAATATTCTCAGAATGAATTGTTGAGTATGGAATTGAGAGTTGAGGCAACAAGTAATTTAGGTATGTATTACGGTCCTAATGCCATTATTGCAGTTGCAAGAGCCTCACGTTCGGAACATACAGAAATGCGTTTAGCTGCCATTCAGGCGGCTAAACAGTGGGAAGGTCGAGCAAAGTGGGATGTAATATCTCCGATGTTGAATGACAATAATCAAGATGTTAGTGAAGAAGCCGTACAAGTACTGATCCAAATCTGGCAAATATTGTCTCCTTCGCATCAAGAATATTTAGACAAGTATGTAGGGAAGTACCTGGAAAAACTGCCATTAACGTTAGAGGGTGATCTAAAGAAAACTTGGTTCTATCGAATTCAACGAAAAGAAGCGCTCATTGAAGAGCAATATGAACGTATGTATACCCTTTATGATGATCCAAGAATTGCGGTACTCCATGCTGGGTATTTACGTGATATTGGTAAAACGGCTCAATCAAGAGAAGTGCTAGAAAAAGCAGCAGGCAAGTACCCTAAGGATGCGTATTTACAATACAGCTTAGGGTTAAGCTATCATCGGTCTGGTGATTTGATGAAATCAAAACAGTCACTTAGCCAAGCTGTGGCTCTCGCTCCCGCGAACTCCAAATATGCTTATGTATATGCCTCTACCGTTCGGGATTCTGATGTCCATCAAGCAGCGAGACTGTTCGGTAAAGCGTATCAACTAAACCAAGAACCTGTGTACCTCTATGCATTATGCGATGCGCTATTGGAGTCGAAGCAGAACGCTAAGCCTTGCCTGGATTCGTTAAAACGGGTTGCGCCTGAAAGTGTGGTCACCGAACTTAAAAAACGCTACTGAACACAGAGTAGTTAAAACCTAAGTTATTAATAAAAATCAGAGCAGTGAATTAAATGAAGTATTTAACACTATTCAGTTAAAAAATATGCAGCTAATAACATATAGCAGTAAAAACATAGCAGCAGTAGCCATATCCAATCCTTTGTGAATATTTCTAATTACGGCGGAGCAGTGCTCCGATAGGTCTTTTATGTCTCAGAAACCCAATTCTTCGATCATTTCACTGTTTGAATACGTTAACCAACGAATTGTTGGACAGGAACATGTGACAAAAGCGATGGTCATTGCGTTATTGACTGGTGGACACATTTTGCTTGAAGGTCTACCTGGTACCGCAAAAACGCGAGCAGTTAAAATGATTTCTGATGCATTAGGCTTGGCATTTGGTCGTGTTCAATTTACTCCAGATTTATTGCCTTCCGATGTCACTGGCACGCAAATGTATCAGCAAGAAAGTGCTTCTTTGGTATTCCAACCGGGTCCTATTTTTAACTCCATCGTTTTAGCCGATGAAATTAACCGTGCTCCTGCGAAAGTTCAGGCTGCTTTATTAGAGGCTATGGCTGAAAATACGGTGACTGTTGGAGGTGAGTCTTTAATGCTTCCGGTTCCATTTATGGTGATGGCTACGCAAAATCCGATTGAACAAGAAGGCACATACCCGTTACCTGAAGCACAGATGGACCGTTTTATCATGAAAATTGAAGTTGGCTATCCAAAACGGGAAGCTGAAATGGACATTATTCATTTAATGCGAAAAGAAGAGCTAGGCGAAGATTCAGACCTTTATAAAAGCGCAGAGACATGTGCTTTTACACAAGAGGATCTGATTCAAGCCAAGGAAGAAATCAAACGTATTTATTGCTCGCCTCCTATCGATCAATACTTTGTCGATTTGGTTATTGCGACAAGGCAACCTGAGCAATATCAACACTCTAAATTGTCGGAGTGGATAGATGTTGGTGTGAGCCCAAGAGCGTCGATAGCATTAGACAAATGCAGTAGGGCTCATGCTTGGATAGAAGGGCGAGATCATGTAACGCCTGATGATGTTCGAAGTGTTGTGACGGCTGTACTTGGCCATCGTATCTCGCCAAGCTTTGAAGCCCTTTCAGACTCTGTGACGACCAAACAAATTATTGATGAGCTTCTTCTCACTGTTCCTTTGACTTAAAGGTATCTTATGAATATTGCACAAGACCCTAGAATCTCTGCAGAGTTGAGTACGCTAATGTCCATGAAAATGTCAGCGTCAAAACTCATTCTACCTCCTTCCCAGAAGGCAGGAAGTAAAATGTCAGGTCGTCATCAATCTAAGTACCGTGGTCGGGGGATTAACTTTGAGGAATTCCGTCATTATCAGATAGGTGACGATGTGAGGAGCCTTGATTGGAAAGTGACACTGCGAACCGGAGAGCCTCATATAAGAGTTTACAGTGAAGAAAAAGATAAACCGGTGATCTTAGTCGTTGATCAACGAACAAGTATGTTTTTTTCTTCTGTTGATACAATGAAGTCTGTTGTTGCGGCTCATATCAGCGCCTGTTGCGCTTGGTCGGTAATCAAAAGTAATGATCGAATTGGCGCGTTGTTGTTCAATGATTTTGAAGCTAAGTGGTACAAACCACAAAGAAACATTGCACATGTTTCACGAGTTTTAAAAACACTGACGTCAATGAACCAAAGCTTAGTCACAACTGCTTCTAAACCTCAGTCATTTAAACCAATGCTCTCCCAATCAATTTCGAAGAAGTCAAAGATAAACTCCCCTGATAAGGCTGTGACTGAGCAACCATCTCTGAGTCTTGGATTAACGAAATTAATGAAGCTGAAATTAAAAGGCAGCTTGCTTATATTTATTAGTGACTTCTCTGGTATGAAGCCTGACGATGTTGAAAGGATTAAATGGTTAAAGCGTCATAATGATGTTTTAGGTATTGCTATTAATGACCCTATGGAAGTGAATTTGATGTTCAGTGACCCAATGCTGATCAGCGATGGAAACCATCAACTTCCTGTGAGCCAAAGTATGAACACCAAGCTTGATGACTACAATAAATGGCTTGGGCAAGAAAAATCTGCTCGGCAAACCTTATTTGGCTCTGCGGGTTTCCCTCTTATTGAGCTTGATACTTCTGGTCATCACATTAATCATTTCCTTAATAAAGTAAGAGGGTGAAGTGATGCCATCCAATAATATTCTACTAACAAACTTTGTTGATCCAGAACTTCCAATCAGCATCGCCTTTTATCCTCAAACTTTTGGTTGGAAAGTTCTGTTTGTCGTTATCGGCCTTGGTTTGGCAGGGCTTGGTATTCGATTTATTAAAAAATATAAAGAGGAACGTTATCGAAAAAAAGCATTATCTTTTGTGCAACAACGTGATGAATTATGGGCTCAAGCATGTTTTACAGGCGATGCTGCCACTGAATTACGCAGCCTAAACAATGTGCTGAAAAACACGGCATGTTATGCATTCCCTAATCATAATATTGCCCACCTTACAGGTAAAGAATGGCTTCGTTTTTTATCTATAACTTCGCAAGACTCTCTTTTTGTTTCAGAGGTTCACGAACATTGGCAAAAGTCGATTTATCGACCTAATTCGGCTCGAGTATGGACGAGCACTGAGCTTACCCAAGTGAAAAGTGACGCGATTGAATGGATCAAGTGCCACAAGCGAGATGCTGCTTATGGAGTTTGAATATTCGTGGGTATTTGCTTTATTGCCGATTCCTCTTTTTATCTACCTCCTTGCACCTCAATATCAGACTCAAAGAGTCGCCATTCGTGTTCCATTTTTTACGCGATTGGTCGAAGACCTGCAGCTAAATGTGAATAACGGAAGTTCAGATATAAAACCTGGGCGCTGGCAACGATTTTCATTGGTCTTCGGTTGGATACTGTTAGTTATTTCAGCAGCAAAACCAGTATGGCTAGGTGACGAAGAAACTAGAGATTTAGACGGACGAGACTTGATGGTACTGGTTGATTTGTCGGGTTCTATGTCGACCACCGATTTCTATAGTGTGAATGGTGTTGAAGAATCAAGGTTACAAGCTGCGAAGCAAGTTTTGAGTGAGTTCAGTGAACAGCGTAAGGGAGATCGGCTAGGGTTAATTGTTTTTGGTGATTTTGCGTACATGCAATCGCCATTTACAGCTGACCATAAAGCTTGGTTGTCTTTATTGAAAGAAAGCCAAGTTGCAATGGCTGGACCAAGTACTCACCTAGGGGACGCAATAGGTCTGGGGATTAAAACTTACCTTTCAGAGGAAACTATTGATAATAGCGAGGGTAATAAAGACAAAAATAAAGGTAAGAGTAGAGATGGCAAAGATACTAGGGAAAATGACAAGCAAAGAGTGATGATTGTCCTCACCGATGGAAATGATACCAACAGCCTTGTTCCTCCTATAGACGCGGCTAAAGTTGCTGCGGCAAACAACATTAGGATTCATACCATAGCGATGGGTAACCCTAATACTGCAGGAGAACAAGCTTTGGAAGTTGAAACGCTAAACAGTATTGCCGGCATCACTGGTGGCCAGTCATTTTTAGCGATGTCATACCAAGAGCTTCAATTGGTTTATCAAGTGATTGCAGACTTAGAGCCTACGGTTTACAAGAGTTTTACCTTTCAACCCAAAGTTAGCCTACATTTTGTGCCAGTAATATTGCTTGTATTGCACCATCTTTTGTTCATGGCTGTGAGCTTATTTAGAACGAGACAGTGTCCCAATATAGGGGAGGAAATCAAATGACTGTACCTATATTTCTTTCTGAGTTTCATTTTCTTCGAGTTGAGTGGCTGTTATTAATTGTGCCTTTTATTGGGCTTTTGCTGATCCATTCGAAGCGTGAAGCTAGTGAACAACAGTGGTTAAAAGCGTTACCGACACATCTAGCGAAAGCGATGCGGGTAGAGCAACCTTCTTGGGGAAAGCAGTTACCCAAAAAACTACTTTTTGTGATTGGTCTTGCTGCCATTTTCGTTGCTGCAGGTCCAAGTTGGTATCGCCAATCTTCGTTATTTGGAGAAGACAACTCTCAATTGATCGTGGTGCTGGATGTGTCTGATACGATGAATCAAACAGACGTTGCACCAAGCCGATTGATCATGGCAAAACAAAAAATCTTGGAGACGATAGAAGCAAGAAACTCTGGAGAAACAGCGTTAATCGTATATTCAGGGAGTGCACATGTCGCGATGCCTTTTACACAAGATATAGCAATTTTCAAACCGCTATTAGAGTCAATTAAGCCAGAGGTAATGCCAAGGCAAGGTAAGTTTGCGGA
Organism: Vibrio gallaecicus; assembly: GCF_024347495.1. NCBI lineage: Bacteria > Pseudomonadati > Pseudomonadota > Gammaproteobacteria > Vibrionales > Vibrionaceae > Vibrio > Vibrio gallaecicus. The sequence continues at coordinate 1,320,492 of NZ_AP025491.1, read as the reverse complement.
ATATACCGTGCCAGTGATTGAGAGACTATTAAGTTTAAGCGACTCAGCAACCGTTATGCTAGTGACAGATGCTTTAAATCAACAATCAATTACTTCTTACACTCAATATTTTAAGCACCGACCTCATCGATTATTAACTTATGGAATCGGTCACCCTGATCGTCCTTCTAATTTCCCTCTACAAAGTGGAAAGTTGGAGAGCTTAAGTGAGTCGGTAAATGGTGATTATGTCCAGTTTTCACCAACTAATAATGATGTCGGTAGGCTTGAACGCATTATTACCCAAAATGCTAAAATGAATATGGGGTCGTCTGAGCCTTGGTTTGATTCTGGGTATTCACTTGTGTGGTTCATCTTAGTTGTTTATCTAATGTGGTTCCGCAAAGGGTGGCTCGTTCATTGGGGAATTATTTTATGTTTAAGTAGCTTTTCATTCTATTCACCAAATGTCACCGCAAGTGAGTGGTCTTTTGTCGATCTGTGGTTAACCAAAGATCAGCAGGGTCAGTATTATTATCAACAAGGTGAATACAAGCTTTCCGCCGAGTTATTCGATAATGACCAATGGAAAGCGACAGCCTATTTTCAAGCTGGTGAATACGAAATTGCTCAACAGTACTTCATGAGAAATGATGATCTTCACTCTCAGTTGGGTGTCGCGGCGTCATTGACTCATCAAAAAGAGTATTTAGCGGCTAAGCGTTTTTATATCTCGTTGCTAGAGGTATACCCTAACAGTATTGCAGCCAAAACTAACCTAATAATTGTGGAAAAAATCATTAAGGACATCGACCAATTCACCAAGAGCCAAGCCAATAATAATGAGCAGCAAAGTAGTCGAGATTTAGGGGATAAACCTCAAACGTCAGAAGGGCTTGAGCAAGAAGTAGAATCAAAGCTGCTAATCAAAGAAGTACTTACTGCTGAGCAAATATTATCAAACGCATCAGCAAATGATAAATGGATGAGAGCGGTGCAAAGTGATCTCTCTGATTTTTTAACTTCCAAGTTTTACATTCAATTCGAGGCGGGCATAGGGATAAGTAAGGAGTTTGAAAGTGAGCACTAACTTAACATGCAGAACGCTATTATCATCCTGTCTGCTTTTGCTGTTATTAGTGACGAGTAATAGCTTCAGCATGGAAATTAGCGACTTATCTCATCGAGGAAGTCTTCAGGTTAATGCGTGGGTGGATGATGCTCACGGTGGAAATAGTACACATAGCAATAACTACAGTCGCGCTTTTTCTGTTCATGAACAAGTGACAGTTAATATTGAAATACTGTCTGACACTTGGTTCACCAAAGGAACTCACATACATCGATTTGAAGTTGATAATGCAGTGGTTCTTTCTAACCAACTTCATTCTATAAACTCAACTAAACGTTTAAATGGGAAGACTTATTCCCAGCAAATATGGGAGGTTGTGGTTTATCCATTACAAAGCGGCGAGTTTTTAATTCCAAGTATCACCATTGAGCTAGAAATCAAAAACATCAGCGGGAGTAGCGGTAAAAATGCCCATGAAAATAAAAACAATAAGGAAAAAAATAGCAATGTAAGTGGCTTTATTCAGACTGAGCCCATTCGATTTAGTGCGAATAAGCAGAGCGCTTTTATGTTTGAACCGCACCTTTGGTTGACTGCTGATAATGTGGATGTTTCACAACAAATAACGGTGGTCAGTAGCAGTGAAGATAGAGAACAATTACACATTAATGTTGGTGACTCGATATCAAGAACCATCACTTTAACCGCGAGTAACACGAACTCGATGCTTTTACCGGAACTAGTGAATTGCGATGATTTTCCTTATACAACTGATTATGTGAAGTGCTTCGTTCAATCTTCTCAAATTAATGAGACGCGTATTCGTGGGGTGAATAAAACTACAAAAGTAGAAGCGATAACCTACGTTGTAAAAGAAGCCGGAGAGTTTACCTTGCCAGAAGTCGTTCTCTTTGTTTGGGAGCCTGAAAATCAGGAGATAAAAAGCCTAAAATTGGATTCAGCTAACTACAGAATAAAGTACACGTTAGGATCATGGGTTAAGGCTTATCTTCATGAGTTGTTGGTGGCTGTTGCCTGTGTTTTGCTTATTCTCATCATGATGAAGAAATTGGTTGTTTATTATTCTTCGCGTAAATCGCCATTATTATTCAGGTTTTTACTGTCGTTGGTGAAAAAAGAGGTGGTTGACTCTGAGAATATTGTTTATGAAAGATTTCTGACCAAATACGGTCAATACAGATTGTTTACACAAGGTAAAGAGCTAGACGATACGTCAATACATAGACGTTATAAGGAGCTATCAAAAGTAACTTTATTTAATAGGCGATATTTAATAAATCTTTGGTGTCGAATCACCCGATGAAAATGAACATAGCAGCTTACTGACAGGGTAATTAGTCAGCATTTATTTACCGTAAAAATACTGATTACCTCGCTATAACGGTCATAGATAATTAGCTTAGGTTTAAGTCGAATCCTAAGTAATGCTCTAATTTTCTCAGTTGCAGAATATTGAGTGCATGACTCTACTGTTCATATCGAGACTGCAAGGAAGATCAATTTCGAAATGGGCTAAATCCGTTTACACAGAGAATTAGAAATTGAAATTTAGTCAAAAAATATTGCTTGCATCGTCATTACTGCTGCTTTCTTCCATCGCTTTACTTACCGCCATGCAAGCTTACACGGTACGAAAAGAGCTAGAAGTCATAGAGCATACAAGTCTAAACCAAATGGTAAAAGAAATGACAAATGTCATTGCTCTAGAACTGCAAAGTAAAAAAAACTTAGCTCGCTTCACTACTGAAACTGTTCAGTATTACGGTGATACGCTTCAAGAAGTCCAGAATGTTATTGAAACCTCTATCTTAAAAGAGAACTTTATTGCCGTAGGTTTTGGTGAAGAAAGAAGTGGGTCGTTTGTCGAGAATGATGATAACTGGCAGGCTGGCTCTGATTACGATCCGAGAACTCGTCCTTGGTATCAACAAAGTGCATCAAAACAGCAATTGATCGTTACAGAGCCGTATATCGATGTTTCTACAAGGACAACTGTCATCTCAATCGGTACCCCAGTATTTCAAAATAAACAATTTGTTGGATCAATGTTTTTTGATGTCGATCTGAGTGGTTTGTCTGATTTGGTCGGTGAGGTACACCTATTTAACGCGAGTGATTTTTTCATTATGACAGATAAAGGGATCACTATTGCTCACCCTGATACATCAAAAAATGGAGAAGAGGTAACGAGCTATATACCGGATATTAACCTTCATTTGAAAGATCAAAAAATAGAATTAAACGAAAGATTATACCAAATTCGTATAGCCGAAATTCCGGGGCAAAATTGGTTAATTGGGGCGATTGTTGATGAAGAAAAAGCGTATCAGAGTGTCTACAAAATGCGTAATACCTCTCTACTTTATGGTTTGGTAGCAGCATTAGTCAGTGTAGTTATCTTAAGTCTGTTGATTAAATACTTGATTAGACCAATTCATATTTTAAATGATGCCATCGAAAATGTTGCCTCTGGTGAGGGAGATTTAACAAAACGACTTGATACAAATACAGACCGTGAATTCGTAACATTAGCAGAGGGTTTCAACGCATTTGCAAACAAAATTCAAACCCAGATTATCGAATCTAAACAGTTAGGCCAGGAGATATTGGAAGTAACAGAAGTCACGGTGGCGGGATCTAAAAAGTCAGTTGGAACGATGAACCAGCAACTTCAGGAACTTGAGCAGTTAGCTTCGGCGATGAATGAGATGTCCGTTACTGCATCTGAAGTGGCCAATAATGCCCAAGGTGCTGCATCAGCAGCCAAAGACGCAGGAGATGCAACGGAGAGAGGTTCAAATGCAATGAGTGAAACTGGAACCTCGATTGATTTTCTTGCTTCACAGATTGAGCAAGCTTTGATAGAAATGCAAAACCTAGAAGCTGCGACAGCAAACATTGAAACCGTACTAAATGTTATCAACGATATTGCTAGTCAAACGAACTTGTTGGCATTAAATGCAGCGATAGAAGCAGCAAGAGCTGGTGATTCTGGTCGTGGTTTTGCTGTAGTAGCCGATGAAGTTAGGACGTTAGCCCAGCGTACTCAGGATTCTACTTCTGAAATCGGAAGTTTGATTGAGCACTTACAAAGTGGAGCGCGAACGGTTTCTAGTGCTATGGACCAAAGTAAGCAATCAACGACAGATGCCGTAACCAAAGCGAAGTTAGCGGAGTTGGTACTTGAAGAAATTAAACAAGAAATAGATAGAATTACCGAAGTCAGTATTCAAATAGCTTCTGCGGCTGAAGAACAGAGTTTAGTGTCCGAAGAAATCAATGGGAATACGCTTCGAATTAAAGAGTTGTCTACTGATGCTACAAATATTGCGGAAAATGCGAGTAAGTCACTCGATAACCAACAAAGTAAAATATTGGAGCAGGACCATGTACTAAACCGTTTTATTGTCTGACACCTTTGACTTATTCAGCGTTACATTTTATTACACTATTAAAGTGTAACGCTCGTTTCATTGAAGCAGAAAGCGATGATGAGTGAGGTAACTTGCCATGAATCGAGTTAGGGCAATACATCCGTGAATCCCAAGTGTTATATGCAAACAACTATGTAAAACTAGGTGTACATTATTGATGCAAATTAATTGTCATACGGTAAAATAATGACGAGCATCACACTGTTGAATGAATCAGTATGGCATATATAATACGCCCGCATTTATAAATACGGATGATATTGATGTCTAAAGCTAAAGTACTCATTGTAGAAGATGATCTAGAAATAGCCCGCTTAACTACTCTTTATTTAGAAGCCGAAGGCTACGTTGTGAGCGCTGTTCATGATGGTAACCTCGCACTAGACAAGATACGCAGTTTTGAACCAGATCTCGTATTACTTGATTTGATGTTACCAGGCATGAGTGGTACTCAAATATGTCGCCAAGCGCGAGAGTTTTATAACGGTATCATTTTAGTTTTGACGGCATCTGAAGATGAAGTCAGTGAAGTCAGCCTATTTAAGTTTGGTGCTGATGATTATGTGACTAAGCCTATTCGAGGTCATGCCTTATTAGCTAGAATTGAGGCTTTGCTGCGTCGTGCTTCTTTAGCCGCTAACAATTCGCCTTCTTCCACTAGCCATTCTATTGAAAGCCAAGAAAATGTTCCTAACCCAAATGGAATTTTCATTGATGTTGGTGATCAGTCTGCATATTTAAATGGTCAAAATCTAAAACTCACATCTGCTGAATTCGATATTCTAAATTTGTTAGTCACAAACATGAGTGAAGTTGTTACGAGAGATCAGTGCTGTCAGCTTTTCCGTGGTATCGACTATTCATTCAATGACCGTTCAATCGATATGCGGGTGTCTGGTTTACGCAAAAAACTTCGTATTCACGCCAACGAAAAACAATGGATAAGAACGGTTAGAAATAAGGGGTATATGCTTGTTGCTTAGCTTTATACCGAAGAAGCTGAAGAACACTTCAATGTTTGCTCGTTTGTATATTGGGATTGTTGTTGGCTTAGTTTCTACTATCTTCCTGTTCATCACACTCGGTGATGGACATATGAGAAGATCAGAAATAGAAACCTTTCTGAATGATGGCAGTTACTTTGCGGAGCAGTATGTTAATCAACATAATCAGCCGAAATCATTGTATGGGGAACTGGATAGAACGGGGTACCAGCAGTTTTATATTTTTAACTTAAGGTTAATTGAAAATTGGGATGGGGAACCTCCATGTCGCAATTGCGAACACCATACCACGTTAAATACTATTCCCGTTTACCTGACGGACACCAACCTCTACTCTGCCGTTTTCCCTCTTCCTAATTCTAAGTACAGTTTCGTATTCAGCGAAATTGAAGAGTTTTTCAGCCCTGACATTGAATGGTATGAAGATTCTGAGCGACACTTTCTACTGGCGCTATTAATTGCGGTCGTGTTTGCTATTGGAGCCAGTATTTATTTACCTATTCGCCGCTTACAAGAGCGCATAGAGTTACTGGTTGCTAAGCAAGAACAGTTTGGGAAAGGAAAACTCAGCACTCGCTCTAACACAAAAGAACTCCACCCTATTTCTGATCTTGCAAGTAGCTTCAACTCTATGGCTGAGGAAATAGAAAGCAAAGTTAAGCAAAGTCACATATTTGCACAGGCTATTCCCCACGAAGTGCGAACCCCACTTAGCCGAATTCAATTGGCTGCCGATTTATTAAGGCGTGAAGCCCCCGAAAAGCACCAAGTTCTATTTGATGATATTGATAATTATATTGATGATATTAACGAGCTGACATCAGATATCATTATGCTTTCTAAGCTTAATGTCGCGGATGATTCATTCTTTGAGCTAGTAAAAATCAATACAGATTTATCTGAATATTGTTTAGAAAGAGTACGTTATTCAAAACTCTCGAATGTAGAATTTGAGTCTCTATTACTTCATGGTATTAAAACTAAATGTGACTGCACGATGGCTCGTTTAGTATTAGATAATATTCTGAAGAATGCAGGGAATTATACCAAAGATAAGGTGTGGGTTACCTTGGATGAAAATTCAGAGAATTGGTTAATAGCGATTGAAGATAACGGGAAAGGTATCCCTGTTGAAAAACGAAATGAAGTACTGCTGCCGTTTTCTCGTTTGGATCAAAGCCGAACCTCAAAAACAGGTGGGTTTGGTTTAGGTTTAGCGATTGCTAACTCTGCGGCAAAAAAACTTGGCTGGGAAATTAGGATTCAAGGCAGCAATCATGGTGGTGCAAAGTTCATTATTTCAATGCCTAAGTCGAGCTCCCTGTCAATTTCGAGCTCACAGCCTATTTCGGACTCTAAGCCTGTCACGAATTCTAATACCTCAAATTACAATGGGTATCTTCCTATTGAATAATGCCACTACCTTTCATTAGGTGGGGTGTTATAAATATCTTCTATAGATATTAATAAGGGCAACATATGTTGCCCTTGTTCTTTAATGTTTTGTGTTTGATTGGTTTAGTTAATCGCTTTCAGAGCTCGTCTTCACAATACATTGATGAGGTGGGTTAGCTGTATTTACTATTAATACGCAATAGCCCGTATATAGCATGATCAATGACCCGACCATTCAAGTTCTCATTACGAGTAATGATCCCTTCCAGTTCAAACCCTAATCGTTCGCACACTTTGCGGCTGGGTATATTGCCGACTGCCGCGGAAATTTCAATCTTTTCCATATCAAGTTCATTAAACCCAATATCAATAAGTTTTTGCACAACTCGGGTAATAATACCTTTCCCTTGTTCCGCTTGAGACACCCAGTATCCAATTGTAGCTTTTTTAGTGTCGTGGTTAATGCTGTTGAAACTGCAGTTCCCGACTAGTTTTCCATTTAAAACAATGGCGCAAGTCATGCTTTTTCCCTCAGCATAATCATTTAAGCTACGTTGTACGAATATTCTGAAATCTTGTTCGCTTTGACAATGAGGCGGCCACGCAAGCCATTGTGCTAAATACTCATTTTGAGATTGAGATATTTCAGCATAAAGGGGAGCGAAGCTTTCTTGGACTAAAGCAATGGAGAGTTCCTCATCAATATCAATTTTAAACATAGCTATCCTTATGGAAAATTAGTTGCGTATAAAACAGATTAATGTTGCTCATTGGTGCTGTACAGGAAAACTTAACCCTATTTTGTGGCACGTAGATCACGTTATACGCAACCAATATCACTAAATGATAAAAACCTTAGTATTTATATGTCTATTTATACCTATTTTGGATTAGTATTCGTGTGTCATATATAAAGCGTAAAAACTAGGTTGAAGAAATGGATTTGTGTTGCGAAGAAGTGACTGTAGATTTAAGGCGGGCACTACTAGGCATTGCGAGAGCACTGGATAATGTGGGGTTTGAAAGTAAAAATCATGGGCAAAGAGTGGGCTATATTGCTTATCGATGCGCACAAAGTGTTGGTTGGGAAGAAGAACAAGCACAGTTGGCATTTTCGCTTGGGTTGATTCATGACTGTGGCATTACCCAGATGGATGAACATCGAAGTTTGTTGACGAGCTTAGTGCCAGAGGGCACCCATCATCATTGTCAAAAAGGGCACGAAATATTAAAAGAATGCCCAGTACTTTCTATATTTGCCAAACCCGTTTTATATCATCATACAGCATGGGAAGAGCTGCAATTTTTACCAATGGGTATGCTTGAGAAAGAGTTAGCTGCAATTATCATGTTAGCTGATCGAGTAGACTATCTATATGGTGAAACATCCTCAGATCGCTTTGGTAATCTCACGCCGGCAGGTAAAGCGAGCATTATTGAATGTTTAACCGATTCTGCAGGTACATTGTTTGAGAGTAACTTAGTTCAGCACATGTGTGAACTGGTCGATAATGATGACTTTTGGTTTTCGATGGATATTTCATACATTGAGATTATGAGCAGTAAGTTTTCAGCCGTTCCATTCTTTTCTCAAAAAATGACGCTTGATGAGACCATTGCATTTGGTGAGTTTATTGCAAAGCTGGTAGACGCGAAAAGCGCATTTACTTTCCAGCATTCATTAAAGGTGGGGCAGTTAACGGAATACCTCGCCAAGAAACTTGGGTATTCGCAAACAACTCAGAGAAAGTTGTATTTGGCTGGCTTAGTTCATGATATTGGAAAACTACAAACGCCAAGAGATGTACTGCATAAGCCTGGCTCTCTTACCGATGAAGAGTTTTGTTGCATTAAGCGGCACGCTACTGATACGCGCTTTTCACTGCAAGAGCTTTTTCACTCGCCACAAATTTGTGAGTGGGCATCTAACCATCATGAACGTTTAGATGGGTCAGGCTACCCATTAGGAAAAACTGCTGAGCAGTTGGATCAGCCAAGCCGAATTGTTGCGGTAGTGGACGTGTTTCAAGCCTTGAGCCAGTCGCGACCATACCGTGATGGAATGAGTCTTGAACAAACCATGGCGATAATGTCTGATTTAGTTAGCAGTAATAAGTTAGACAAAGTTGTTTTCTCATGCCTTAGAAAACATGCGCAATACTGCTTTGATTTATCGACAGATAGAGTGTCGATGACAGTTTGCAAGGCACTATAAAGACAAGTCGTATTTGGATGAAAAGTCGGTGTTTGCTTGAGTAGGCATTTACTATTGGGAGATAGCTACTTAAGAAGACAGCGACCATAAAATAGCCATGTGTCACAGTCATGCATCATGGAATTCAGCTATAGTAAGTTAATAAGTTAATAAGTTAATAAGTTAATAAGTTAATAAGTGAGTAGCAGTTAGATTGGTTTCGAACCGCATAATGTGCTTTCACTGTTATTATTAATATCAGAATCATTCATCAAGGAGGAGGATAACGCTATGAGCCAATTAGCTCAGCTCGACAGCACGTTAGTGTTGTCACCTTGGTATAACCTTGACTACTGCCTCTCGTTACTCAGTAAAGCCACAGATTAATTTCCTTAGTGCACCCGCACTGATAGCGCTATTTCAATGAGTTAATAGTTTTCATCATTTAACTCGAATTGAATTTCAGCCACTAGAAAATTAAGCAATAAATTAACTCACTATGCCTGAATTCAGGCGGCTTAGATCTACCTAAAGGAAATTAAGATGAAACGTATTCCAGAACCTTTTCGCATCAAAATGGTAGAACCAATTAAAATGACCACACTTGCTGATCGCGAAATTGCATTAGCAGAAGCAGGGCTCAACCCTTTCTTATTACGCAGTGATGATGTCTATATTGATCTATTGACGGATTCCGGTACCGGCGCCATGAGTGACAATCAATGGGCAGGGATCATGATGGGAGATGAGTCTTACGCAGGCAGCCGTAACTATTACAACCTATGTGACGCCGTTAAACACTTCTTTGGTTATAACCTAACAGTGCCCGCTCACCAAGGGCGTGGAGCCGAGCAAATTCTGTTTCCGTGCTTGATTGAAAGAATGAGAAATGTCCGTGGCGGTGAAACACCAGTCTTCATTTCGAACTACCACTTTGATACCACAGCCGGCCATATTGAACTTAATGGTGGTAAAGCGATCAATGTCGTGACGGAAGAGGCATTTGATACTACGACACCATATGACTGGAAAGGTAACTTTGATCTAGAGAAGCTGGAAGCAACCATAGAACAACATGGTTCTCATAACATTGCGGGCATTATTACTACCATTACATGTAACAGCTCTGGTGGGCAGCCGGTTTCAATGGCGAATATGCGAGCAGTTTATGAGATTGCGACTAAGCACGATATTCCTGTTGTGATTGATTCTGCACGTTATTGTGAGAATGCTTACTTTATTAAACAGCGTGAAGAGGCGTATAAAAATAGCTCGATTTTAGAGATCATCCGCGAAATGTATCAGTATGGCGATATGCTGACGATGTCGGCTAAAAAAGACCCTATGGTGAATATTGGTGGCTTATGCTGCATTCGAGATCACCAAGAATTGTTCCAAGCAGTAAGAACGCGTTGTGTGCCAATGGAAGGTTTCGTGACCTATGGCGGAATGGCAGGTCGAGATATGGAAGCACTGGCGAGAGGTTTGTATGAAGGGGCAGATGAAGACTTCTTACATTACCGAATTAGTCAGGTTGAATATTTAGGCGATAGGCTACACCAAGCGGGTATTCCAATTCAGTACCCAACAGGTGGACACGCAGTATTTGTGGATGCCGCGAAGATTCTGCCACATATTCCGGCAGAGCAATTCCCTGCTCAAGTACTGTGTAATGCTCTTTATTTAGAAGCGGGGATCCGCGCTGTGGAAATTGGATCACTGTTGCTCGGGCGAGACCCTGAAACGGGTGAACAAAAAGCCTCTGAATTAGAGCTTATGCGACTCACGATTCCGCGCCGAGTGTATACCAACGATCACATGGACTACATTGCGGATGCGATCATTGAACTCAGAGACAGAGCGCATGAGTTAGTGGGTTTAACCTTTGAATATGAGCCGGAAGTGTTGCGTCATTTCACCGCTCGCTTTACTTCGTTATAGTTAACAACCCTAAAATTTGTAACTTTAGCCGCCACTTTATGTGGCGGCTTCATTATTAATGCGCATGAAGCTTCAAAGAGTATTTCTTCTTGGTCTGCTACCAGAAGGCAATATAGTTTGTCAGTTCCAATAAATCCTACTCATTAACAATAAAAATTTGCTATGAACCCCTAAAGGTATAGCACTCATTATGATGGTTAATATCTAAGTTCATGTGGGTAAACTGAAAGCAAGCATAGTTCTTATATCCAAGTGTTTAGAGTGCATGGTTAGGCAAATCTGCTTGAAATCATATGTCAGAAATAGAAAAATGAGTTAGAGAATTCACTCTAACTCATGCAGTTCTGGTAAAAAGTAACTTGCAGTCGATAGGAACGAACCTAATCAATCAAATGACTTAACAGACTTAACCGCTTCCCAAAGGATCTTGTTGAACTCATTAGGTTTCTCTAGCATTGGAAAGTGCCCAGACTCCTCAATGTAGTAAATGCTGTAATCTTTAATATGTTTCTTGTTTTCTGCCGAGTTAGTTGTCAAAGAAAGCAGAGTGATAAGCAACTTCGCCCGTCGGAATACTGTTGGCTAGCGGTATAGCTAGGAAATACTCTGATGGGACACCTGGAAGTGTAAGGTTTGGCTGTGACTCAAAACCAAATCGGCCATAATATTTTGGTTCGCCGAGTAACACTACACTCTCAATACCTTGTGTTTTAAGTCGTGATAACCCTTCACGAATAAGTGCACCGCCGATACCTTCACCTTGACGCTCTGGCATCACTGATACTGGGCCTAAGCCATACCAAACAGACTCCTCGCCATTAATAAGAATCGGTGAAAAGGCAATATGACCAATGATGCCAGTTTGATCTTTACAAACTATAGATAGTGATAATGCTTTTGCATCACGTAGTTTATTGACGATCAAGTGCTCTGTTGGTTTAGCACCTGGTTCATGGTGTGGATGGTTCTCAAACGCTCGATAAATAAGTGTTTCAATTTCTGTAATGTCTGAGTGATTTTCAGCTCTAATTTTCATGTTTTAACCTTTGTTTTTTAGTACAAATACTTGGTAACCATATTGACCTAAGTATTGCTCGTGTATCTGTAGTTCTTTGCGTAAGTCATTGAGTGAATTAGAAGTGAAATCTTCGTCTTCGACCTGAGTGATCTTTTGGTTCAATGGATCCATATAGTTGCGCCACGACTGTTCACTCTGTGTAAAGCTCTCTATAACCTCATAGCCTGCTTTCATCATCTCTTTGATTCGTTGCTCGCTCGTCGCCATGTCTGGATAGTTTTGTTGCCAAAACTCTATGACTTCGGCATCTGGTTTATCGGTTAACCAAACCAAGTCACTAATAACTAAGTAGCCATTAGTCTTAAGAAATGGTTTCCAATCTTTAAGTGCCTGCTTGACTCCCATGATATAAGCACTGCCTTCTGACCAGAGCACATCAAATTGCCCCCGATCAAATGGCATCGCTGCCATGCTGGCACAAATCGTTGTTATTCGATGTTCAAGAGAATGATCTTTAACCTTCTCTTTAAGACAGCTTAGGCAGTACTCATCGTTATCGAGTGCCGTTAAATTGAAGTCTGAATTTTCTGCCAGCAAAGTGGTTGTGACTCCTTTTCCACAACCAATCTCTAGCGCATCGCCCGACCTAATTGGTAAAGAGCGTAATGCTTTGAGAGAGTAACCTTCATCACCTGGTCCCAGCCGATCTAACCCTTGAAAAATAGCTTCAAAATCAGCCATGTATTGCTCATGTTCATTCATATCTTTCGAAAGCCACTTTAGCCTCAAGGCACTCTTTTCACTGAAGCCTTGTTTCATTAACCATTCTAAATGTGCTGACGGAGCTTCTTTTTCCATTGATTGGTGCCACTCCTTCATAGAGTTCATGCCAAGCATTGAGGAAAGAAGCTCTCTTGCTTTTTGTTTTTGTGTGATTTCTTCATCCAATACATTAAGCCTATGAAGTAGCAGCTCTCTGTCGATTTGAGTATTTATGCATGCTTGGCACTCTTTTAGGGTTAGTCCGCCAGCTTGTAGTTGCTGTAATAGTTTTACCCGTTGAACATCTTTGTCTGTATAGCAGCGATACCCATTGCTTTGCCGCTTGGCTGAAATCAGTTTGAGTTTTTCGTAATAGAGCAAAGTTGAACGGCTTAATCCGACTTTTTGTGCCAATTCAGATATACGGTACATGGGTTTTCCTCTCATTTATGAGTGAACTATAAACTGTAAAGCTTTAGACAGGTCAATATTGATTTTGGCAGAAACTTGAAAATAATCGTGGTAGTAAGAATGGTTTCGAATCGGGACCAGAATCACTATTTTTGTTTTAACTTGCATGAAATTGGCATTTATACGCACACACTTCGCTTGGAAGTCTCTACTTTCGTTTAAGATTACTACCAAAATAAGCGGTGGTGGCTTAGGTTTTGCGATACCTGTCTTAAATCATCAGTTACTAATTTAGATAAGGAACTGACAAGCTTATGTCCAGAACCTTCATAGTTGGCACTTAGTAATGCGGAAGTGCCCCAATATTTGTTAGGCTTCTAAATAGATTATAGATAGTCAGCTAGTTTAGATATACAAAAAGTAAAGCGTGGCAAAACGCAACACTCGATCCGTTGCGCTTTTTGTTTTTAACTATATTAATGCTCCAAATTACCGGTACACATCAATTGGTGGTGTTGAATTGATTTTGAACGAGACCTTTATTTACCGTAAGAGTGAAGAGCACAGTAAAAATAATTCATGTGATACGTACTGCACTCTATTTTCTATTAATTGTTTATTAATGAGTTAGTTACGCAGTTAAATACTGAGTAATTGGTGTATCCACGCTCATTGCCACCAAATAGCGTAGAGCCGTCAAGCTCAGACAGAGGTTGTTGGTACTTTAAGCGCGCTACCAAATCAGGGTTAGAAACAAACGGGCGCCCAAACGCCACTAAATCCGCATAACCTTTCTCAAGTACCTCATCAGCACGCTCTTGGGTGTAACTGCCCGCGACGATAATTGTGTTGGTGAAGTATTCGCGCAGTTCGATGCGGAAACTTTCTGGAATCACTGGTGCGTCGTCCCAATCCGCTTCAGACAGGTGCAAGTATGCAATATCACGAGCTTGAAGTTGTTTCGATGCATCGAGGATGGTCGGCACAATGTCTGGGCAGTTCATATCCTTAAAAGTGATGAAAGGCGCGAGTCGTACTCCCACTTTATTGGCACCAATGGCTTCGCTCACCGCATCGACCACTTCTAATAAAAAGCGACGTCGGTTTGCGCGAGTACCGCCGTAGTTATCGGTTCTGTGGTTTGAATTGGTACGTATGAACTGGTCAATCAGGTAACCATTACCGCCGTGGATTTCGACGCCATCGAAGCCTGCTTCAATCGCTCGTTTCGCAGCATGGGCGAAATCACTCACGACACGGTCAATATCAGCTTGAGTCATGGCTCGTGGCTCTACACAATCGACCATATTGCCGTTGCCTTGCTCGTCGGCAATCCACACTTGGGTTTCTACTGGTTTTAGTGCTGATGGGGCAATAGGCTGTTCGCCTTTTTGGAATGTCGGGTGTGATACACGACCGACATGCCACAACTGACAAAACATAGCTGCGCCTTGCTCTTTTGCTGCTTGAGTGACGGTTTTCCAGCCTGCCACTTGCTCATCAGTGTAGACGCCTGGTGTAAATGAGTAACCCTGCGAATCATCTGAAATCTGGGTAGCTTCAGAGATAATTAAGCCTGAGGTTGCGCGCTGTTTGTAGTAAGTTGCCATCATTTGGTTTGGAATATTCCCCGGCTGGCTAGTGCGTGCTCGGGTCATTGGTGCCATGACTACACGGTTTTGTAGATTCAGTTGTTTCAGCTGGGCTGGTTCAAATAGTTTGCTCATGATCGGTTCCTTACTTAAGTAGCGGTACTTGGGTTTTGTTGCTTACAGATTCCATCCAATTTTTCACGGTGTTGTCCCATTGGATTTCTGCGGCACTGAAGAACCCGCGCAAAACAGAAAATAAGATCGCTTTGTCTACCAAAGTTACATGCTGGAAGGAACGCGATTTTTTGCCAATCCAGCACTGGTTGCGACGGTTGGCTTGTTTCACTTGATGTTGCCAGTTCAAGGAAGTAAGCGATGATCTCTAGACTTTCTGCCATCACGTCATCGTTGTCTTTGATAAGAAGTGGCACTTGCTTGGTTCCAATCAGGTCCGTTGTGGTTTTGTCATCGTCATAAGTAATATTGATGACGTCGAGTTGGATATTCAGCATGCCAGCAACATAGCGGACGCGAGCACTGAATGGGCAATGTTCGTAAATGTAGAGTTTCATAGTGTTTTCCTATTGATTTGTATTGGGCAGCCCTGATTGTTCGGGAGGCGTTAAGTCAGGACTACCAGCCGGGATGAAATTAGTTGTTGAAGCTTGGCGCTAACTCGGTTTGTCTGCTTTCTTTGCGGTTCGCCTTGGCGATGAATAGCAAACCAATCAGTGGAACAATGATGGCTGCGTAAGGGATCATGCCTGCGCCCATTTGGCTATCGAGCACCATGCCACCTAAGAAACCGCCAAAGGCATTAGCTAAGTTGAAAGCCGAGATGTTTGCCGTCGCTGCTAATTCCTGACCTTCACCACTGTGGTTCATTACTCGAAGTTGCATTGCTGGTACGTTAGCGAATGACGCAATACCAAATACAAAGGCGGTGGCAATGAACAGCACTTTGCTTTCTACAGTGATTCCGACCAGTACGAGTGACACAATCATCGCGATAGCCCAGAACATAGATGCCTTTTGTAGGTTTTTATCCGATGAACGACCACCCATGGTGTTACCAACAATCAGACCGACGCCAACGATAACCAGAATCCAAGTTACGGCACTTTCACCAAAGCCTGTGATGTGCATGGCGATAGGGGCGATGTAACCATACAAAGCCATGAACCCCGACCAAGCAAATACGGTGATCGCTAAGCTGATAAGTAGCATTGGGTTTTTGAACGCGGCCAATTGTGCTTTTATATCTTTTGCTTCGGCATGACCGGTGGATTTGACCACTGAAGTGATAAAGAACAGAGCCACTAAACCAAAAGCGGCAACGACCAAGAAAGTGGTGTGCCAGCCAAATTGCAAGCCAATCCAGGTACCGCCAGGCACACCTAAAACGTTAGCCAGCGTTAAGCCCGCGAACATCTGTCCGACCGCACGACCTGCCATTTTTTCTGAAACCAAATTGGTTGCTACCACGGCACCGATGCCGTAGAAAGGACCTTGAACTAAGCCCGTGATCACTCGGCTGACCATCAATACAAAGTAGTTCGGCGCGAAAGCGGACAATACGTTGCCGAGAATAAACAGCACCATTAGCCCAGCCAGTACGGCTTTCTTGTTAAAGCGCGCTAAGTAAATCGTAAGTAGCGGACCGCCAAACACAATGGCAAGTGCGTAGGCACTGATTAGGTAACCCGCTTGCCCTTCCGTGATGGACAAAGAGTTGGCGACTTCAGGAAGGATTCCTGCAATAACAAATTCTGCGGTGCCGATAGCAAAAGCTGCAAGTGATAAGATCCATACCTGCAGCGGCATTTTTTCTTTATTCATGAGGGAGTCTCTTTTTTTTCGTTTGAACCCATTGGTGCCACGCTTTTTTATTGCTCTGGCACCTAGTTTTTATTTGCTGTTAGCCAAGCGTGTGTTGCTATCCAAGCAGTGCACCACCATCGACATCTATTACGGCGCCGGTCATGTAGCTGTTTTCCATCAGAAGTCGGTAAGCTTTTGCAACATCACTGGCTTTGCCAACCTTGCCCACCGGCAAGCTATTTTTTGTGCGTTGGTACATGGCATTTCTGTCGTCTTCGTTCATGCCTTGATACGCGTCAGTTTTAGTCAAACCTGGGCTGACCGCATTCACTCTGATCGGAGCCAATTCTTTCGCCAGTACTTTTGTGGTTGCTTCAACGGCAGCGTTGATCGCGGTTTTTACGTAGGTGTTAGCAACAACTTTGCGCGATAACATGCCGGAAGTTAGCGTGATTGAGCCGCCTTTCTTGATGTAGCGAGCTCCATGTTTAGCCACGTTAATGGTGCCCCAAAACTTGGTATCAAAAGCGTATTTTGCTTGGGAAATTTCCACGTCCACCACTTTGCCTGCCGGAGCATAAGAACCTGCTGTGACGATCAGGTGGTCAAAAGCACCAATGGTTTCGAAGTAGTGGTAAACCGATTGTTCATCGCTGATGTCCAACCCTGTTTTGCGGCTTGCTACGTGGACAACCGCATTGTCGCTTGCAAGTTGTTGGCTAAGCTCAGCACCAATACCTGATGTGCCACCCAGTACGACGTAAACGATTTTCTCTGTTTTCATGATTTGTTTCTCTAATCTTGTTTCGATGTGGTCAGTATATTGGTTGGAAGAAATTTGATAATTGGGTAATATTTGAATTGATTATTCGGTTCAGGTGAATAATGAAGTTTGAGGAGGGAATGTGGACAAGTTTTCGGATATGACGCTGTTTGTCAGTATAGTGAAGAACCAAGGGTTGGCGGCGGCTGGTAGAGAACTCGGCTTATCGCCAGCAACAGTAACGGCAAGATTGCAGTCGCTGGAAGATCGTTATGGGGTGAAATTACTTAATCGCAGTACAAGGCATATCTCATTGACGGACTCTGGTGCTATGTACCATCAGGCATGCTTGGAAATCATCGACAGCGTTAAAGAGACGGAAAACTTACTCCAAACTGGCACCAAAGAAGTGCGCGGCACACTTAAAATCTCGGCTCCTCGTGATATTGGTAAGCAATACATTTCGCCAATACTGTCGGAATTTAGTCAGCTCTATCCCGATGTGATCCCTTATCTGTATTTGAACGATAACTTATCCAACTTGGCTGATTCCGGTTTGGATATCGTTATCCGATATGGGGAGCTAGCCGACAGCAATCTTATCTCTCGTAAACTGGCGTCTAGTCGCCGAGTGCTTTGTGCTTCTCCTCAGTATTTGGCAAAGAAAGGCACGCCAATCACGCCACAAGATTTAGTACAGCACGATTGTTTAGCCATGGTTCGCAGCAATGAAGAGTTGAAAACATGGCACTTTCAAGATGATGAGCAACACAATGTTGTTACTGTCGTACCGAAACGGTTTTCTGATGATGGCGAAGTGATTCGTCAATGGGCGTTAGATGGGGCGGGTATTGCGTTGAAATCGATTCTCGATGTGCAAGAAGACATCAAACATCAGCGTCTAGTGACGGTGTTAAATGGCTATATGAAGAACTTCAACGCATCGACCTCTTCTGCGGGCGCAGATTTGAACGTGATTTACCTGAGCCGCCAGTATCAACCCAAGCGACTTCGTTTGTTCTTGGACTTCTTGATTGAACGATTTTAGCTAGGTTAAGTTGAGTAATGAAACTAGTTGTTTTGTCTAAGCAAGGTTGTTTATTAAAGAAAGAGTTTTCGCATACCTGTACTAAATCGAATTTAAGTTGAAACTCTAAGAAACTTTTGTCCATAGCCGTTTCAGCTCTTCCTGAACCCTACTAAATGTGACTGCCAAACTTCATGTTGACCAACAACATTGAGAGGAGGTCATCATGAGAAAGCTATCTTCTGGAAAATGCAGCGGCATCAAAAGACCATTTAAGCTTGAAGAGATTTGGCGAATCAGTACTAGGCTGCAAAACTTGGTTTGAATGCTGAGTAGCGCCTATACAGGCTTTTCTTCTCTTCTGAGAAGCCTGTGCCCCTTTACAAGTCAGTGTCACGTTAACCTATTAATAAATGATCTGAATTCGTGAATTCAAAAGAGAAAACCAAGGACAGCCCCTTGGTTTTCGTTGAGTTACCTTACGCAGTTTAATCAATGCGACGGATTAGTTTGGCAGGTGTACCACCATATAAGCAATCTGGAGGAACATCAGTGTTCACAACTGAGCCGGCTGCAATTACGGAGCGAGCACCGATAGTAACCCCTTGGTTAATTACAACGTTACCACCAATCCACACATCATCTTCGATACTTATTGGTTTGCATATGGTTGCCCACTGACGGCGCTTTAGGTGATTTAAAGAATGACTTGCTGTGTAGAGCTGAGTATTTGGTCCAATTAATACGTTGTCTCCAATGATGATCTTTGCTCCATCTAACATTGTGACATTCATATTGATGAAGCTACTCTTGCCAATAGAAATGGTTTTGCCTATTTCACAATGAAATGGAGAGCGAATAATGCTAGTGGCAGATATTTCTCTCATCAACTGCACTAGAACTTTCTGGCGATGAGACTCAACAATGGTTTGGTTGAGTTCAAGTAAGAGCCTTGAGGTGTTGTCACGAGTGTCATTTATTGCTTGATCGCCGCCATCATAGTCTTCACCAGCCATCATCTTTTCAAATTCAGTCATAATCTTCCTATGTATATAATCGATGGTTCTTGTTTGGTTTTGGAATAATTTAGCGGAATAAACGTTCCAATAGAAATGAAATCTAGGCGATTGTGATTTGCGGAAATGGAATAACTTCTTTGAAGTGGAACTAAGTACCTTGTCTTATCAACCTAAACATTTTTGTCCGGAAACGTTTTTAAAATTGATCAAACTCTATTGTCCTCCGATAACAATGGCTAGTTATAGAGCGAGCACAGGGTCAGGTAGAGTTTAAAAGTAGGTAGGGGTTAGGGGGGAATTGGTGATCTTAATTACACATCCCTGTGTAACGTATTCTGAATGTTAGCTGGCTTTAAAGCGCTTCATAAATTGACTAAAGTGTGGAATCAGGCTTTGCACAGTCGGCGCATCGGGAATCTCATTTACAAAAATCATAAAGCGCTGTGCTTTACTTTTATCACCTTGAGCAGTCCCTGCTAGTATTGCTTGAGCTAAAATTACATGCTCAGCGGTAACGTCCTTATTCGAAAATTCGTGAATCAACATAGAAAATCCTAATAAGTATAAATACGGATGTAATAATACAATATATTGATGTTTATATCGATAGCTTATGGCATTCATCAATGTCAGATTTGTGTGAAAGCAAGACAGTGATGTGCACAATCAATACTGGACAGTGAGCTTAGTGACTTTCCATACTTATGCTAATTCGTGATTTGCTAATACTTGGTTCTCCAAAGCTCATTTCTGTCTGTCCAAAAGCGAGCTAGGGACTAAACAGTCTTTAATGCCCCCCGACATCTGCATATTATTTTCTAAATCTACATCGTAATTTTCATCTCACTAAATCCTACTTTTTCTAAGCTCTCCAAGTGTATTTATGCTGCTTACAAGGCGTTACATTTCTACTGCTTAATCGCAGTTACAATGCGCAAAACAGAAATAAGGAAGTGTGTTGTGAAAAAGCTTGTGTCTATAGCGCTGTTACTGAGTGTATTTCTAGGTGGGTTAGTCGGTTGTATTGATGATGACGCATCAGAATCGTTTGATTTAAGTACATTGATTGATGGTCAAACAAGAATAGCGGCAGTTGAGAAAGTTTTAGGGACGCCAAAGCAAATAGAAGACAGGCGAGATGGCGTATTTACCTACTATTACGAATCTTCAGAATTTTGGGTAGCTTTAACTTTTCACAATGGTGTTTTGCTTTTTAAAGAGCAAGCTAAGAATGATGGGATGTATGAGTTTGTACGAGTGATGTAAGAGCATTTATCGCAATAATATTGATCGTACTTAAAAGTCATATGTTTTTAACAGCTTGATTCATGATTGGGCTTCAAAACATAATACGGCTTCACAAATTCTCTGGTGAAATTTGAAGCCGGTTCGGAGGTAGGTTATATGAATAGGGTCAATAT
This sequence comes from Vibrio gallaecicus, assembly GCF_024347495.1. Taxonomy (NCBI): domain Bacteria; kingdom Pseudomonadati; phylum Pseudomonadota; class Gammaproteobacteria; order Vibrionales; family Vibrionaceae; genus Vibrio; species Vibrio gallaecicus. Next base: position 1,299,618 of record NZ_AP025491.1, on the reverse strand, counting down.
TCATTAAGTGGACTTCCAATGAATGCTCAATATTCTGAAACAACTGAGTTAAGTTTACCGGCACTTCGTCAGACATTTTCCAATCTCAAATTAGCTTATGAGGCTGAACCTTATAGCCTAATTACTGATCGCATGGTTCGGTTGAGCACGTTAAAAACTCGTTTGCTTGAGTCTGAAGCATTATTGGTTGAAGCACTAAAGCAAGATTATGGATATCGCAGTGAATTTGACTCGACCATTTGCGACTTAATGCCTGCCATTCACCATATTAATTACACGCTTAAAAAGTTGCCTAAGTGGGCTAAACCTCAGCGCCGAGCTGCAGGAATAATGCTACTTCCATCTAAAGTCGAAGTTCATTATCAGCCTCTCGGTGTTATCGGGATCATGGTGCCATGGAATTTCCCAATTGTGTTGAGCATTGCCCCTATCGCAACCGCGCTTGCTTCAGGTAACCGAATGATGGTGAAACTGAGTGAAAATACCCCTCACACCAATAAAGTTCTAACTCATATTTTGGCTGAATTCGAAGACCACATTCAATGTGTAGAAGGAGAGGCAGAAATTTCATCACATTTTAGTGCTTTGCCTTTTGATCATATTTTATTTACGGGCTCCACAGCTGTTGGCAAATTAGTCGCAAAAGCAGCCGCAGAAAACCTTACTCCTATCACTTTAGAGCTTGGTGGGAAATCACCGGTTATTATTGCCCCTGATGCCGATCTGAAAAACGCTGTTGATGCGATATTAGTTGGTAAATCCATAAATGCTGGGCAGATATGCATCGCTCCTGATTATGTGATGTTGCCGAAAGGGAAAGAGACCCAGTTTGTTGATTTGTACCTGAAACGCTTCCAGAAGATCTACATCAAGAAGAGCAAAGTGAAAGGGGTTAGTCACATTATCAATGAGAGACAACACCAGCGATTGCTGAATATGGTTGAAGATGCCACTGCACAAGGTGCTAAGTTACATACGATTGATAGACAAAATATCACCATCGAGGGGGCGAATGAGAGTGCCGCTGATGAACTTAGTAAAAGCCGGTTAATGCTGCCTCACTTACTGACTCAAACAACAGATCAAATGCTAGCCATGAAAGAAGAGATCTTTGGTCCTATCTTGCCGGTAATGACTTATGAAAAGTTGGAAGAATGCGCTCAATACATTAACCAAAGACCACGACCTTTGGCGTTGTACCTTATGACTAATGATCCAAACATTAAGCGTGATATTTTAGATAAAACGCATAGCGGCTCAGTAGGAATTAATGAAACGTTACTGCAAATATCAGCAGACGACGCGCCATTTGGTGGTGTCGGTCAATCGGGCATTGGTCGATACCACGGATTTGAAGGTTTTCAAACTTTCTCTCATGCAAAAACGGTGCTTTGGAGCTCAAACTGGTTGCCAAGATCTCGAATTATGATGAGGCATCAAGGTATGTTACTCAAAGCATTAAAGCGCCTATTTTTATCTAAATAAAAGTAAGAAACCGTTAAAAAGCCTACGTATAACGTAGGCTTTTTTTATTTATGATTTGATGATGAGGTGTAAAGTCGTCCTTCAAATGACAACAAATGATATCGATTTCATTTTAATTTTAATGATTTTGCCTAATAAATAATCGCGCGAACGTTTGCCTAAAAAAATGTGATGAAAGTCTCGTTTATCTATTTATACTTCTCTTCCGGTTTTAAGCCGAAGCTTAGCCAATACAAGCCGTCACATGGATTTGTGAATGACCCCAAGGACTGGACCAGCTACGTTCCACTGCTTGTATAAGGTGATCTACATGAAAAATCCATTGCTACATTTCCTATCGCTGTTATCTACACAGCCGCTACTTACGCAATCTCGCAGCTTTCTGCTTGCGATCCTTTGTCCTGTTCCTTTGCTGTCATTTGCTTGGCACTTATTCACTCTTTAAGGATTCTTAGGACACAATATGAATATTTTATTTGGTTTTGTTGGCGTTCTTGCGCTGATGGCTTGCGCATACCTATTATCTGAAAGTCGTTCAGCGATTAACTGGAAAACAGTCAGCCGAGCTTTCTTATTGCAAGTTTGCTTCGCAGCATTAGTGCTTTATTTCCCTTGGGGGCAAATTGCATTAACCAGTTTAAGCAGCGGTGTTTCAAGTTTACTTGGCTTTGCGGATGCTGGTATTGCTTTCTTATTCGGTGGCTTAGCGACAGAAGGCTTTATTTTCGCAGTTCGCGTTCTGCCAATCATCATCTTTTTCAGTGCATTAATCTCAGCTCTGTATTACTTAGGCATCATGCAAAAAGTGATTCAAGTACTAGGTGGTGCAGTTCAAAAATTGCTAGGTACAAGTAAAGCAGAATCTTTGGTTGCGACAGGTAATATTTTCCTTTCTCAAGGTGAGTCACCTCTACTTATTCGCCCATTCTTAAAAAGCATGACTCGCTCTGAATTGTTCGCTGTGATGGCGGGTGGTATGGCTTCTGTTGCTGGCAGTGTGCTTGGCGGCTATGCAGGATTAGGGGTTGAACTTAAATACCTTATTGCGGCAAGTTTTATGGCTGCACCTGGTAGTTTGCTTATGGCAAAAATCATTGTTCCAGAAACCGGAACGCCAAGTGATTACGAGCACATTGAGTTAGATAAAGCTGATCAAAGCAATGTAATTGATGCACTAGCGAGTGGTGCAATGAATGGTATGAAGGTGGCTGTAGCTGTTGGTACTATGTTGATTGCCTTTGTGAGTGTGATTGCAATGGTGAACACGGGTCTTGAAAGTTTAGGTGAAGTGTTTGGTTTTGCTGGCATTACACTGCAAGCGATTTTCGGTTACCTATTCTCACCTTTAGCATGGCTGATAGGCATTCCGGCAGATGAAGTACTTATGGCTGGTTCTTATATTGGTCAGAAAATCGTGATGAATGAGTTTGTAGCCTTCATTGATTTTGTGGAAAACAAAGCCTTACTTTCTGAGCACAGCCAAGTGATCATCACATTTGCATTATGTGGTTTTGCAAACATTGGTTCTATTGCGATTCAATTAGGATCTATTGGTGTGATTGCACCTGAGCGACGTGCTGAAGTGGCAAACCTAGGTTTGAAAGCCGTAGCTGCGGGTACATTAGCTAACTTAATGAGTGCTTGTTTAGCGGGTATTTTCTTCCTTTTATAAGCTTAGAAAAAAGGGCATACATTCTGGTATGCCCTTTTTATTACTTTGGGTTTTAATTGAATAAGATTTTTACTAAATTAGAACGTTAGTTGCCTATTAACTTGCTGCCAATGAGCTCGATGTCGAATATAAGTTCAGTTCTATGATTTTTTCAAAAGGCATTGGCTTATAAAAGTAAAAGCCTTGAATGAGGCTGATGTTTTGTTTTGAAATGAACTCAAGTTCTTCTCTCTCTTCAACGCCTTCAACCACCACCGTTGCCCCACCAACTTGTACCAATTGGCTGGTTAGTTTAAACAGTTCTTTGCCTTTATCACTGGATAGGTTGAGCACAAATGAACGATCAATTTTTACTTTATCGAATTCAAATTTAGATAAATAGCCAAGTGATGAAAACCCTGCACCAAAGTCATCCAGCGCAACGGAAATACCAGAGGCTCTAAGTTCATCCACCGTTTGCTTGGTTTTATTCTCATCTTTGACCAGTACATCTTCTGTTATTTCAAGCTCTACCTGGTGAGTTTGTAGGGCGCTGCTATCCACTAACTTACGCATGCTACTTGCAAAATTGTCTATTAACAAAGTGTCAGGTGAAACGTTAATGGAGACTTTGAAATTTTCAGAATCCGCAAAAGGAGTTACCTCGTGTAAGGCTGTTTCAATCACCCACAAATCGAGATCTTGCATAATACCTAAGCTGGCAAAACTGGATAGGAAGTAGGGGGGAGTGATTTTTCCATCGTAGCCTTTGTGCCTAATGAGCACCTCTAACCCAACGACTTGCTGGTGAGTAATATCGTATTGTGGTTGATAGAACAGCGTAAATTCACCGCTTTCTTGTAACTCATTCAAGCATTTTTGTGCTGAGATATTGTTGGAGAGGTGAGGGATGAATGTATTCATGGACTGGCCTTTTGATACATCATCATTATTAAAAAACTCTTTCGAAGCTGAGTTGGTGAAGATATGACGAGTTCGCCCTAGATTTTCATATTTCCTAAAAAATGGGAAATAGATCAGTACGCCAATACCAATAATGAGTGCTTGTAAAATAGCGCCGTTTATTGAATTCCCAGTACCTACGTATCCACTGATCAAAGGGGGAGTCATCCAGCTCATCACTTCTGATATTGGCGGAACAAAACCAAGGCTGGTGGCGAAATATGCGATCATTAAGCTGAGTACAGGAATGGTTAAAAATGGGATGATCAAAATGGGGTTAAACATGATCGGTAAGCCATAAATAACGGGTTCATTGATATTAAATAGACTCAGTATTAGAACGGCACACCCCAGTTTTTTGTAACTGTCATTGCGTGAGAACAGTATCATGCACATGACTAAAGATAAGGTATTTCCAGCACCACCTAACCCCGCATAAAAATCATAGAAGTTACTGGTTAGTATAGGTAATGGCGTCCCAAGTGTTTGGTGCTGCTCTACCAAATGCATGCTCATGTGGTAGATTTCGCTCTTGTAAGAAGCCAGTACTATGTGTCCGTTTACACCAATCGCCCAAAATAGGTTTCGAGCCAATTCATACACAATACCATCCAGCAGTGAATGTGGATCTAAGTGTGGGAAGTAGCTGGCAAGAACCACATCTTCAAAGATGATATGTCTGAGTATGTAACTGATTGTCGAGAACGAAAAGACTAATACAGAGCAAGATAGGATCATCTCAATGGATTTTTCGACTACATTTGGCAGCTCTATTTTTTGGCGTTTTCGTTTTTGTTTAGTGAGTTTTAAACAGAAACAGATAGCCATAGGAAGCAAGATGGCTAATGGATAGTTCGTGGGAATAACCGTACCGACTTTCAGTAGCTCCCATTGATAGCTAACAATAAAGTAGATGACGATCGAGGGGGTGATTAATGAGATCCTTTCCAGCTTATGCATAGAAGCTAAAAACTGGGAATAGTAGACAATCAGCAATATAGGAAACAGCTGCCATACAAGGGTACTAATGCTGTACAGGCGTTGTGAAAACTCATGTAACTCAAAATAAGACGTGGCATTGCCAAGTAGCATGCAAAATGCAGAAATTAAAGAGACGGGCAGGAGCATTATGAAAACATTACAGACTCCGTTGATATACGGGTTATCTGAAATAAGGGAAACGGCTCTTGCTAATGAATGCTTAAACATTATTATTGGTCGTAAAATAGGCTTATGTGCGCGCATTATAGGTATGACATTCTCTATAAGCTACAATAATGTGAATTTTTTTTAATTTTTTTGGATGCACTTCGTTACAAAATCGAAATGCTGCTTATTTATCATCATAGTGGGTCTTCACTAGGTGATGTATACTGTTAAAAGTGTCATTATTTGTTATTGCTAATAAAGCATTATTTCCAAGTTATGGATTAGGTTAACGTTATGAACTTCAAAATTATTTTCGGTATCGCTGCGGTCTTGTGTGGGTTGTTTAGCGCATCCTATATCATCGTTGGTGGCTCACATTTTCCAATGTCACAGTGGCCACAAGAAGCATTTCAAGGATTAATCTTTACCATTGTCTGGGGTTTTGGCGTGTCTTCGTTTGTCGCCACCGCTTTCACTTTATTAATATTTTTTACGATAGGTGTTGTGAGTTACGCTATCGGCTATAAATTGGCGAGTTTTATTCCGGGGCAAGAAGACTAGTCACTATTCGATGTAACCCGTGCATTGCAATACGGTCCCTAGTAATAGTAAGTAGAGCTCAGCAGTCTTTTTCACATGTAGGCACTGACTTTTGTTTTTTCTTTTCGATAAATTCTATTTTTAAGCTAGCGTTAACCCTGCCTTAACCTCTCAGTTGCTAAATTTGTCTCCATTCTAACAGGAGACATGAAGATGACACTGAATCTTCCTTTAAAACAATCCCTACTTTCGCTGGCTTTAGTCGGCTTGATTGGTTGCAGCTCAACGAATCAAGCGGATTACACTGTACTAGCTGAACAAACCACCGCTTCTACAAATCAGCAATTGTTGCTGGATCTTGTTCAACAATCTCACTTATCGGCTCAAGGTGGTGAAAACAACCAAACTGAATCATCCATACAGATCACGGATTTGGTGAGCTTACCTGAATTAGACACCTTCATTACTCAAGCGCTTGAAACCAACCCGAGTTTGCAGCAAAGCGTAGTGGCACTCAATATTGCCTACGCGCAGCAAGGTATTACCGCAGCTGACCGTTTGCCAACCGTTGAAGCCAGCTTCAGTGGTAAAGCGCAAGAAGACAGTGACGATACTTATACCACCGACCTTACTGTTGGCTGGGAGCTGGATTTGTGGCAAAAGCTGGCAGACAGTAGTAATGCTGCCATGAAAGATGTGATGAGTTCTCAAGCCAGCTTACAAGGTGCACAAGACTTAGTGGTGGCGAACTTAATGCGCACGTGGCTAGAAATTAGCCTGAAACAGCAGCTAGTGACGATTGAAGAACAGCGTTTAGTGGTTCTTGAGAACAATGAAGATTTGGTATTAGCCAGATATAAGTCTGGTTTAGGAAGCTTAGAAGACCTCGATAATGCTAAATCTAATAGTGCATCAACGAAGGCAACCTTAGCTGACTACCGAGAGCAACTTGCAAGCAGTAAACGTAGTCTAACTTTATTAACGGGTCAGTGGGTTGGCGAGTCATTAGACGTGTCTATTCCGGTTGTTTTTCCTGATGTCTTAAATCCGTTAGATGTGATGCCAGATCAAAATTTATCTCGTAGACCTGATCTCCAATCTGCTTTTTTAAACATTGAAGCGGAAGCACTACGAACGGATGCAGCTTATAAAGCGATGCTTCCCTCTATTAGTCTTTCAGCTAGTTTAACTGACATGGCAGAGTCGCCAAGTGAAGCGTTATTGACCGGTCCGCTATGGAGCGCATTAGGTCAAGTATCTGCACCCTTATTCCAAGGTGGGAAACTGAAGTCACAAGCGGAAGTGGCACAGTTAACAACAGAGCAAAGCTATTGGGCTTATCAAGAAACACTGCTTAATGCGGTGAATGAAGTTGAAAATACCATGGGGCAAGAAGGCTCTTTAGCCCTTCAGCAACAACATTTAGCTCTTGCTTTAGAAAGCGCTCAACGCAGCTTTATCAGCTACGAAGAAAAGTATCGTCAGGGTTTAGTCGACATTTTTGATCTCCTTACCGTTCAGCAGCAAACCTACGATCTTGAAGCACAACTCACACAAACTATTTATAACCGTTTAATAAACCGAATTGATTTAGGTCTAGCACTTGGCTTAGGAGCATCCGCATGAAACTCAACAAACTAACTATCGCAATTACTCTTATCGCGGGTTCAAGCATATTTGCAGCGGTGGCTTTTAATGGCTCTCAAATGGAGCCAGTGAAAAAAGCCCCAGAGTCGGCTTTATCTTCTCATGTGCAACCTGAGCCTTCTAACGTGTCACCTGAATCTGGAGGCTTATCATCTAGCCAGAGTCAAATTCACACAAAAGAACAAGGTTCGAAAACAGATCAAGTTTCTGAAAAAGAAGCGCTTTCTAAATTACCTCAGGTCTCCATCATTAATGTGACTTCTGGTGAGTACCAAGCAGAAGTTGTTGGTCATGGTGAAGTTAAATCACGTTATGAGCTGATGTTTTCAGCTGAAGTGGGCGGGCGTGTTGAAAGTGTGAGTACACTTTTTGAAACGGGGCAAGTGGTTAACAAAGGTGACGTGATTGCGCGTATTGATGATACCAGTTACCTGCAAGCGGTATCGCTAGCAAAATCGAATGTTGCTCAAGCAAAATTGAATTTATTAGAAGAGCAAAGGCAAGGTGAGCAAGCTAAATCAGAATGGGAACATTCGGGTTTATCAGGCGAACCGGATTCCCCGCTAGTGTTGAGAAAGCCTCAATTAGCGCAAGTGACAGCCGCCCTTGAAAATGCGCAATTAGAGCTTAAAAAAGCACGACAAGATTTTGAGAAAACGCAAGTGAAAGCCCCATTTGATGCGTTAGTGGTGACGAGAGATATTCAACCTGGCAGCTATGTTCAACCGGGTACTCAAGTTGCGACTTTATATAGCATCGATGAAGTAGAGGTGACGGTCCCATTATCAGAAAGCCAATGGAAAAACTTACCATCTTTAGATAACCAACAGCTTCAAAGTACCTCTTGGCCAGTAACTTTGGAAAGCTCTGATGGCGCTCATCAGTGGCAGGGCAATGTTGAACGAGTCGAGCAGCATTTATCACAAGATACTCGTCAGCGTTCGCTGATTGTTGTGGTCGAAAACCCACTTGAACAAGTGGACGATCTTTATCCTGGTATGTTTGTGAAGACGGTTATCTCGGGTAAAGCTTTGGATCAATTGTGGCAACTTCCTGCTTCTGCACTTTCACAGCAGGGTGACATTTGGGTGGTGGACTCACAAGGGTTGCTCGCGAAGTCTTCAGCACAAGCTCAGTTTGAAATAGATGGTTTGATTTACATTGACCCAAATAGCTTGGATTTTGACCTGAATACAAGCACCAAAGCAGTTGTTCACGTAGTGAAACGTCCGTTGAGCAGTTTCCAAGTGGGAATGAAAGTCATGGCTAAGGTTGAGGGTTAATTATGTCTGAAAACACTCAACTTCCAGAAGTTCAAAGCAACCATAAAAACCAGGAAAAGCACACAGGACCAATAGCTTGGTTTGCTAATAATTCGGTAGCATCAAATCTATTACTAGTTGGTGTTATTTTGATTGGTTTATTCTCGCTGAATTCTTTGCGTAAAGAAGCGTTCCCAAGTTTAGAACCTGATATTGTGACGGTTTCAGTCACCTATGACAGTGGTGATCCAATTCAAGCAGAAGAAGGGCTGGCGATTAAAATTGAAGATGCTTTGGAAACCGTGCCGGGCATCAAACGCATTACTTCGACTTCAGATGCAAATGGCAGCCATGTTTCTATCGAAAAAGAAAGTACCTACGATTTAGATACTTTATTGACAGATGTAAAAACCAAAATCGATGCCATCAATAACTTGCCTTCAGGGGCGGACAACCCAGTAATTGATAAAGCTCGAATGCAAGACCACGCGCTTTGGGTGCAGCTATACGGTGAAGCGGACAGAGCCACATTACAAGATTTAGCCGAGCAACTGAAAGCGGATTTACTGAGCCAGTCTGCGATTCGCGATCTTGAAATTAAAGCTAAAGTCGACCCAATGATTTCGGTTGAAGTTGATGAAAGTAAGCTACAAGCCTATGGACTGACTTTAACGGACGTCTCTGAAGCGATTAATGCTGAATCATCCACGGCGCTATCAACCAGTTTACGTAACGGGGATAAAACTGTTCGTTTAAAAGTGTCTGAGCAAGCTTATGAACTGCAAGACTTTAACGCTATTCCGGTCGTGACGAATAGCGATGGTACTCAAATTACATTAGGGGATATCGCGACAGTTAAAGACATGTTTGCCGACGATACCTTTGTATTGTCTCGTTATAACCAAAAAAACGCGATTGCGATACAAATCGTCATGGATGAATATGGCGACGTTGTGAGTATTGTGGAACAAGCTCAGCAAGTAGTTGATCGTTGGGAAGCAAGTAATGCACTCCCAGATGGTCTAGAAATTGAAACCTGGTACGACAAAAGTACCATGATCAAAGACCGTTTAGCCTTGCTTGTGAAAAACGCATTAACGGGTATTGGACTAGTGTTCATTGTGCTGGCGTTATTTCTTAATGTACGAGTCGCGTTTTGGGTGGCTGCTGGTCTACCATTTGTTTTCTGCGGCACTTTGTTCTTCATGACTGACAGCTTTATGGGGTTGACCATCAATGAAATGACGACTTTTGGCTTCATTATGGCACTCGGAATCGTGGTTGATGATGCCGTAGTGGTGGGAGAGAGTATTTATACCACTCGCAAAGAAGAAGGAGACTCAGTTAACAACACGATTCGCGGTACGATGAAAGTTGCGTCTCCGACTATATTCGGTGTGTTAACAACGGTTGTAGCATTCTTAGCGCTGGCAAATGTTGATGGAAAAATGGGGCAAATTTACGCTCAGTTTGGTTCGGTTGTCACCATTTGCTTGTTGCTGTCATTGGTTGAGTCGAAGTTTATTTTACCTTCTCACTTAGCGCACATTAATACCCACCGAGGCGAGAGAAAAGGCGTTTGGAGCCGTATTCAACATGGGGCTGATAGTGCTCTACAGTGGTTTAACGTTCGTATCTATAGCCGAGTGATTGATTGGGCTTTAAAACTTCGTTACGCGGTGATTATGGTGTTCATCTCACTGTTCATTTTAGTGGTTGGTTTGCCAATGACAGGCAATGTGAGAGTTGCTTTTTTCCCTGATATGCCGGGTGATACAGTGACTGCCGATATGTCGATGCAAAATGATGCAAGCTTTGGGCAAACGCAAACGAACCTATTAGAGTTAGAGGCGGCAGCCGTTCAGGTTGATGAAGGTTTAAGATCTCAGTACAGCGCAGCAGACGAAGAGAGTGAATTGCTAAGCCTACAAGTCATTGCGGACAGTGACGATACAGGGCAAGTAAGAATTGAGTTAGACAGTGACAGCGTGTATTCAGCGAACGAATTCGCACAACGTTGGCAAGAGACCGTTGGTCAAATGGAAGGCGTGAAGAAGCTAAAAATTCTGTCAAAAATGGAGATGGTCGATAACTTTAAAGTAGAACTAAAAGCGTGGAGTGATGAATCAGTAAGCGCGGCGGGTAATCAATTAGTGGAAACACTTGAAGGTGTGGCTGGCGTAAGTGGCATTGATCATAACCTTGACTTAGGTGAGTCACAGTATCGTTTTGAAATTACTCAGCAAGGTCGTGCTTTAGGGTTTGATACAGCAAGCTTAGCAAAACAAGTATTACAATCTTTTGGTGGTGACATTGTTCAGCAATTTCAGCGCGGTAAAGACGAAGTAAAAGTGAGAGTGCGTTACCCAGAAGACGATCGTCAAACCATGGCTGATGTAAACCAAGCTAATGTGAGAACCAGCGATGGTAAGGTTGTGCCTTTAAGCACAGTTGCAAACATTTACTCGGATTACCAAGCTTCAGAAATTACGCGAATTGACAGTCAACGAGCTGTGTATATCACTGCGGTTTTAGATAAAGATATTATGGCTCCAGGCGAGTTGGTAAATCAGTTACAACAAAACTTAGTTCCAGAACTGCTTACACAGTACCCAGGCCTAACTGTAAATTTTGCTGGGGAAACGGAAGAGCAAGCCGAAACTGCCAGCTCAATGACCAGTATGTTTTTACTGGCAATGATTGCGATTTATACCTTGTTAGCGATTCCACTAAAATCGTATGTGCAACCACTTATCATAATGACCGCTATTCCATTTGGTATCGTTGGCGCTATTTTAGGGCATTGGTGGAATGATTTAACAATCAGCATCTTATCGTTAAATGGTATCTTGGCTTTGAGTGGCGTGGTGGTGAATGACAGCTTATTACTTGTTTCTCGTTTTAATGAACTAATTAAAGAAAAGGGCATGTCTGCACGCAATGCGATTGTTCAAGCGTGTACTGGCCGATTAAGAGCCGTGCTACTGACATCGGTCACGACCTTCGCGGGTTTAACACCGTTACTAAGTGAAACATCGTTACAGGCTCAATTTTTAATTCCAGCGGCTGCAGCGCTTGGGTATGGTATTTTGTTTGCCACATTCATTACCCTAATATTAACGCCGTCATTACTGATGATTCAGTGTGAAATTAAAGAATTTATTACAACTTTGAAAGCTCGATTTGATACTGATCAAAACACTCAATTGCAGACTGAGTTGAAAGTGTCTGAATAATATCTGTTATTAATAGTGTGTAGACAAAGCTGAATGAGTTAACAGAAGAATCGCCACTGTCTGGCAAGATGTTCAGGCGGTGGTAAGCTATTTCAGTTTCTAACCTTTAATCTTTTTAAACGTAGAGGTAAATATGATCACCGATAAACTTCAATTACTGTTGGTGGAAGACGACTTAGATTTAGCCACGGCAGTGATTGATTATCTCGATTTAGAAGATATTCAATGTGATCATGCTGCTAATGGTGTGGCTGGACTTAGTTTAATTGAGAACCAGCAGAAGAACGGCAATCAAAGTTATGATGTGATCATTTTAGATCTTAATCTACCTAAAATGAGTGGATTACAGGTGTGCGAGAAACTTCGTGCGCAAGGCATTGATACACCAATTTTGATGTTGACGGCTAGAGATACGTTAGACGATAAGCTTAAGGGTTTCTCTATGGGTGCAGATGATTATTTAGTGAAGCCTTTTGCGATGGAAGAACTGATTGTGCGAGCTCAAGTACTGGCGAAACGTCGAAGTGGGCAGGTTAGCCGTTTATCTGTGTTGGATCTCGATATCGATTTACAACAACAGCAAGCTTACCGGACTGGAAAGCCCCTCAAACTTTCCCCTACGGCATTCAAAATATTAGAAATCCTGATGCGTGAAAGCCCCAAGACGGTTTCTCGTGAAAAAGTCATGCAATGGGTATGGGGCGAAGAGCAACCGGATAGCAATAGCTTGAAAGTGCACATCTTTAACCTGCGTAAGCAAGTAGATACAGGCTTTGACAAAAAATTGGTGCACACAGTGACAGGTAAGGGCTTTGCGATAAAGGAACCGTCTGAATCATGAAGATAAGACCGAGTTTAAGGTTATATGTATTACTAGCGATGCTGCTCACGGGTATCACCACGATTGTGATCATGTCTGCGTTAAGTGTGAGCTACTTTATCTCAGGCATGGACGTGGCAATGCGAGGTTCGATGAGTGCTCAAGCTCATCAAGCGGCTGCGGCTCCTGGGCACCCTGTTACTGCTCAAGAATTTACGGTAGCGACTGAGTGGAATGATTTGCCACAAGAAATTCAAGATAACTTAAAGTTAGCGGAAATGGGCTTTGACGAAATAACCAAGGAGATCATCGGTAAGTCCTTATTTGCGCCTCCTAAAGCCGGCTATTTTGCAATGAAAGTCATGAATGGGGATGAAGTTCGTTATGTGTCAGCCATATTCAAACAAGAGCTTGGTAATTCTTTTGATGATAAAGCTCTGCCTCACTTTATTACTATTTTAGTCACAGCACTTGCCGCGATAGTTCTGTTTTTTGTCATTTTGATATTAATACTCCGCAAAGTAGCGACCCCTGTTGAAGAATTGAAAAATTGGGCGAAAGTACTCGATAAAGATAATATCGAAAGGAGTATTCCTGACTTCCACTACAGTGAATTAAACACGTTAGCAGGCATTATCAGAAACAGCGTGAGTTCAATGCAGGACGGGTTAGAAAGGGAACAAAAATTCTTAGGTTATGCGAGCCATGAATTACGAACGCCAATTGCCGTTACTCGAACAAACAGCGAATTGCTTGAAAAGTTGATTCAAAAAGGTAAAAGCCCAGAGAAACAGTTAGAAGTGGTTGACCGTATCAAGCGCGCTGGTTTCACTATGACTGACTTAACTGAGACTTTATTGTGGCTGACTCGCCAAGAAGATAAAGACCTGCCTATGAATTCCATCCAGCTAGGTAAAATAATAGAACAACTCACTCATGATCTTGAATACCTTCTCAATGGGAAGTCTGTCGAAATCCATTTAAAAACGGACTTATCTTCTAGTCTTCTACCTGAAGGATTGTGCCGAATTGTATTGACGAACTTGGTGCGTAATGCATTTCAACATACTGAAGAAGGGTGCGTTTCGATTGTTCAAGATGGTTTGACTGTCCACGTTATTAATCAAAATGTTGATGGAACAAATGAAGACAATAACTTAGGTTTTGGGCTTGGGTTAGAATTAACAGAAAGGCTTTTGAGCCAATACCATTGGAAGTATCAAAATAAGTCATTGGATACAGGGCGTGAAGTTTACGTAGATTTTTCTTAATGGATTGGCGCGATCGACTGAAAGTTTATTTGTATCACCGCAAGCGAGTTAAAATCTGGAAAGACGCAACTCAAGAAAGCCATGCGCGTACATTAGGCTGGTCAAGCCATTACGCTCAGATTGCTAGGTTTTCCGCTATTGCGTATGCGACAGAATTTGAAAACCGCGCAGTGGTCGATTTAGGCTGTGGCTACGGGCAATTATTTGATTACCTTTCAAACCTCTATTCTTTACAGCGCTACATTGGCGTTGATCAGCAAGCGCATTTCTTAAAGCAAGCGAAAACCCTACACCCTGATCCCCGCTGTGAATTTCTTGCCGGAGACTTAAGTACCGTAAGCGTAAATTCTTGTGATGTTGTGATTGCCAGTGGGTCACTGAATTACAAATCTCGCGATGAAAATTACTTAACCAAAGTGATTACGCATATGTATGAAATGGCGAACGAATGCGTCATTTTTAACTTATTGGATTCCAGTACCTACCCCGAACAACCTTTATTGACTGGTTACAACAAGCAAGGGATCTATCGCTTTTGTCGAACCTTGTGCGACGACGTAACCATCATTGATGGCTATTCACCAGATGACTTCACAGTGGTAATGAAAAAGCATTAGATTTTCATTGGTTAGAGTTGGCGCTTTAGGTTTATTTCTATTAAAGATTTGTTTAATTCCATTGAATGAGATAATTAATCGAAAGGCTAAAATTTCTAGTCTAGACTAATGAGAGGTGCAATTTATAGCACTGCTATTCAGTTGTATTTGTATAAAGTAGTATTTTTATAAAAGTAAGTTGGCATTTTCATATGGCTTAAAAATTACTCTGTGTATTACGAGGATTTAGTATGAAAATTGCAACCAAGATAATCGTCGCTTGTACGTTTCTGTGCGCGGTTGGTGTTGTCGTAAGTGGTGGTTTTGTTGGTTGGAAAGCATCAGGGCTGTCTAAAAATGCACTCTATGAACGAGCATCAAGCCAGTTACTGTCTGTGCGCGAAATTAAGAAAAATGAAATTGAACGCTATTTTAACCAAATAAAATTGCAAGTAGAAACGCTGGCTGATGACCATTCAACTGAACAAGCGTTGGTAGCATTTACTAAGGCTTTCAATGAATACCCTGTAGACAAAGTAACGGAAGATAACCTCAACCAGTTAAAGCGTTATTATTCCAGTCAGTTTGGGATGACTTACCGTTCTCGAAATGCTCAAACGCCAGCCAATGAACTCAGTAAATTAAGTCAAGTTTCCGAAACAGGTAAAGCCCTACAGGCTCGTTATATAAGTGCGAATAATAATGCACTAGGAGAGAAGCACTTACTTGATTACGACAGCCTAAATACCGCTTATGACATTGCCCATAAAGAGTACCATTCCCCTATCCGTCACTATCTAGAAGCTTTTGGTTTTTATGATATTTTCCTTATCGACCTTGATGGAAACGTCGTATATTCCGTATTTAAAGAGCTCGATTTTGCTACTAATCTAGAGACGGGACCATACCGTTCAAGTGGGTTAGGTAAGGCTTATCGTCAAAGTAAGAACCTTTCAAAAAATAGTTATTTTTTAGAAGATTTTTATCCTTACTATCCTTCGTATGAAGCGGCGGCTTCGTTTATTGCGAGCCCTGTTTTCGACCATGGAAGAAGAGTTGGTGTCGTAGTATTTCAAATGCCAGTTGATGCGATTAATGAAATTATGACGTTTTCTGAAGAGTGGGCTCAGGCTGGATTAGGCAGCAGTGGGGAAAGTTACTTGATAGGACCTGATTTATTGCTGAGAAGCCAATCCCGATTCCTCATTGAAAGTAAAGCAGAGTACTTGGCGGCATTAAGCCGTTCGGGTGTATCGTCTGATGTGATTTCTAATATTGATGGCAAAGGTTCATCCATTGGTTTTCAACCCGTTAACTCTATTACGGCAACTCAAGCTTTAGCTGGAGGAAGTGGGGTAGAAATCGTCAATGATTATAGAGGTGTCGCAGTGCTTTCTGCTTATGCTCCTATTGATGCAGCCGGCCTTAAGTGGGGGATTTTAACCGAGATTGATGAAGATGAAGCATTAGCGGATGTCGCGGTATTGAATTCAGCGGTGATGAATACCGTAATTGTCAGTATTGTCGTCATTATCGCCGCGTCTGTAGGAATTTCTTATCTGGTAGGGAACAATATTTCACGTCCAATTAGAAATGCCTCTCTTAAAGTGCAATCAATCAGTCAAAGAAACGATTTGACCGCTCGATTGGACATTCAAGGCAAGGATGAAATGACGGACTTGTCTGCGTCATTAAATGCTTTGTTTGAGCAGCTCCAAGGAATGATCAAGGAATTCGCTGTTGCGACGGAGACTCTGAATCACAACACCCTGTCTATGTCTGGAAATATGAACAGTACTCGCGGAGCGGTTTCTGAACAAAGCCACCGTACTGATAGTGTCGCTACCGCGGTGAACGAAATGAGTGCTTCAATTGCTGAGGTGGCACAGTTCGCCAACCGAGCTGCTGATTATGTGAAAGCAGCTAATGAAACGGGCTCGAAGAGTAAAGATGTAGGACAATCTCTCGGGGATGAAATGTCACAAATTAATACACAAATGAAAATAGCCGTTGAAGCCATTACTCGCCTGCATAATGAAAGTAACTCGATAGCTGAAGTATTGGATGTAATTCAAGGCATTGCAGAGCAGACCAACCTGCTGGCTTTGAATGCAGCAATTGAGGCGGCAAGGGCTGGGGAACAAGGGCGAGGTTTTGCGGTTGTAGCAGACGAAGTCCGTTCTTTAGCAAGCAGAACTCAAGACTCGACAGAAGAAATTCGCTCAAAAATTGAATCGTTACAAAAAGAGACACAAAGCGTTTCTAAAGGCATAGAAAATGCGAATTCATCGGTCATTAAAGGTGTGGGTACTTGTGCCGAAAACACCCAGATGTTGGAGCAAATCGTATCCATGCTAACGGAACTTAATGATATGAACGTGCAAATTGCAGCAGCTACAGAAGAGCAAAAAGCGGTGACTGATGAGATAAGCTCAAGCATTACCTCTATTGCTGATGCCTCTACTGAAGTATCAGAACAAGTGAACCACGTGGATGAAGTGTTAGGCGGTTTGTCTCAGCAGGCAGATAACTTGAATACAGAGATGGATAAATTTAAATATTAAATACGCAATGTGGGATGGCGATAGCATTAATCATTCTATATCGGCTAATTATGTTCTGTCGAAGGTGATGTGAGTTTTCTGGTTTTTGGTTAACTAGTTATTGGATATTTATGGTGTTGCCATCCTCAGAGTTGTTGCCATCACAGAAGTGTAGAGCGATTAAAAAGTTTTGTAATAAATGACTTACAAATCATTACAGACAACGGTGAGGTGAATCACTAAGATTCAATTCATAACTTATGTCGAAGCAAAACTAAAGGTAAAAACTCAGTGAAGATTCAATTATTCATTACTTTATTAGCAACTTCATTCATTACTGGCTGTGTTGTCTACCCAACCGAAAGAACATATTTTAAGCCTGTTGAATCTCAGCAGCTCGAACTAACTAAGTCTCAAAGTTGTGGATACCACAGAGCACAATACGACGGCTTAAAAAATGGGGAAATGAGTGTTTTTCCAGATGATAGAGAGCAAGCGCCACTGAGAGTGCTAATAGTGACTAAGGGATACGAAATTAAGAAAGAAAATACTTCTCTTGTTTTGGATGGAAAGCCAGTAGCTCTTGGGTCGTTTGGGCAACTTTATCACCATTCACACATTAGAGGCTTTGAAGTTACGGTTGACGAAAAACCACGAAATATCGAGAACTTAAAAGTGATAATTGATGGCGAACTTTATGAATTCAACCAGAAAACAGAGTCAGATATTTTTTATGCTTCTATCAATTGTTGATGAAATCTAAATTATTATTGAGAACTGAACTAAGTAATATCGACTGCAAAATGTCATTGAAGTGACATTTTGCAGTCGAGGTTTTACTGTATAGAACGGAGCGGCTTAAGTGTCGTATATTATAGTTTCTTCGAAATAAGCCCATAAGGTAGATTTGAAAAAACTTCAGGTTGACCAATGTAAGTTGGTGCCTCATTCACTTTTTGCCAATCAAGTAACATTATCGCTAGTACATTTCTATGCTCACCGTACTGGAGATCAAAATCTCCAGTAACAGATGGGATCATGCCTTTTTCTTTGTCTATAGAAGCCAAAATAGCTTGGCGTGTTTTTTCTACGACTGGATCATCTTCTAAACCTGCGAGTAAAAATGTCAACCCGACTTCAGCAATCACGTCTTCTTTTGCTCGTAGCAGAATGGTATCGATGTTGTCTCTGAAATAATCGTAAATCCACTGATGTTCTTTTTCACTTACTTGATGTTGGTAGTACTCAGAATCACCAAAGATAATATGAGTCATGCCATACAGTTTATTACCGTATTGCTGTTGGCTTAGTTTCTTATCCGTTTCGTCAGGGTAAGCATCTTTGAATGTCTTTACGAATTCATCCACAACGTCTTGCTCACCTAATTGTCTTAGCCAATATACTTGGTTAGCTAATTGGGCAGCCCATGCCTTAACCATGTCTTGGTTAGATACATAGTGAGAGAAATCATAGCGTCTAATAATCTCACGTAGTTTCTCATCATTTTTATGTTCTAGCCCATATTCATTTGCTCTAGCCATTGAACCCAGCAAATCAACACCTAGATATAAGTACTCTGGCATGTGCTTAGTAATGTTGTAGCGTCGGACGCTTCGTTCATCAGTTTCATCGAGATATGACGTTATTCGTTTTTCTGAATAAAGGACGATTTGTTCAAGAGTGTGCACTTCATTGGAGAGGCGATTCAATTTATTAGCAACCCGAGCCATATCACTCCACACTGCAGCCGAATACTTATCATCAAGGGTTTGGCGATACATACGAAGCCCATAGTGCCCTTCTTTGAATGCAGGAAGAGTATAAAGTTGGCTTTCATACGTATTCTTAATCAAATCGGCACCTTCTTTGTAGTGACGATTTAATGCAGGTTTTTGTATCAACACGTTGTCTGCTGAAGAGTGGCTAGACTCTGTAACACTAATTGACTCGTTTGCGTAAGAGCCAAAAGCCAGAAAAACAGCCAGCGCAATACCACCTGAGAGTGTTGTTAGTTTCATATCAATAGGTCCGGGTGATGAACAAGATTCAAGTAAACTAGCAGTAGGAAGGGGGGATCGTGTGAGTATTCAGTCAAATATAAGTCAGTTTTATTGGTTAATCGTCTTCCAACTTGTTTTTATATAATATATTTATATGAAGCTAACAGCTGATTTTCTGGTTTGCTTTGAGTAGAACCATAGTTAATTGAGGCGAAGTGTCAGATTTATATCAACTTTTAATGATGATTTTCTTATTGCTTTACTTCAAAATCACATCATTGAGATATGCACTTCTTTAACATTTAGTTTACTCTTAGTAATAGTTATATAAATAAAACTGACCTTAATTAATTATGAAATTAAGGAGTACAGTGGAGCATGAATGCTAAATTGGTTAAATAAACAGTGGTCTGTGAGAGTTCTCGCTTTTTCGTTTATTGTGTTAGCAGTAGGAGCGGTCGAATCTTTTCACCGAAACCAGGTTTCATTTTTAAAAAATGAGTCTGCGGCGGAGGCTAAAAAGCACTTGTCTGTAATTCGTTCTCGTTTAGAAGCTGCCATTGTTTCTGATATTTATGTTCTTAATAGCCTCTCTACATTAATCACAGTCAACCCAGATGCTGGTCCCAAAGAGTGGGAAAAAATTGCTGCAAACATCATTCGAGAAGGAACCCATGTCAAGATCATTGGGTTAGCAAAGGATGATGTCATTAACTTCGTCTACCCTTTCAGAGGCAATGAAAAGGCGATTGGCGTGGCTTATCGTGATGTCCCCGAACAGTGGGAGTCGGTAAGAATTGCCCATGAAATTGAGCAAATATTCATCTCTGGACCTGTCGATTTGGTTCAAGGGGGAAAAGGTCTCATTGCAAGAAACCCTATTTTTACCGATCCCCCTTTTAACAAAGATTATTGGGGTGTGTGCAGCGCCATTATTGATTTCCAGTCACTTTTCAAAGATGTCGGCGTTGAGAATTTCGAATTAAAGTACCGACTTGGTATCAGAGGGCTCAATAGTACAGGTAAAGAAGGTGCTATTTTTTATGGTGACTCTTCAGTTTTTGAAGATGCTTTTGCCACTGAACAGGTGAACTTCCCTTACGGAAGTTGGTACATAGCAGCCTCACTTGATGGTGATGCACTTGCCGACTTGCCTTGGTACCGAGTGTACTTTGTTCGTTTGGTCGGTTATGTACTCCTGTTTGTACTCTCTTTAGCGTTTATGACTATTTATCAGTTGTATACCATGGCTCGTAGCCGTTCTCTTCATGACGAATTAACCAAGTTACCGAATCGACGTTATTTCATATACAGCTTAAAACAGCAGTTTGATAGTGCTCGTAAGCATGGCACGGAAACATTTGCGGTGATGAATCTAGATTTGGATAAATTCAAAGCAATCAATGACACTTATGGGCATGCCGCTGGGGATAAAGTACTTGTAGCATGTGCTGAACGATTAAAAAGCGTACTTAGAAGCTCGGACATTGTGGCTCGAATTGGTGGTGATGAATTTTTAATCTTATTGCCCCGAGTGAAAGACGATGTTGACGCCCGAGCGATTAGCCAGAAGTTACAGAGAGTGATTTGTGGAACACCAGTGATCTATGAGCAAGATTTAATATATCTGAAGGTGAGTATTGGATGGGTGACCTACGATTCATGCTATGAAGATGTGGATGCATTAATTAGAGCTGCAGATGAACGAATGTATGAAGAAAAACGCCAGGCACTTCAGGCTCCCAATTTTGTGAAATAAGTAGAATTTTTTCTTGGAAAGTTTTGGTTGCTGAAAGTAGGGAAAAGCCTCAGAATATCGCGCTTTACTCGATATTGAGTAATAGTATGAAGTCGCATAGTCATTCTGATGATTACGGCTTTATCTTCATGTTATCAAACAGAGAAAATAATCTATGAGTTTTACCTCTTTGGGCCTTTCTGCTCCAATCCTTAAAGCAATTGAAGAGCAAGGTTACGACAAGCCATCGCCAATTCAAGAAAAAGCTGTTCCGGCTGTTCTAAAAGGCAACGATGTAATGGCTGCGGCCCAAACGGGTACTGGTAAGACGGCAGGTTTCACGCTTCCTATCTTGGAAATCTTATCAAAAGGCCCTCGTGTTAAGCCTAACCAAGCTCGTGCTTTGGTTTTAACCCCAACTCGTGAACTGGCTGCACAAGTGAATGGCAGTGTAGTGAAGTACTCTAAACACTTGGATATTACGTCGAGTGTTGTATTTGGTGGTGTGAAGATCAACCCGCAAATGCAGAAACTGCGTAAAGGCAGTGACGTATTGGTAGCTACTCCAGGCCGCCTTTTAGATTTGTACAACCAAAACGCGATTCGATTCGATCAATTAGAAATTTTGGTTTTGGATGAAGCAGACCGTATGCTTGATATGGGCTTCATTCGTGACATTCGTAAAATCTTAGCTTTCCTTCCTAAGAAGCGTCAAAACTTGCTATTTTCAGCGACGTTTTCTGATGACATTCGCCGTTTGGCAAAAGGTTTAGTTAATAATCCGGTAGAGATTTCAGTAAACCCAGCTAACTCAACCGCTAAAACTGTAGAGCAAAGCATCTTCCCGGCAGATCAAAAGAAAAAAGCACCGATGCTAGCGAAGCTAATCAAAGATAATGATTGGCACCAAGTTTTGGTCTTTAGCCGTACCAAGCATGGCGCGAACAAGCTTTCTCGTTTCTTAGATGAACAAGGGATCACTTCAGCTCCAATTCACGGTAATAAAAGCCAGGGTGCTCGTACTAAAGCACTTGAAAACTTCAAAACCGGTAAAGTTCGTGTATTAGTGGCGACAGATATTGCCGCTCGTGGTATTGATATCCCTCAGCTGCCGCAAGTTGTGAACTTTGATTTACCTAATGTCTCTGAAGATTATGTTCACCGTATTGGCCGTACCGGTCGAGCTGGGGAAGCTGGCAAAGCGATCTCATTGGTTTCTGCAGATGAAGCGTCTGACCTATTCGGCATTGAACGCCTGATCCAGCAAGTACTTCCTCGCCATGAGCTTGAAGGCTTCGCTCCAGTAAACAAATTGCCGGAGTCACGTTTAGATACTCGTCCTATCAAACAGAAGAAACCTAAAAAGCCAAAAACAGAGCACAACGATGGTCAACGTTCAGGTGAAAACTCTCGCGGTCATAAGCCAGCTGGAAAAAATAAGCGTCACGTAGCGGGTAATGGTTCAGCACCAAAACGCAAACCAAACACAGCGAATAAGCCTGCTAATAAGTCAGGTGAAGGTGCTCAATCTACAACTGATGATAATTCTATTAAGAACAATGGAAATAACTACAGACGCGGTAATGGTGGTAAAAAGCCAGCAACAAATCGTTCGAATAGTGACAATAAGCCATCAGAATATGGTTCAAAGAAGCCTGCAGGTAACCGTTCGAAGAAGCCATTTTCTCGTAACTCAAAGCCTTCATCAGCACCGAAAGCGAACGGATAGTTATTGTTACTTAGGCTGTATTTAGATAAATAACTTAGAGCTAGGCTAAAATCTGTATTGATTAGCTCGAGTGATCATTAAGGTGGCATAAAGCCTTAATGCTATTGAATAATAAAAAGCGCAAAGCTCATATTGAGTCTTTGCGCTTTTTTATGCCTTTTTCTAATGAGTAGCTTGTTTACGAATGTATCGGATATGAGACGTTAAATTAGCCTAATTTAAACTCACTCAGCTTTCGTTGAACATCGGCAACTTCAACTTTGTAATCATCTACGATGGTATTCAAGTCATTAGCCAAAGTTCCTGTACTTTGAGCTATTTCACTAAGCGTATCTACGTCTTTATCGACTTCTTCACTGGCTTTCGATTGCTCGATTGTTGAGTTAGCAATACTCGTTATATGCTCACTGAGCTGCTCTATGACGGTCTCAAGTTGCTGAACACTTCCATTCACTACATGAACGGATTGGTATGTGCCATCGCTTGCCTCTCGGCTCTTATCCATATTATTGACTGACCGACGAGTATTCTCAGTGATCTTTTCAAGTAGCTGGCTAATATTCTCAGTTGCGTCTTTACTGCGTTGTGCTAGATCCCTAACTTCTGATGACACTACTGCAAAGCCGCGTCCATGCTCACCAGCTCGTGCAGCTTCAATTGCAGCATTTAAGGCGAGTAAGTTGGTTTGCTCGGAGATCCCTTGAATGGATGCTACGATTTGACCAATGCTATGAGTATCTTTCTCAAGCTCTGTCATACAGTTTTGCGTTTCGGAAATTTGAGCTAATAACCCCTCAACAGAAGCAAAAGATGCTTCACTTTGATTTAGGCAATCTGTCACTTGTCCTTTCATGTCAGAAGTTTCAGATAGAGCTCTTTCCGCTGATGAAGCTATCTCTAAACTTGATTGAGATAATTCTGTCATAGCTGTGGCAATATTTTCACACTTCGCTGTTGTGGCTTGACTACTGCTGCCTAGGTTGTGTGAGTTACTCACAATCGTCTCAAGTCGAATCGTACTGTGCTCGTTTGTTTTAGTCACATCTGACAGCAGGTTCTTGATATTGACCGTAAGAGCATCAATGCTTGACGAAATTTGTGAAATTTCATCTTTACCATCCATATTCAGTTGAACAGTCAGGTCTCGTTGTGTCGACATTTGACCTAAATTAGACGTTAAGAAACCTACGCGTTTTTTTAGATTCTGGACGCATAAAATAATGGAAAGTAAAAGAATAGAACCCACGATTATGATGAGTAAAATGAATAAATTACTCAAAAAGTTGGCGCGTTCAGCATTGCTATTTGACTTGTTGATCATACTTTCTTGTAAGTCACTACGTAGACCATTGAGTAGCTTTATTCGGTCTGTCGCTAATGAAAACCAAGCACTAGCATCTGGACCTTTTACTGAATCCAAATGATTAGACTGAGCTAGAAAACTATTCTGTATATTGACGACTTGTTTCCAGCTATCTTGCTGAGTAAGGCTCGTCAATTGACTTTTATAAACGTCTGGCATTTCGATACGTGCATTACGCATCGCATAGCTACCTTGTTCAATATAGCCTTGGATATTCGTAAAGAGCTTTGGGGTAGCGCTACCTCGTGCGAATACGCCATTAAGTGCTCCACGAACCTGCCCTGCTTTTTCTTTCATCGTCACAATCGAGATCAATGAAGCGCCCACAGTGGTTATCTCTGCATTTGATATGTTGGCAAGCAGCATGGCTGAGTTATCAATAGCAAGCTGGTTGATATCTGAGTAGTAGGCAAAAGGAGATGCTTTAGGTTTTAAGCTATCAACTTGAGATCGAATGTCTGAAATAGTACGTAAACGCTGTTGAATGTCTTTACTTAACTTGAGTGTTAATTCTTGTGATAGGTACTGAGGAGTATATTGAATCAAAGCATCAATGTGTTTGTCTGCGACTTTGCGTTGCTTATTCAAGTTAGAGACTTGAGTAGGGTTACCTTTACTGCCAAGTACGCCTGCCGACAATCCACGTTCAACTGCGATGTTATGGGCTAGGTTGTCGTAAAGTGCAACAAGCTGTACCGCTTCTTGGTCTTGATTTGATGTATTGGCTTGCTCTCGGTAGTCAAAAACTGACAAGGTGGCGAGTATTAGTGATATAAGCAGTGGAACACCCGCAATAAAAGTGACCACTAGATAAAGCGGGAACCGACGTAGAATAGAGTTCAAAACATTCTCCTGAACAGAGTCGTTTAATAGTTACTTTGATGGGTTGAGTATAGGATCTAAGGTGTTGAATTTCCTATATAAATATCGACGCAAATCACACTTTAATATATGTCTTTATTGTCAATAACACTATTGAGTAATTTATACCTCTTTTTTTTGTAGTTACTCGGTACTGCTAGAGAGTAAGCCGCAAAGTTGATTGCTGATAAGGGGCTCACTAGCAAATCTATTTTAAATTGCGTTTTGCGATTGCAATATGCAAATGTTAAGTGGTAATTGTCGTAAATAAGCGCTTGAATGCCTAATAAATGGTGCTTTATAAGTTGGCACGCATACTGCATTAGTATTAGTGACCCTTCTTAAGCCGAGGGTCACCTAGCCAACTGACGTTGTTAGTGAACCTAATATTGTTCACAAAAATATATAGCCAATCACTGATTTGTGGTTGGTTTTTTTTTGCCTAAAATTCACGAACAACCAAATCATTGCAAGGCTATGTACCACTCTTCCTACCATTACTATTTGCGTTCTTTGTTTATCACTTTGCCTGAACACTTACTTAACATTTAGAATGATGCACAAGATTTATGCTCCACACTTAGAGTAACAACTTGGTTGGCGCGGGCACTCTGCACCTCGAGAACAAATTAGTCGAGCTTCGGTTTCTATTCCTCTTTCTATCCAATTTATATTGAGAATTTTTGCGATAGTAGTGAGATCTTTCTTAATACTATTTGGAATGATGACTGAACCTCCGTTGCTCACACAAGATGCTTTCAGCTCTTCGGCTATGGATCTTGAGTCTCCACCTTGAGCATCGATTGCTGGATTAAGGTCAATACCAGCGCATAGAACTCGGTTGTTTCCTGCTGGATCTGTCATGTTGACGGACTCACAGCAATAAATACGAGGCTCGTCTCCAACATTTAATATTGAAATTTGTGCTGAGCTTCCGGCTCTTGGTTCGGTTAACCTACGGAACACTGCCCAGTGTTGACATGGATCGGCAACGGTTCTCATGTTTCCCCATGGAAGTGGTATGCCATTTCCTCTGTAAACGGCTTTTAGCTTCCCTGGACCGTAAGCATCGAAATAGTGCCAATGAGGGTAAGGAGAAACGACAGTCATTCTTCTCATGGCTACTGATGGAGAAACGCCTGCGCGTTTATGGACATCAATTTCATAGCCGGTTCGGTCAAGTAACTGCCTAAATGGAACCTTGGGGCAAAGTAGAGCGCCTGCAAAAAAACTGGATTCAAAATCTCGCCAAGCTTGAAGAATATCTTGAGAGTTCAATAGTGAAGATGAAGCAGATTGAGTGTCGTCCCAAGTGTTGTTATTGCCAACAGACAGGACACTTTTAAGACCTTCTTTACTATGCAAGATACAGTGACCGATATAAACGGATAAATCGTACTTCAAGCGCGTTGGGTATTCTTTGAGTATCTCATTTAAGTAAATGGTTCCTGGTGGTTCAAAAAATGAAGTCACTAGTTGCTTGGCGTTTATACCTAGCTCGTCTACTACATCTTTTGGCGTTCGAGTGACCCAGCGAATTTGGATACCTAAATCCCGCGCGATATCAATGAGGTCTTCAACACCTAAGTTAAGCCGTTTGAGTCCAACTTCTTCGGCCGCACGCTCAAGATCGGGGAAGTGGTTTTGGTTACTTTCTTGATGGGCTCTTATCAACAGGTGAGCAAACTGTTTACCTGAAATCCCAGTTTGCGACAGCATCTCTGGAATGGCAATTTGCAAAATGTCATTTGAGAATAAAAAACTGGGCTCTAAAGCCATCCCACGGATACCACCTCGGTTTCCTTTGTCTGGGGTAATGGCCTGCTGTTCTGGCTCGTCATCCAAAAACCATGTGGGGTCTTTTTGGAATACTTGAGCAACCACTTCAAGCATATCAATACTTGGTACTCGCTTTCCTCGCTCGATCATCGATAGATAAGAAACGGAAGGGGCGTACTCTGGGTTGATGCGAATACAGCGCGCAGAGAGATCTTCCATCGTGAGATGGTTCCTTTTTCTTAGGTTCCTAATTTTGGTTCCAAGAAAATGTGACTGACGAACTAAACTTTTTGACAAGGCCATATTTGTAAAATTCACACTGTAAAATTTTTGTTGTGAAATTGTAAGTAAAAAAGAGTTAGTCTACAAACTAAGCAATTCACAAAATGACAAAGTATTTAAACGTTAGTTTGGAATTATTGCTCTAGAACACATTATTACTGAATGAGCTTGTAAGTTTTCATAATAAATATCGGATTGAAATTAGATTTTCTGCCTTCAATCTACAATTTGAAAACTGACTGGTTAAAGAGAAACAGTGAATGGTCACTGAATTAGTCAAGAGGGAAAGACTATGAATATGCTTACTTTCGATAAAACAGAAATCCAAAAACAAACAAAACCATTTATCGCTGAAGCTGTCTTTGCCGTAGAGACAATCAGTTCAAACCGACAAAGTGAAAAGCAGATCAAAGCTAAACAGCTACTTGATAGACTTTTCCCACTAGAAAATGGCTCACATCAAGACGTGACGAGTTATGTTATCGATTACCGACACGTATTGGCATTTTTTAAAAATGGTCAGCACAGTGGCTTACAGCACCCAAAACAATTTGTTGCTTACATGGGAGAGAAGTGCGACCCAGACTCAATTTTGTTAAGAGATGGTAGTGGTAGCCACCTAGAAGTAATGTTCGGCAGCCACAAAGGAACAGGGTGTGTTGAACTGGTTGATATTGACGATATTCAATTAGAGACATGCACAACCTTTAGCCAAGCGCCTAAAGATATGACATCAGATAGAAGTACACTGGATGAGTCCACAGCAGCAATGCGACACTGGATCAGCTTGGTAAAAGGTGATGAGAAAGGTAAGCCTAAAGCATGCAGTGAAGATAAAGAATTCAAAGCGAAAAGTGGTGAAGACTACAGGCTTGATTACTGTTATCACCTATAAAAACCATTTTAGTGCTCCTCCAATGATTCACACATAATGTAAAAGAATTAATGGTGCTCAAGAAATTAATAGCGCTCAGACAAGGGAAGTACTGGGTTCTATTTTTAAGAATGACAAAGCCTCGAAATATCGAGGCTTTGTGCTATTAAATGAAACTATTTAAAGAGTAGGCTATAAACAAAACGTTAAGCTTCTTTGAGTGAGCCAAGCATGTTCAAACGATATTCGTCTTAGAACTATAGTCACTAAAAGAGTCTTCTTTTATATAGGCATGACTCTGTTACGACCAAGTGATTTTGCTTCGTAGAGTAATTTATCTGCTCTATCAATCAGTGATTCTGGGCTTTCCCCTTTCTTAAACTCAACGACACCATATGAAGCGGTAATATTTCCAACTTGCTTACCGCTACGGCGATCTTTTATGGATAATTTTTCAATGGTACGTCGGCTAGTATCAGCAAATTGTCTTGCAATACGCAAAGATTTATTTGGTACGATTAAAGCGAATTCTTCACCACCAAATCGATAGGCACTGATGCCATCTCTACTGCTTAACTGAAGTTTGCGAGCAATACTTTTTATCACGGTGTCACCGAATAAGTGCCCATAGGTATCATTAAAAGATTTGAAATGGTCGATATCGAGAAGTATTAAGCACATCGCTTGATTCGTTTCACACAGAGTTTGGAGGTCTTTGTCGAATGAGCGGCGATTATAAAGGCTAGATAGACTATCAAACAGTGCGTCTTTTTGAACTTCTACAAGTTGATTCTTTAGGCGGCTAATTTCACTTGAAGCATTATTTAGCTGAGAGTTTAGAAATTGAGTCGAGTGTCTGATATCTCTTGATTCAGAAACAAGCTGTCGGACAAGCCCCATAACTTCATCGATAGACATGCCTTCATTCTCGACTCTAGACAGATCCCCTAAACTTTTGTCGATCATTTCTGAAAATGCAGAAGTGTCCGCTAAAGTATCATTCATTGAATGTGCAACCTCTGTCACCAAAACTTCAATACTCGCACGAAGCTCATTCATATTGGTTTCTGATTTACTGGCTACATAGTTGGTGTAAAGAGTGTCGCCAACTGTAGGGGGGCAAATGCCATATTGTTCTAGAACACTATCCATTTCTTTCGTTAGCTGAGGAATTGCATTATCAACATAGGTATACCACAACGCATAATTTGCAGGTGTAGTAGACACTCTGTTTTTCATCATGAGTGGAACAGCTTTTTTTAAGTTAGCGGTCGATTTTTGAAATTCATCTTTTTTCATTATTCTTACTGCAACTAGGAATATTAACGGGAGTGACTTAAAGATAAGACTAGCGGATTTTTGCGTAATTTGCTTTAAAAATTATATGATTAATGGGGTCGGGTTATATTAAATCGACACAAATTAGGATGTTCATATGAATTTAATAGTACGAAGTGCCGCAGAATGAAATTGAGGTGGGGGAAAATAACGCAATAGAAACAAAAAAGCGCCGATAAAAATCAGCGCTTTAAAATTCTTAAGCTAAATGCTTATTATTGAGCAACAACGTTAGCTGCTTGTAGGCCTTTTTGACCGTTCTCAACTTCGAAAGAAACCTTTTGGCCTTCTTTAAGAGTTTTGAAACCTTCAGATGCGATAGCACGGAAGTGTACGAATACGTCAGCGCCGCCGTTGTCTTGAGAAATGAAACCGAAACCTTTCTCTTCGTTAAACCATTTTACAGTGCCAGTATTTGTGTTAGACATAATTTGTCCCTTATTCATAAATTTTAATTGTTTATTGCAGTCTTCTGCAATGCGCTGATAATTGAATTATTTAATATTGCTAAGAAATAAGGAAAAACTACTTACAAAAACGGGTAACGATTTTACATGTCAATTTTACTTTTCTAACTTAAATAACTCTGGCTAACAGAGCGAGAGCATGGTAACACATTCTTAGAGGCTGTACACACTTTGATTGAGTTTTTACGAAAAAAAATTGCTGGTTATTTTCGAAGGAAAAGGGAGCGTGCGCTCCCTTGTTTATTGACTTTATTGATGATTAACGTTTGAAGTTAACATCTTCCGTTTGATCAAGGTTGATCTTGGTTTTTGCTAACTGAGTTTCTGCAATTACTTTACCATGACGAACCGAGTACTGAACTGGGACTTGGCGACGAACAGCATCAAAACCATTTTCGGCAGGAAGTATAAGTAAACTGCCAGGTTTGCCTTCTTCTATACCGTAATTATCTTGAATATTAAGAGTGCGGGCTGAATTCTTGCT
This sequence comes from Vibrio gallaecicus, assembly GCF_024347495.1. NCBI lineage: Bacteria > Pseudomonadati > Pseudomonadota > Gammaproteobacteria > Vibrionales > Vibrionaceae > Vibrio > Vibrio gallaecicus. Next base: position 1,269,540 of record NZ_AP025491.1, on the reverse strand, counting down.
GATTAAATCAAGTGATTGATTGATTTGGTCATAACCCATCACTTGAGTAACGTGCAAGCCCATGTGTAAAACTTGCAGCATATTTGCTGTGCCCAGTGGGTACCATGGATCAAATACGTCGTCATGGCCAAAGCATACATTAATATTCGCAGCGAGCATTTCCTTTACTCTGGTAACACCACGGCGTTTAGGGTAATCATCAAAGCGGCCTTGCAAGTGAATGTTCACTAAGGGGTTAGCGACAAAATTAATGCCAGACATTTTAAGTAGACGGAATAAGCGAGAAGCATAAGCACCGTTGTAAGAACCCATTGCGGTTGTATGGCTTGCCGTGACTTTATTACCCATCTCAAATTTATGAGCGAGAGCCGCTAGTGTTTCAACAAAGCGTGATTGTTCATCGTCAATTTCGTCACAGTGAACATCGATCAAGCAATTGTATTTCTGTGCCAGTTCAAATACGTAATGAAGAGATTCAATGCCATATTCACGAGTAAACTCAAAATGTGGAATTGCACCAATTACATCGGCACCAAGTTTTACGGCTTCTTCTAACAGCTCTTTGCCATTTGGATAAGAAAGAATTCCTTCTTGCGGGAAAGCGACAATTTGTATGTCTACCCACTCTTTCATTTCTTCACGAACTTCTACCATCGCTTTTAATGCAATTAATGTTGGATCTGACACATCCACGTGAGTCCGAACGTGCTGGACGCCGTTAGCAATTTGCCATTTCAGAGTTTGCTTTGCTCTTGATTTTACATCTTCTATTGAAAGCAGTTCTTTACGTTCTGACCAACGCTCAATGCCTTCAAATAAAGTGCCTGAAATATTCCAATTAGGTTCACCAGCCGTTTGGGTAGTGTCTAAGTGAATATGTGGCTCACAAAATGGCGAGACAGCAAGACCGCCTTCAACATCAAGAGTGTCTCCTTGGTGATCTAGTGGCTCATCTATGTTGAGAATACGTTTGAATTGACCGTCTTCTATCAGAATATTTTTCAAGGCATCTTGGTCTTGAATTTTGGCATTCTTGATAAGTAGGGTTGTCATAATGAGTCCTTAAGCCGCCTGAGAAGTCAGTGCTTTTTTATTGATTAGAGGGTTAAGTATTAGGTAGCTAAACGCCCCACCTAAAACTGCATTTAAAGGCACAACGCCTGGTAGGAAGTGACCTGCAGCTACACCGATTGCGACCGCGATAATGCCAGCCCAGTTAACGGTTTTGAACTCTGCTTTTGCAAAATCTTTGTAATGTTTACGGTTCGAGAAAAAATCCGCAATTATTACGCCACCAATTGGTGGGATAGCAAGTGATAGAAAAGTTAGCCAGCCCACAAAATTGTTATATAGCCAAAGAGCGAAAATAGTACCAATGATGCCGTTGATTATAGACATAGCAGTACTTGAACGACCTGTAATATTCGAAATACCTAAACCTGAAGCATAAAGAGCATTCTCATTGGTGGTCCAGATATTCAAGCCCAGTACAATAATTGCAGGAAGTAATAATCCTTGTGCAATCATGACATCTGAAATGTCTGAGTGCCCAGTCGCTGCAGCACCTGCCGCGCCAAAAATGAACATTAACGAATTACCGATGAAGAAAGCCACCATAGTCACTAATACTGCACTGGCAGGTTTTTTACCAAAACGTACGAAGTCGGCAGTTAATGTACCGGCACTAACAAAAGACCCCACCACCATCGCAAGCGCGACGGAGAAGTCCATTGGTGTCTCAGGCTTTATGAGCTGAAGCTGTTCTAAACCGCCTACACTGTCTACTGCGGTGAAGACAGAATAACTGCCTAAGATAGCAATAGACGGAACAGCAATCGCAGACAAAATCATGAGTGCTTTTATACCAAAATAGACGGTTGCAGTCATAAGTAAGCCAGAAACTATGATCAATGTATTGGTATCAATACCTGTCGCTTTTTGTACTGGAATAGCAAACATTGCGACACCTACACCAAACCAACCAACTTGAGTTCCACCAAGTAAAGCCGAAGGGAGCCAAGAGCCTTTAGTTCCGAAAGAAAAACGAGCAAGAAGGTGAGTGGAAAGACCTGTGGAAGCTCCAATGTAGCCAAGAAATGAAGTGTAGATACCAAGAATTAAGTTGCCAATTAGTACGGCGAGGAAAAAGTCGTCAAAAGAAAGCCCAGTTCCCAGTGAACCCCCCGTCCACATACTTGCAGAGAAGAAAGTGAGTCCGAGCATTACCATAGTAAGTGAAGCGACCCCTTTCCTAGCCGATGTTGGTACCGGCCCGAGACTGTAGTTATTATCAGCCATTTTACACCTCCGCAATTACAATTAATTTAAATTAAATTGACCATATTTCAGGTAAACGTGCGCATTATGGTGATATAGATAGATTAGTCAATAAAGTTTTCATTATGAAGTCTTGATAGTCTGAGGTTTTTATTTTAAAAGCTTTAAAAAACAGTCAATTAAGTTTTCATAATTATTTATTAAAAATAATAAAGAATCGATTACTATTGGTGTGATTATTGTTTATTAAGCTGTGTTGACTTGATAAATTCGATTATATGCTTATGAATGATTAACTGTAAAAATTGTGATTTGAATATGGTACTTTGAATTTGCACCCACACCACTTTCACTCTCTGTGAGCAGACAGTAAAAGTGGGTTTCTGGTAGAAGTTAGAGGTATTGAAAGGATTAAGATTTAAACTATTTGATAGCAGTACAGAAGCTTACATCAGCGTGACCTTTTTCAAGGTCGTAGTGGTGATAAAGTTCAAAGCAAGGGCGGTCATCAGTGTCTAGTCCTTGATCAACGACTTGGGCGATGAGTTCATCCCATGTAGATCCATACTGGGACTTATCAGTAATGGTTTTTCGAACCGTTGCATATTTCCCGCCAGTAAAATTTTTCACCTCTATCCCTTGAGGTGGCGTGATTGATTCATCGATCATTAGGCATAAATCAGTTCGGCAATTTTCAGCTGCAGTAATTTCAGGGTTATCGTGATAAATAAAGATCGAAGTATTGCCTGCTAATCCTTCAGGACCTGCCCAAGAGTAAAGTTTGCCAAGTGCTGGGTCATAGTTTTCACCATAAGGACCTGTAACTCGTAGGTAAGCGATCTGGCTTGATTCGAATGTCTTAATTTCCATATTGTTGCTCCATAAGGTTCGTTCATATCCAGTATATTGCGGTGTCTTTTTTCCGGCGTGTCCAATCTTGCGCAGTGAGTGTCCAATCTTGCTGCTTCTCAGAAGTACCGAAAAATCATGAATATTTTCACATTCCCTTATTTGACTCGGAGTAAGTGCAAAATGCTGTTTGAAGGCTTTTGCTAAGCTTTGAGAGCTTGAAAACCCATATCCTAATGCGACAGAAGTAATGTTTGGTTTTGTATAGAAAAGTTCATTGGCGGCGGCCTCTAACCTTAGCCTCCGAATAAATTCGTTGAGAGTTTCCCCCGTCACAGCTTTAAAGATTCTATGGAAATGATAAGGCGATAGGCAGGCTAACTCAGCAACTTGCTTTAAATTGAGTGGCTCGTTGAAATTTTTTTCTAGATATCGAATTACAGGGAGAAGTTTTATTGAATAGTCTGTTTTCATAAGAGCACTCGGTTGCTTGAACGAGAGTAGTGTAGCGAAGTCATTTACAGTGCTTAGTACTGACAGGTCAAAACGGGAGTCGTTTCACACAGAAGATGTGTTGAAAGTTGGTCAGTGCAAGTGAAGCAGAACTATAAGTAGATGGTAGTGACGTTTACGAGCAATAGATAAAAAAAGAGCCAATTGCAATAACCGCAATTGGCTTATATATAGTGTGAACAATGAGAGTTCACTAACAACGTCAGTTGGCTAGGTGACCCTCGGCTTAAGAAGGGTCAATTTATATATTGCAGTTAGCGTGCCAACTTTTCATCAATGAAAAATGGTGATTTCAGAGCATTTTGGTGCATATTTGTTCAATGCTGTTGCGTTTTGGTATTTTTATTTCGCATTGTGAAACTGCAAAATGCGAATTGGCATCTGCTTGCGACGGTGTGAGCACAAGTCTTGGGTGAGATATGGAAATATGTAATTTCTAAAAAACAAAGTAAAAAGGTCAATATGATGTAACCATATTGACCTAACCTTGATGTACCGTGTTGAAAACCTGGATTTAAATCGAATAGAAGAAGTAAAGCTGGGATTTCATTCTAATAATTATTCCACGAATAACATCTAAAAACGCCATGAAGCTGATTGGTTTATCACCACTCACCCATGCGAGACCAACTGCTCCCACTGGGATGTCGTAGCCATCAGGTTCTTCAATTTTTAAACGTACAAAATGGTGTTTGTTTTGAAGGTTTTTGCCAGTCGTTGCTCTTACTGAATCATCCCAGCCCATTAATGAACCTTGTGCTTCACCTGTCGCTTCAACAATTCCTTCTACGGTTGCTGTAAATATTTTCCCTGGGTAAACCGCAGTTGCGAACTCTGCTGGTTGTCCCACTTTTACGTTTCGAATTGCCTGGTGATTTACTCGCATAAGCACATATTTTTCATTGGTGTACATTTGAATTCTTGGCATCAGTGATACACGCTGACCTTCACGCAAAATGAAGTTGGTAACGAATCCATCGGTTGGGGCGGTTACTTTCGTGCTGTTTAAATCCCATTGCGCTTGTGCCAACGAAGCTTGCGCTGAATCTACATCCGTTTTCTTTTGAACAACATTTGTTTCTGCTTTATGAATGTTTAATTCAGCATTGCTTGCATCTACTTGTTTCTTACCCAATTGGGACTGTAGCGTTTTCACATTGTGTTTGGCTAAATCTACCGCCGCGGTCTGTTGGTCAATGTCGGTTTCCGTAATGGTGTGCTTCACCACTTTATTTTGCTGTTTGTAACGAGCCAGTGTTTTAGTCTGCAGCAATAAATCGGTTTCTGCTGATTCAATTTGAGCTTTCGATGTTTCAATATCAGCTAATGCAGACTGGTAGCTCACTTTTGCGATTTCAACTTCTTGGCTCGCGGTATCTAATTCAGCATGTGCAGATTCAAGTTTCACTTGTGCTTTATCTTTCGCAATAATGAATTTTGTATCATCAATTTCGTAGATAAGCTGACCTTCCATTACTTCTTGGTTAGGCGCTATATGAACTTTTGTCGTTTTACCTTTTACCGATGTTGAATCTGGGCGCAATTGAATGTGGGGAGATTGCACCACTGAACCACCAGAAAGATCCATTGGTGTGTAGTTAATTAAGCCTACCCAAACAAATAGCAGCCACCCAGTACCACCAAGGTAAGCGAATGATTTCGTGCCTTTATTCCAAGGCATGCCTACTAGTCGTAATAGATAGATAAATAGAGCCCAAATAGCTAAGCCTTCTAGCATGATTGATTCTCCTCATCAGATTTAGTTTCAGGTTGTGGTTTCGCATGCCATGTATCTCGAAGATTGATGATGGCTTTTTCCATATCAACAAAAGCCAGTATCACGGCTAAAACCCATACCCAGTGCCAGATGAATCCAATCCATGTGAGAGCTGTAATCAGTCCAAGTTGATGATGATCTTTACTGTGTGCTTTATTGATTGGTAGCTCATGGAAACGCCAAAAGCCGTAACAAGCCGCTGCGATTGTTGCTACAAGCACAACGCCTGCTACAACATGTAATGCAGTGTCTGCGCCTGTTCCAACAAATGGGACACTAAGTAGACTCATTGATAACCCCTATTTCTTATTGATGGGGTGATTGTGAAGCCACGTGACCATAAAGGTAAGATAATTACAGATTAGTTCGAATTGAGTGGTTATTTGAGCTAATCTGTAATTGAAATTTCTAATGAATACGTATTCGTTGAGGTCACATTGAAGAATAATATCCACTTTTTGAGAACACTTGGAATTTATGGGATATATCAGCATGCCCTGACTCATTATCCATTACTCACTTCTAAGCTTGGGATTCCCGAATCAGTGTTTAAAAATCCAATGAACTTGATACCGGTGAGTGAGGTGAGCCAGTGGTATGTCAACCTAGCAAAGGAGACACAAGACCCTGATATTATACTCAAACTTGCCCCATTGGTTGATATAGAAAGAATTGGACCGCTTAGTCATTGGTTTTTCTCTGGGCATGATTTGGCTTCGACTATTCGTAGAGTAAACATGGGACTGCATTGCTTACAATCTGGAGCTTACCTTTCTGGTGCTCAAGTCGGTCCTTTGATTAAGTGGTCTTACGACAACCCTTCTTATTCTGATAAAGGAAAAGTTCACGATAGTATTCGAGTCGTCATTTTTATGATGAAAATCCTACGCCGTTATTTAGGTGACAATTTTTCACCTGCTCGTGTGCTGGTGGCTGGTCGTCGTGAAAACAGTAAACTTTATGTTGATTATTTTGGTTGTAACGTGGAATGGGGGCAACCAAGAACGGAAATTTGGCTGAAGGCGGATTTACGGCTTTCTACCAATCAATATCCATCTCCAATAAAGGGGAAATTGGCGATGAATTTTAGTGATCTTGATGATTATCTAAATATGCCGGATCCAAATGATGAATATAAAGTGATCTATGAAGCTATAAACTATAGCCGGCATTTTGGTTTGCCGACGTTAGCGAAGGTATCGAGTTTATTGAATCTTTCTGAACAACAGTTTCAGCGACGGCTGCATAAGTTGGGTGTGAATTTCTCGACGGTGATGGGGTATGTACTCAGTAACACGGCTGTTGAGTTGCTAAGGCATTTGGTGCCTTTAGATGAAGTTTCAAACCGATTAGGCTATACAAATATTGCTAGTTTTAATCGGATGTTTAAGAAGCACAGGGGGCTAACCCCTAAACAATATATTGAACGCTTTAGATTGAATGGATAAAGCCGAGGTTTGTCCACTCGGCCTCAAGTAAACATTAAATGAAGAAAATGTCTTTGAAATAAATGGATTGAGACGGGAGCTAGAAATATCTGTTCAAGATACCTTCACCCGTCTCTACATAATCTACTTGGCTAGACTAATGTTGATGCCACCTTTTACCGTAAGCTTTTGAATAATCAGGTTCTTCAATACCTTCATATAAATCTGAAACTGGCTCTAGTGGACCCACAACGGTTCGGTATGGAAGAATACCAGCCCAAGCTGGAATGTCTAAATCCGCCTTATCATCATTTACACCGTGTTTACCTATTTTGACGGAAGCTTCCGTTAAAGGAATAGCAAGTAGCTCTGTCGCCGTCAGTTCTTTCTGGTTACTCAGTCTAATATCGTTAATTCTTCCTGGCGCAATTTGCTCTATAAATATATTCAATAGACGATCTTTCTCAGCGTTGTCATCGATGACTGAAAATTGACCAAATACAACCGCAGAACGGTAGTGTGCACTGTGATGAAATGCAGAGCGAGCGAGCACCCATCCATCAAAAAGAGTAAAAGTTAAGCAAGTTTGCTCTCCCTTTTTAAGCCCTCTTAATAGTCGACTGTTTTTAGCGCCATGGATGTAAACCATATTATCGACACGCCACGCTAACATTGGGATGACCACAGGACCTTTTTCTCCTGAAAGGGCAATGTGTGCGATGAGGCTTTCATCAATAATTTTATACAGTTTCTCTTGGTCAAATTCCGCTTTATGCGCGCCTTTTTTTATTTCTGTTCTTTTAGTGTTAGATAACATATTGCGCTCTCCTTCATTGCTTTTCTAGAAAGATAGCGATTAACTGGTTCGATAAATAGAACCAGTTTTAAAGAGTGTTTGGATCCAGTTATGCAGCCTATCGATATCGGTGACCTAACCTTAGACGAAAAATACAGCAGTCGACAAAGTGCGTTATTTCATGCTGTTAGAGAGAAAATTATCCATGGATTATGGAATAAAGGGAGTAAATTACCGTCCACTCGTAAGCTCGCTTCTGAATTAGAAGTAAGCCGAAACACGGTAATTTATGCTTACGAGCAACTGGTTACTGAAGGTTATATCGAGAGTAAAACCGGGTCGGGCTACTATGTCATGGTTGAACAGCCTGAGCAGTATTTACATTCTGATATTAACGCGACTTCAGATCTGAATGTAAGCGAGGGCAATAGTATAAATGCTAAGAATGGTCCAAATGCCAATTTAGGTTCAAACTCAGAAGACTCAACCTCTATTGAAAAAGAGAAAACGCGTGAATTAGAGCATCAAACTCAGTGTACGTTTCAAGATGAAATCAGAAGTTTTGATGACTCAGACAGCTTTGACTTAAATGCCGGTTTTGCGCCGGGAGTCCCTGATTTAGAACAGTTTCCGTTTGCGAAGTGGCAACGGTTGTTACAAAGGCATATTACTCGTAAAACTTTAGCTGGCAATCAAAGCCTGCAAGGATATTTACCATTGAGGCAAGCCTTAAGTGATTACCTTGCAAGTAGTCGATCTGTGAAGTGCAATCCAAACCGAATTATTATTACTTCGGGGGCACAGCAAGCCATTTCAATCGCTTTAATGGCGACCTTAAAACAAGGAGATGAGATCTTAATGGAGGAACCGGGCTACCTTCAAATGCATAAAATCATCAATTTATTGAAACTTAAAAGGCAAGGCGTCCCTGTTCATGAAAAGTCAGGAATTAGCCTAGATACCATTCTTACTAGTGATGCTCATTCTCTGTACCTGACACCCAGTAATCAATACCCAATGGGAACGACGCTGAATACTGAACAACGCTTAAAATTGATTGAGTGGGCGTACCAAAGCTCGTCATGGGTGATAGAGGATGACTATGACAGTGAATTTCAATTCGCTCATCGTCCTTATACCAGCATGCAGGGGCTTGCGAGTAAAATACGACACGATGACCGAATTTTGTATGTCGGGTCATTAAGTAAAGTGATGTTTAATGGATTAAGACTTGGTTATTTAGTTGTACCAGAAAGCCTAGTTCCAAGATGTTTAGAAATTAAAGATGCTTTAACGGGAGATTCGGCTGCTCATACCCAAGCAGCATTGGCTGATTTTATTAGTGAAGGTGACCTGCTCAGACATATCCGTAAAATGCGCCGATTGTATAAGCAAAAACATCAAACCATGGTTGAAGCGGTCAATAGAGAATTTGCTGACGATGTTGATGTTATTAGCCAAGCGGCAGGTTTGCATGTCACTATAAAATGGCAAGGCTATATTACAGAACAGGAATGGAAATTAAGGGCAAAAGAAAAGGGGATTGTGGTACGTCCGCTTGGTGTGTATGAATATGTTCCTAACCCAAATCGTACTTGGCAAGGTGTCGTACTTGGGTTTGGAAATATTCGTTTGCAAGACATTGATTCAAAAGTAAAAGAGATTGCGCAACTTTTCTATCAGTAATCAGTAATCAGTAATTTATTTTATTGATATGGTTTACGTTTACTTGCAGGTGGCGCGATTATTATTTACCGCGACCACCTGGAATATCATCTAGCGCTAACACTACCTAACGCTAACAGCATTATTCGATATTGGTTTGTGGCTTTGTTTTTTTAAGCCACTTTTGCCAAGGCAATGATAACAGCGTGAAGATAGAAACGGCGTACAACATAGACCAACCTAGGCATACAAAGACTAATACACAAAGTACTAATGAGACCGCTGCAATGTACTTTGAAGCTCCAGTCAGCAATTGATAAGCCGCGAGCATTGCCAGTAAGTACACCAAGACGAAAATGCCATTTGCGAGTTTAAGAAAGAATTCTAAATCTAACCCAGACAGTTCACCAAAGCTGCAAGAAACTAATACTACGAAGCCAATTGCGAAAGTGGCTACATAAGGGACACCTTGACGTGATAGTTTCGCCATATGGCTATCGGGTCTATGCTGTCTCGCTTGTGCCCAAATCATACGAGATAAGCTTTGGGTATAAAGGTTAAGACTGGCAAAACAAGCCAAAAACCCCAGAATACTAATTACGACTTTTAGCCCGTCACCGAATAATTGCTGGGTGATCCATGGAATGGATGTGGCATCGAACTCAGGTGAGCCATAAGCGCCTAATTTTAAAATGACCACAGAACATGCCCAATAGACGGCACCAGCAACAAAGCAGCCCGCGATAATAGCGATTGGGAAATCCCTTTGTGGGTTTTTAAATTCTTCACCCATATGGGCGAACGCTTCTATTCCGACAAAGCACCAGAACATCACTCCAAGCGCAGCGCCAACTGCCCATACTGATTCGCTAGTTATGGCAGGAAAAGCAATATCTTGAGTGCCAATATCGGCTTTCCAAATAAATGAGCCTACGAGAGTAAAAATAGAAAGAGCGATGACGGTTTGTAAGCGACCCGAGGATTTACTGCCCATGAGGTTCACCAAAACTAGTAAAGCAACCGTGAAAAACTGTGCCATGAGTGAAGTATTGAAAGGAGCTGGGAGTAATTGCTGAGCAAACCCACCAGCAAGCGCCACAGCTGCAGGAACACCAACAGGAATTACACTCACAAATAACCAAGCCACGCTGGTTTCCAAACGTTCATTGAATGCTTGGCGGACGAAATAAGCAGTGCCGCCTGCATTTGGGTAGCGTTTACCTAAAGCGGCGAAAGTTAAGGCTATAGGGCATATTGCGATAAACAAAAGCAGCCAAGCTAACAGCGATAACTGACCGGCAATGCCTGCTGCAATTGCAGGGATCATAAATAAACCAGTCCCAAGAAGGGTGGTGGAGAGTTGCCCTATTCCAGAGATAAGGGTGATTTCTTGCTTGAGTTGTGCCATTCGCTTTCCTTGCCCGATATGCCGTTTAATTTATCTTGTTAATTGCAGGTGCATCCACTGAATAGAAAGAATATCGTTTTAAAGCGCATATTACAGCTAGCGAAACGTCGTAATACTCCGTCACTTTGATTAAAGAAAAGGCAATATGCGCGAATATGTTGTGATCTTGAAAGCCGCTTTCTGTTCTAACGCTATGAATTGTGGCAAATTAGACGGTAGAAATAGAACAAGCAGTGGAAGCTTAAATAATATGGATAAGTTCGATCGCCAAATTTTAGAAATTCTCAAAGAAAACGCACGATGCTCAGTGAGTGATATTGCTCGGGATGTCAATCTGTCACGATCTGCGGTGACGGCGAGAATCAAGAAATTAGAGAATGATAAAGTGATCTTGGGTTACTACGCACAGTTGGCAGAGCAAGAGAAATCTCGAAATGTGTGCGCTTATATTTTATTGAAGTTTGATATGTCGAGCTGTGAGCACAATTGCGAATCATACTCGAAACAAATTCAAAGCATCGACGGTGTATTGTGGTGTCATTCTATTAGTGGTGAGACAGATATGATGTTGTATGTCGAAGTTGAAAGTATGGGGCGATTGAACCAAATACGCGATCAATTACAGCTTTACCCTGAATTACGTCACCTTATGACTCATACCGTTTTAGCTGAGTTTTTTAATAAACAAAAATCATGTTCTAGTTGATCACTGCGATTAGCTTTGAATTATGAGAGGTGATTTTAAAAACGTGAAACGAATATCCTCGAATTCGCCTCAGTTCAATAAACCTGTATTTCCCAAATATGAATATTTCCAATAATGAAGAATAACCATGAGATCTAAAGCTGAAACGGACTATCTATTATCAAGTATCATTTATGAAGGTTCGACTCCTACCCAAAATACTTTTTCTGATGAAACGAACATTGATGGTATGGCACCAAAGGAAGTGGTACTTAGCTTTTGGGCGGCAATGGAAACGAATGACTTTTATCTGGCATCGAAATTATTGACCATCGATTGTGTGGTTCAATGGCCTCAGTCTCATGAAACCATTTTCGGCAGAGAAAACTTTGCCAAAATTAACTCACAATATCCCGCCAGCGGCAAATGGACGTTTGTTCTGAATAGCATTGTTGCGGAACGTAATCAGGTGGTAACGGATGTGAGCGTGTCTGATGGTAAGCTATTTGAAAGGGCTATCACTTTTCATACGGTTGAAGATGGTTTGATCAGTAAACAAGTCGAATTTTGGCCTGAAAGCTTCCCCGCTCCAGAATGGAGACGCCAATGGGTTCAGGTAATGGGTGAATAATGTTAGGGAACATTAATTTAAATTTGCTGCGCTCACTGCATGTATTGCTTGAAGAATGTCATGTCAGCAAAGCGGCCCAGCGTTTGCACATCACCCAATCGGCTGTGAGCCGACAGCTGGCGCAATTGCGAGAGTTATGTGGTGACCCTTTATTGGTACGCGATGGAAATAAATTGGTACCCACAAATCGAGCACTATTACTCAAAGATAAGCTGGATGATTTACTTAGTGAATTTGACCACTTATTAGATGATAAACCCTTTGAACCCAAAGATTGGAAAGGGGAGTGGGTACTCTCTTCAAGTGACTATGTTGCTCAATATATTTTGCCAGATATTGTGGCAGAAATAGCCCAACACGCGCCCCAAATTAATTTGGCTTATCGTCTTTGGCTGCCAAGCTATTTAGAAGCGTTGAATGAGATGGGCATTCACCTTGCATCCACCATGTTGCCAAAGAAGCCTGACAATGTTTCCAGCCTGAAACTAGGGGAAGATTTTTCAGTATGTTTAATGCGTTCGAGTCATCCATTAGCCAAGCAAAAAACGATCTCTTTAGATAATATTGTGGCATTTCCACATATTAAAGTGACAGGCGGTGGGGATAAAGACACCCATGCTGATGTGATTTTAAAACAGTTAGGTTACAAGCGAAGAGTCTCATTACAGGTGCCATTCTTCTCATCGGCTTGTAATGTATTATCACAAGGTGATCATCTCATGATCGTGCCTGAGCACATTGCTGTGAATTTAGCTCGTCACTTTGAATTGACTTATCACTCACTTCCTTTTGATACAGAAAGCCATAAATATTGGCTGATGTGGCATCCAAAATACGACAATGATTCTGCACATAAGTGGGCTCGTGAAAAAGCGTGCAAAGCGATGCTGCGATCAAGCTATAACATCAGTATGATTTTAAATCATAACCTAAATGATAATCTTTGATTTCAAATAATACCCAAGTCGCTTTACTTTGAGGTTATTCGATAGCTTATCGGTGAGCTTGATACAGGGTGCATGGTTTCAATTCAGCATTTCTTTTAATGATATTCTCTTTTAAATAAATACTGTTATAACCCTATGTGGATCTAGTATGAACTGGCTTGCCAAGGAAAAAATATATGACACTGACAGTTTGGTTCTCTTTACTCTTAATTTGTTTACTTGGTGCAATGTCGCCAGGCCCTAGCCTCGCAATGATCGCGAAACATAGTTTGGCTGGTGGGCGTCTTAATGGACTTGTTGCCGCGTGGGCACACGCCTTTGGAATTGGCTTGTATGCGTTTGCGACAATCATTGGGTTAGCCGTTTTACTAGAGCAGTCACCATTGGTGTTCAAAGGGATAAGCTATGCGGGCGCTGGCTATTTAGCTTACCTAGGTTTTAATGCACTTCGATCTAAAGGTGGGGTTGCGGCTAAGCTCGAAGCTGGCGAAAAAATGAGTTATTGGCAATCGGCCCGTGAAGCATTCTTGTTATCACTTTTAAGTCCCAAAATTGCTTTGTTTTTTATTGCCTTGTTCAGTCAATTCGTAGCATTAGGCAATGACATCACCAATCAAATCATTATTGTTTCTACACCACTTATTATTGATGGGCTTTGGTACAGCTTCATTACTTTAATCTTATCTAGCCCTTTGGTTGTTGATCGCATTCGTTCTAAAGCTCAGCTGATAGACAGGTTGTCTGGCGTTGTACTTATCCTATTAGCTGTGCGTGTTGTGGTGACCGTTTAAGACTATTAGCTAAGATAAATAAAGGTTTTAGATGAATAAAATTTCAGTGGTTGAAATTAGAGCAATGGTTTAAGAATCACTGTTTTCAAAGTTACAGACCTACACCAAGCAAATAATAAAAGGCTCATGCTTTTCTGTTCTTGTTCTCATACTTATGTGAAAACAGTGACAGAAAAGTATGAGCCTTTTACTTTAGATGAGTTTTAACTATTGGTTTACGCTTAACTTGTCCTAGAAGCTAGAAGCTAGAAGCTAGAAGCTAGAAGCTAGAAGCTATTAATTCGATGTTTTTAACATCAGATCAAGAGCTTGCATGCTTTCATTGAAATATGGGTTATACGTTAACCTTGCGTGGTTCTTGCCTTGTTCAGTGTATCCCCAAGATGAATACCAAACTTCACTACCCGCCAAGCATTCATTTTCTAGGTTAGAGCCTTGTCCATTACTGCAAATTACTTCCGTACCGTTTACTCCATAATATGGATTTTCAGGAGAGAAGAGTAAGCCCATATGAGAACCATTCGATATTCTCTGTTCTTCAAGTGCCATGCTGAATGTTTTAGATCTAGGCTCATCTAGCGAGTGCTCACTTTGCCAAATAAGCATGTTGCTATTATTGGTCATTGTATTAGCGAAGGTATTTCGGACAAACTCAGTATCAATAACGCTGTCGCCTTCACTCATCATGATGAATACTGGCTTTTCGTAAATCCCTTTTTCCAGGTCGTCTCTAACGACTTCAGAAGTTTGGTAGTACACAGATGCTCCGTTCATAGGCAATGAATTATAGCGGAGAGGGTTATCCTCAGGATCTTGATCTGCCCATGTCATGATGTGGCTAGCCATGCCCGCAAATTTCACTGCTGGAGAAAAAGGTTGGAAAGCTGGTGAAAAAAGCATTAATCCTTTGATTGACGGGTCATTAATGGCTTGAGAGGTAACAAGGTTTGCGCCTGTTGAGTATCCACCCAGCCAGACTGCATCATAGTCTTTTTGAAGTAATTGAGTGTGATGATCCACGACTTGTTGCCAATCTTGAAGGGTGGGCAATTGTAGATCACCCACTTTACTGCCATGACCCGGAAGCAATACGGTTCGCACCAAGTAACCTTGATCCGCTAAATGTGTCGCAACATCATGAAAAGAGTATGGTGAGTCACCCAAACCATGCACCAACAATACCGCTTGCCCGTTTGGATTCGCCGGAGTGTATTGAGCTGGTGAATTTGCATCTATCTCGAATTGTTTGTCATTTGTCATGAATACACGGTGAGAAAGTAGCCATTCCTGAGTTTCTTCCACGTAATCTGTGAAGGAAGTTTGCTTGAAATTAGGTAGGTGATCGGATTTCTGGAATGCAGGGTCGATGACCTCTTTTGAGCAGCCAGCAAGGGCAATTGAGGAGATAGCAAGGATACTGGTAATAGTAAGTTTCATCATAGTGCGTTTGCGAGACTCTCTTTAATGTCATGAAGGGTGCATTCATTAATAGTGAATGACGTTCAAGTGATAAGTTTGATTATTTTGTTAGTGACTTGAGCGATGGCAGGTATATTTACATTTGCCATCGCTTGGGGGAGCTATTTTGTATGTAGGACTCTATTTGCTATTTACGTTTCTGATTCAACTAATACGTTACTTCTGTGCTGAAAGATCTTCGTATTCACCTTCAATCACACTTGATTTTGCAGTACTTGCCCCTGAGTGCGTCGCATACTGTCGGTGCATTGTTGATTGACTATGCATAGTTTGACCGTGCATTGAAGCCTGTGGTCCAGCTGCAGAGTAGAAGCCTTGCTTCTTCATTTTACTTTGTAAGCGCTTACCTGTGATCATGGCTGCAATAGCCAATGGGATAGCGAGAAGTAGACTGGTAATTAGAGCCATGAAACCAGTAATTAAAGCGACAAATGTAATTAAAATATTCTTCATAATTCTTTCCTCTTTCTTTGTTTTAGCACTATAGCGATATGTGTATGAACAAAACATGAACGCGATTGTTATTTTATTTTCAGGTCTTTTTGACTTTAAGGTGTTTATTTGATGTCATATTTTGTAGTCATAAATACATACTTAAAATAGGGTTAAATATATAATTCCTTTTAAATCAGAAAGTTAAAGTTTGGCACGATTGATGCTCTATAGGGCTTGTAAATAAGTCACCGCAAGCAAAGTACTTGTGGTTAATAAAAATTACTGGAGCCCATTTCTATGTTCTGTATTCAATGTGAACAAACCATTCAAACCCCAGCTGTTAAAGGCTGTTCTTTTTCTCAAGGCATGTGTGGCAAAACATCGGAAGTTTCTGATTTACAAGATGTGCTCGTGCACTCTCTTCAAGGTGTTTCTTTTTGGGCTAATTTAGGCCGTACTTGTGGTGTAATTGACACAGAAATCGATGAATGGGCACCTCGTGCATTTTTCGCAACATTAACAAATGTGAACTTTGATCCTGCACGCATTATCGAATTTGCACAGCAATCTCATGCATTTAAACAACGACTAGAAGAAAAAGTAAGAGCGGCAGCTGTTGTAACTGGCTTTGAAATTCCAGAACTTTCTCCTGCGGCGAAATTCGATCTTCCTACCGATTCTGCGGAACTGCTCGCGCTTGCGCCTCAAGCGGCCGTTAACCGTGGTCATGAATCACAGCATAAAGATGTAATTGGTTTACGTTTATTGTGCTTGTACGGTCTTAAAGGTGCGGCTGCTTACATGGAGCATGCTCTGGTTCTTGGTCAAACAGATGAAGCTATCCAAGGTGAGTACCATGAGATCATGGCTTTCCTAGGTAAAGACCCAAGTGATCTTAAAGAGTTATTAGATACATCAATGCAAATTGGTCTAATGAACTACAAAGTAATGGAGATGCTAGATAAAGGCGAAACCGATACTTTTGGTCACCCAGCTCCAACCGCTGTAAATGTTAAAACGAAAGCGGGTCACTGTATTTTGGTTTCAGGGCATGACTTGCATGACCTTGAAAAAATCCTTCAACAAACTGAAGGCAAGGGCATTAACGTATACACGAATGGTGAAATGCTTCCTGCACACGGTTACCCAGAATTAAATAAGTACCCGCACCTTGCAGGTAACTACGGTAGTGCATGGCAGAATCAGCAAAAAGAATTTGCTAACTTCCCAGGCGCAATCGTGATGACTTCAAACTGTCTGCTAAACCCAGATGTGGGTCAGTACCGTGACCGTTTGTTTACTCGTAGCATCGTTGGTTGGCCAGGCGTTGCTCACGTTGAAGGTGATGACTTCAGCGATGTGATTGAATGTGCTTTATCTCAACCAGGCTTCAAGCATGATGAAATTGAGCAAATGATCACTGTCGGGTTTGGTCGTAATGCCTTGATGGAAGCCGCACCTGCTGTGATTGACCAAGTGAAAGAAGGTAACATCAAACACTTCTTCTTAGTGGGTGGTTGTGATGGTGATAAATCAGAACGTAGCTACTACACAGATTTCACGGCTCAAGCGCCTGAAGACACACTTATCCTGACTTTAGCTTGTGGTAAATTCCGATTTAACAAGAACCAATTTGGTGACATTAACGGTATTCCTCGTCTTCTGGATGTGGGTCAATGTAATGATGCTTATTCTGCTATTCAACTGGCTTTGGCGCTGTCAAAAGAGTTCGATTGCGGTATTAATGAATTGCCACTGACTTTAGTCCTTTCTTGGTTTGAACAAAAAGCGATTGTTATCTTACTGACATTGTTTGCACTTGGCGTTAAAGGTATTTATACCGGCCCAACTGCACCTGCATTTTTAACTGAAAACTTGCTTGAAATTATGCAAGCTGAGTTTGATATGCGAGCAATTTCTACACCTGAGCAAGATCTTAAAACAATCTTAGCGGCGTAATGAATCAGCCTCGAGGCAAAGATAAGTACTTTCATGAGTGCTTGTTTAAGCCCCGAGGCTTTTTATATTTACGTATTTAATAAAACCTATTTTCACTAGCTGATTATTAGGCTGGCTATTTCTTTAAAAGGTGTTCTGAATTATGTATGCATGGTCTGAAAGTGACTCTATCTCATTAGTTTGTCTTAAAAAGTGGTATGAAACTGAAGATACAGTAAGCTTCGAACTTGGTAGTGTTCCACAAGATCTCAAATTTAATTTTAAACCGGGGCAGTTCATTACTCTTGGCCTGCATATGCCTGAGAAACTGGATTACCGAGCATACTCCATTAGCTCTCGCCCAGATGAAAACCGCTTAAAACTGACAGTGAAGCGAGTTGAAGGTGGTTTGGTTTCTAACTTCATTATTGATGAACTGGATGAAGGTGATGAAGTTTCAGTGTTGAAACCAGCTGGTGGCTTTAACTGCATTGATTGTTTGCCGTCCAATACTAATAAAGTGACGCTTGTGAGTGCCGGCTGTGGCATTACACCTGTAATGGCAATGGCGAAATACTGGCTTGCTTCAGACAGTAAAATCGAAATTGATTTTATCCATATGGCGAGAAATAAAAGACAAACGATTTATTTTGAAGAGCTTAATCAACTTAATGAAGAGTTCGATAACTTTCACTTAAAGCTGTTACTAAAAGACAACCAAGATACTGCATTTCCTCAAGGCCGATTAGATAAAAATTGGTTGGTTACACTGAGCCCCGATATTTTAGATAGAACCGTTTATTTGTGTGGTCCAATTGGATTTATGCACGATATTGAAAGCTACTTGAAAGAGCTCGAATTTAATATGAGTAACTTCTACCAAGAAAGCTTTACGCCTGCTGAATCATTGAGCTGTGACATTGAAAATAATGAAGAACAAGCAACTGAACAGAATGCAGCAAGCGGTTCAGTAAATGTATTTGTTCCTGTATTTGGCGTTGAGCTTGAAGCTGAGCAAGGTAGCCCATTGATTGATTCACTTGAGAAAGGTGGTGTACCAGTAATTGCAGCTTGTCGAAGTGGTATCTGCGGTTCATGCAAGTGTAAGGTAACGAAAGGCTCAGTCACTTCAACGAGTACAGAAACTTTAACTGATGAAGAGATAGAGCAAGGTTATGTACTTGCCTGTTCTAGTACCATTAATGCAGATGTAGAAGTGTCATTAAATTAGCTTCCTTATTATTCAATATCTTAAGTATGCAGGGCTTATAGGTATCTAGAAATAAAAATGCCGCTCAAACAAAGCATGAGCGGCTAAATGGGGGAGCTGTATTTAAACGACTCAATAACAATCTCATGGGGTCGAGTTCCTATTGAATCTGTTTGAATACAGCAGTACTTTTATCATTATTATGTTGTGGAGCCTGTGACATAACTGCTAATTACTTAGCGATTCATACCGTTATTTTAGGTGCTAGGGTACGTTTTGTAACGAACGCCCATCATTTGTTCCATGCAGTGTACAACTTGGCAGCTATAACCGAATTCATTGTCGTACCAAATGTAAAGAACGGCGCGGTTGTCTTGAGCAATAGTCGCTACACCATCCACTACACCAGCGTGACGTGAGCCCACTAGGTCAGTTGATACAATCTCAGTTGAATCTGTGTAGTCAATTTGCGCTGAAAGCGGAGAAGTCAGTGCCATCTCACGTAAATAGCTGTTTAACTCTTCTTTATCAGTCCCATTTTCTAGGTTCAAATTAGCTACAGCCATTGAAACATTTGGCGTTGGAACACGAATTGCGTTGCCCGTTAGTTTACCTGCCATTTCAGGCATTGCTTTAGCGACGGCTTTTGCTGCACCTGTTGAAGTGAGGACCATGTTTAATGAAGCAGCACGACCACGGCGATCACCAGAATGGAAGTTATCGATAAGGTTTTGGTCATTAGTGAATGAGTGAACGGTTTCGATATGTCCTGAAAGTACGCCATATTTATCGTGAACGGCTTTAAGTACTGGTGTAATGGCATTTGTGGTGCAGCTTGCTGCGGAAATGATGGTGTCTTCAGGTTGAATAACATCTTCATTTACCCCGAATACAACATTTTTAATATCGCCTTTACCTGGAGCGGTAAGTAAAACCTTCTTCGCACCATTACATGCCACATGCTGGCTTAGACCTTCAGAGTCGCGCCATACACCTGTGTTATCAACAACAAGAGCGTTATTTATGCCATAAGTGGTGTAATCAATATCTTCAGGTTTGTTAGCGTAAATCACCTGAATGTAATTGCCGTTAACAATGATGGCTTTTCGTTCTTCATCCACAACAATGCTGCCGTTAAATTGACCATGCACTGAGTCACGGCGTAGCAAGCTTGCTCGTTTTTCTAAGTCGCCTTTTTTGCCGCCTCGTACAACAATTGCACGTAAACGTAATGGATAACCTGGGCCGCTTTTCTCAATAAGCAAGCGAGTCAATAAACGACCTATACGACCAAATCCATAAAGCACAACGTCACGAGGTTCTGTCATCGCTTCGCCATTTAACGACTCTAAAAGTGCAGTTTGTAGGAAATCGTCTAAGCCTGTGGTGTCCTCTCTATTTTCCCAGAACATGTGAGCTAGGCGACCAACATCAATACGGCACGGAGAAAGGTCCATATTGAGTAGATGTTGAATAATAGGTTGAGTTTGTTCAGGTGTAAGAAGTGAGCCAGTGTAACGTTTTGCTATGCGGTGAGCTTTAATTATGTCGATGGTGGTTGCATTAACCAGTGTTTTCCCAAAGAGGATAACTTCTACGCCTTTTTGACGATAAAGTTGACCTAAAGTAGGCGAAATTGATTCAGCAATCGTTTGGCTAGTTTGCCAGTCTAGAAGGTGCTTTTCAGGGCTCATCTTAACTCGGGACCTTTTTCACGTTATTGGGTGCATTGTGGCGAGTGTAGGGTTGCCATAATACATGGGGGAATTAAATCATCACGGTGACAGTCTTAGTGCTGTTCTTTTTTATAACTAATGTCTTAAAAATGAATGCTTTAAAGCTAATGATTATATGCAGTGTCATAAATTCACTAATGAAATCCATTAGCTATCAATCATTCTGAAAACGTCCTGTATTGGGATGTTTTTATTTTGTAATTTTATGTGGCGGGATTGTAGGGTATGAATTGTTATTCTGCTAGTAAAATTAAATGAAGGTAAAATGACTGAAATATTGTAATTTTCTGGGGTTATAAGGTGGTTTTTACGTAATTATCGATGTTGACATTTATAGATGTAGAGACTTAATTTTTGATGAAAAGTACTAACATCAAAGTTGAATGCAAAAATTACAAATTCAGCCGACTTTGCAGGTGGTACAGATCTCAACTTCAACTTAAAAGGTAAACGATAATCCAATGGAATAAACGTTTACATCCGTTTGTATCTTTTGAGTTGGATTTTGCGGGATTGTAAAGTGCCCACTGATCGATTCTGTGCGTCCCCAAACATGCTGCCATTCAATATAAGTGCTTACATTGGCAAGTAGAGAGTATTTTGCACCAATCAGTAAGGATTCATTATCCCTTAATTTTCTACGCTGGCTGTACGTGATGTACGGGCTCCATGAATCAAATAGGTAATTAGCACTGAAATACCAATTGCTATGAATGTCTTGGGATAATATGACTTCCGACATTAGGTTTAGGTTCCCTAGCAAGTAATTCGCTCCTAGTGTGAATAGCTCAAGATCTTGATAGCCAGTCACTGATGGGACTAAGTCTTGTTTGTAGTTTGCGTGCAAATAGCTCGCTCTAAAATGGATGTCATCTAAATTCAGTTCTGCTGTGACTCCTATAGCATCTCTTGATGTTATGGTTATATTTTTTCCTTGAATGATTTCACTGGTTTCTTTAGGTGTTGCTCCAAATGCAAGAAGGCGTAAGTGTGCCTCATCATTTATCCAGGAGCTCCACTCTATAGATGCGCCATCAAAATAAGTAAAGCCGAATACGCTGTTATAAACATCTTGAGGGGGACGAAGCCAAGGGTAGGCTTCAGACACATAGTAATATTCTGAAATCATGAACAAGGGAATACGTAGTCGCCCCAGTTTGGTGTTTAACTCACCATTTCGATAAGCAACATAAGCCCATTCTATGCTGGGGTCAGAAAACTCATCATTAGGTGTTTTGACTAGTTGTACAGAGCTTCTAAGTGCATTGTTGATCTCCCAGTCTAACTGAATGCCAAAAGTAGTATCGCAGTCAAAACACCACTCATCATTAATATTCAATTGATAAAACGTTGGAATCTCTTGGTCGGTGACCGTCGCACTTTGTGTACCAAAGCCACTTACTCTAAAGGTATCCGTTACATCAATCGCAGCGACTGATATCGAGGAGTAGATAGCCAACAAGAGTAGAGATGCTATCTTCATAACTCTTCCTTAATTTTTATTATATATAGTATTTTTACGTGGGTAGGCAATTGTTCTATAGGGTAATAAGCAATGCCTGTAGGCGTGCTTTTAAGCCATATAAGCACACTTTCTAAGTCCTCACTTTGCAATTGGAATGGGGCT
Source organism: Vibrio gallaecicus (assembly GCF_024347495.1). Classification (NCBI taxonomy): domain Bacteria; kingdom Pseudomonadati; phylum Pseudomonadota; class Gammaproteobacteria; order Vibrionales; family Vibrionaceae; genus Vibrio; species Vibrio gallaecicus. The sequence continues at coordinate 1,247,349 of NZ_AP025491.1, read as the reverse complement.
GAAGCCCTGCCAGAAAAGCTTTGCTTCGCCCAGATAGATTGCATTTGTGATGGGTTTTTATTGAGTAAAGAGAGATAAAAATTTTTTCTAAGGTCAGATTTGGGAGGAAGATCCAGTAACTTAATATGATGCTCTCCAATACGGTCTATTTTGCCTCTGTATAGCATTTTAACCTGTATGGATTTCAATTGAAGAAGCTCTGAATTCATTGATATCACAGCGTATTCTTCGGCCTTAATAGCAGAAGATATTAAAATTGCTAACAGTAACGTCGGAAGAACGACTAGAGGCAACCATCTTGTCATTTATATTTTATTCCAAAGTCCATTTTGAACAATTATTTCTATTTATTGACTACTATTAACATAGGCTAGGTACAATTACTTTCAAGGAAGGGAGTGATTATTATAATGATAAATGTTTCAATTAGGCTTCGACTCATAATTCTTTCTACAATTTCTGTATTAATTATATTTGGCTTAACTGTTAATGAGTTTTCTAAAAATAAGAGCAAAGTTGACGGGTATGAGATAACGCAGATAAAAACAGAATTGTTACAACTATTTGGATCACTTTCTAATAGTTCATACCATTTATTGACCAGCGAATCAGGTATGGCTGAAAGGGAAGTTCTTCTTGATGAGATTAACACTACCCTTCAGGAGTTTGATAGAAAAAACAAACAATTGTTGTCTTATCAGTCTCAACTGGAGCTTTCTTCTGAAATTGAAGAACTGATAGATATCGTGAATGAAATGTCGGGAGCTTCCATTCAGGAAACTCGATCAGTGGGAGACTGGTTTTTTGATGTATTACAAGAAACCTTAAATGAAATAATAAAAATTAATGCAAACATTACAAATAATGATATTTCAAAGTCTGAGCAGCTTTATTCAGATTTAAGTCAATTTGTTTTTTGGATGCAAAAGGAAGCTTGGCATAGCTTTTGTTTATATATCGATCCGCAATCAAAGAGTTCTGGAATTCTTAATTACCTTGGTGCAGTCGAGAGACAAGAACAATATTTAGAAAGGTTCTTACAGTTTGGTGCTACCTCGCATCAAACCAGTGAATTGCTTAAAGTGTTTTCTCAAAGTGATTATCAAGAAAGCCTTCGTATTAGAAGCCGTATTTTGAGTGAAAATGCGCAGCCCAGTGAAATCTATGACTATGTTAAAAGTCTAGAGCAAAGACATGAAAATATTTTCGTTGTTATTGATGGCTATACTGAAAGCCTAAAAACACAATTACTTGATCGAATTAAAGAGCAGAAGAGAAACATTTTATTCATGACTTTGCTGCTTTTGAGTTCTGCAGTGTTAGTCATTTCACTTGGTTATAGCACCTCATTACGGATCAATCGTAAGCTATCTATTATTCTACATGGAATGCTCAAAAGAGATGAAGATGATAAAGCACCGAAAAAGATAGAAGTTGAAGGTAATGACGAGCTCGCCATTTTTGCTCACGCTGTAAATAAAATCATGCTTAAAGAACAGCAGCATACTCTTGATCTAATTGAGGCTAAAGAAGATGCTGTCTCTGCTAATAAAGCGAAAAGTGCTTTTTTGGCAAATATGTCCCATGAAATCCGAACACCACTCAACGGTATCATCGGCATGGCAGAGATCTTATCTCAAAGTGATTTGAATGTGAGCCAGAAAGAAGTGCTTGCCGATATTGAGTCATCTTCTCACGCGTTACTTGTGCTATTGAATGATATTCTTGATTTATCCAAAATAGAATCGGGTAACCTGACATTGTCGCCCAATTCGTCCGATTTACGAGAGGCGGTATATGACTCAGTTAGTGTCATTCTGTCTAAAGCGATCAGTCAGAATGTAGAATTAGAAATTAATATAGATTCCAATGTTCCCCCTCAATTATTTTTTGATGAGCACAGATTAAGGCAAGTACTGACAAACCTATTATCTAATGCGATCAAATTTACGCCTTCCGGTACTATCATCACTTCGGTGACTTATATCGCACTATCTGATTCGCAAGGGATGGTGGAGTTTCATGTGTCTGACACTGGTATCGGCATTGAGTCTGAAAAACTCGATTCTATTTTTGAACCATTTACTCAAGAAGATGGAAGTATTACTCGTCAGTTTGGTGGTACTGGTCTTGGTCTAGCGATTTGTCGCCAATTAGTGGAACTTATGGATGGCAAGATTGAAGCAAATTCCATTAAAGGTATAGGTTCTACATTTAAATTCAATATTTCTGCGGATGTGGTGGAAAGCCGTGAGAAAGTGCTCGAACACCTGAAAAGCGCAGTGATCATTTCTAATTCATTTAGTTATGTGAGTCAGTTACATAAAGAATGTGAGCGAAATGGTATCACCGTTGAATTGTTTCCATCAGTGAAGAATTTAGAAAGCGATAGTTTAGATTATGATTTCATTCTGTACTGCCACACCATGCATCATTCACTCAATAAAGATCTTGAAGAGCTACATTTAAAGTACCCGCAACAAAAAATTATCGTATGTCAGCATCACTTATTTAAAACAAATGTGATTCATGAAGCTGTACATTCAACTCATACTTTACCTTTTCTCGGTAAGCGCTTTTTCAACAGTTTAGTTGCATTGGATGAGTATAAACCGCAGCTCCAAGAGCACCTGAATAATCAAAAGGCTGCGATTGGGAGTGATCTAAACCGCCGTCCACTTAATAGGAAAATATTGATCGTTGAAGATAATTTAATGAATCAAAAGATAGCCAGTTTTTTTCTAGAGAAAGCGGGGTACGATTATTTAGTGGCGAGTAATGGACAAGAAGCGGTTGATGCAATTACTCAAGGTGGGCAATTTGATGCGATTCTGATGGATTGTATGATGCCTGTCATGGATGGTATTACTGCGACACGTGCAATCCGAGATTGGGAAGTCCAGCAAGGTCTTGGAAAGCTGCCAATCATTGCACTAACTGCCAGTGTGCTAGATGAAGATATTAAGCATTGCTTTGATGCAGGAATGAACGCGTATTTGCCTAAGCCTTATAAGTCACATCAGCTCTACGACTTATTTAACACGCTGCAACTAGCTTAAACTGATTTGCTGAATGGAGCGGGGCTATTTCGTATTTTTCATCAGACTGATTAAGATAAAAAATCAAGTAAAGGGTTAAAAGGGTTAAAAGGGTTAAGCCAGCATTTATACCATTATTTGCACGAGGTATTTCTGCTGGCTATTAACCAAACCGATCTGGAAATTATCTATTTGGCTGAACTTACCGAACCTCTAACCCTAGGTTATATTGAGCCAAACAGCGTGTGACATAACTGATTTTCAAAAAAGCTGCAATTAAGATTGTGCTGATGTGAGCTGCGATTTGTACGGGTAAAGAAAACTTGTCTGCTAATGGGTATGCCATAATCACGCTTACAAGCATGAGCGTAGCAGTTAATAGCAAAGCTATGTTCGATACAGATAAAAGAGTTTGAAAGCGTTGTGTTGAGCTAGACATATTAATCACCTAAAGATAATGATAACTACTATTATTCTTCTTATAGCGATATTCGTGCCAAAAACCTAAATTGATTTAGATCAATGTTTTAGGTTTTTTTCTTATCACTTATTGAGTCAATAAGACCTTGTCTGTAGTGAGTCTGATTGACCCTTTAGTGTTTTTTTACCAGCTTCTAAATCCACATGTGTCTATGTGAAAGCGTACTCCGGAATATAAGCCTAAGCCCACATTGTACTCTTGACCTACTTTAGCGTGGATAGCTTTCAGTTTTGTGTGCAGATCAGACCGGCTAATATCTTGTGAAGGAACAAGATCTAAAGCGCAAAAGTTTAGGTGTTTGCTCCGTAGTGCTCCTCCCGCTTGTTTATTATAAATATCAGTCCGCTCACCTGATACAGGAATAACGATACCAAGCTCGGGCTCTATGTACGTTTGAATAAACTTCAGCGTATTAATCATATTAGGAAGATGTTGCGCGTTTGGTAGCGTGAACAAGGTTGTATTGTTCATTACCCAGTCGGTGCCTTGTAATAGAATCAAATGCAGTGGCATTTTCGTGGTTATACCAGCCTCTCTTAACTGTGTACCAATCTTCAGCACTTTGTCTTCAGCATGATTGAGAAGAATCCACCCTCTGAAAGCGGCTCTGGTGGGCACTTTATAACCGTGAATATCAACAACCAAATCATCATAGGTCATTTCCATGTCGTCGGATTGAAGCTTTTGTAAAGCTTCAGAATGCGGTTGTGTCGTAGTAAGAAGTAGTGCTGCCAATAGATGTGAAAACATAGTCTAGCTCCTTTAGATATGTAGAGAGTATAGACGTTGTTTAGAATTGACTGAGGAGGTTAAGTAGCTGGGTTTAATTAGCAAGTAATAAAAAACTCACGACTAAGCGTGAGTTTGTAAAATAATCGAACTAAGGGAAGTAAACTACTTCTTGCCTTGAGTTTGCTTATCTTCTTCTGTTAATTCGCGAATACGGCGGCTGATATCACGACGCGCTTTAGAAATTTCAGCGCTCTTGATGATGTGGTCATCAACACGATCTTCATAATCGGCTTTCATATTTTTAATGATGCCAAGAATGTCATCATGAGTCATTTCTGGTTTGATGTAATCCAGAAGGTTATCAAGTAGATCAACACGCTTACGGTTGTCACGAACTTTCTTTTCGTTGTCTAGCAATTCACGTTTAAGTTTGTTTTTACGACGTGCTTGGTTCACGATTTCAAATACGCTGCTCATAGATTCCCTTTTCCTAATCTTGATAATACGTTGTCTGTCTTTGATTAAAACACATCAAATGGCGATGTAACAGTCTTTAGATCAAAGCAAAAGTAAGGTTGTGTATTAATTGGACACTCACATAGAAGGACGATTGTCTTTCATCGATAGTTCACTATATTATCTACGCTAGAAATAACATTGATATGAAAATGCGAAATGAATCAACAAACAATACAGGATGACTTCGAAGATGATTATGATCCTGACTACCCTAAAGAGCATGAGAAAATTCGCTCTGCGTACGTTAAAGAGCGCAGATATTTAGAAGTGATAGAAATTGAGCTAAATCGTTCTAAAATCATAATGATTGATGAGCAAGGTCGTAAACGTAAAGTCCCTATTTTGTCTGAACACTAGCTTATAAGTTCGTAAACATTCAAAAATGTTTAGATGGAATTCAAAACAATAATAAGGAAAAATTATGAATATTGTGCTTTCACCTATTGAAGCTAGAATCATTGGTTGTTTGATTGAGAAAGAAGTGACAACACCGGACCATTACCCATTGACTCTGAATAGTTTGACGACAGCTTGTAATCAAAAAAGTAACCGTGAACCTGTTTTGGCACTATCAGAATCTGATGTTTTGGATGCCGTTGATGGATTAATTAATCGCCGCTTAGTGAGTGATGAAAGTAGCTTTAATAGCCGCGTGAACAAATACCAACATCGTTTTTGTAATACGGAATTTGGTGATCTGCAATTCTCTGAGCAAGAGCGAGGCATCATTTGTTGCATGTTATTGCGTGGTGCTCAAACGCCTGGAGAGCTTCGTACTCGTACTAACCGCTTAGCTGCGTTTAGCGATGTTAAAGAAGTAGAGGCTGTGTTAGATAGGCTTTCAGTAAGAGAAGCCGGTGCTCTTGTGGTGAAGCTACCACGTGAAGCGGGTAAACGTGAGTCTCGTTACCAACATCTACTGAGTGGTGAAGTGGATGTTGAAGCTATGGAGAGTGCAGCACCTACCAGTTTTTCTTCTGGCATGGCGGCACCTTCGGCGGCCAATGATGAAAAGCTTGCTGAACTAGAGTCTGAAGTTGCGAGCTTAAAAGAAGAGTTACGTGAGCTAAAAGAACTCGTGAATTCATTGTTGTAATGCATAGCGGTTAAATCTTTTATTTTGAATATTCTCTTTGAATGAATACCACTAATGATAATGCGGATTGGGTCGTCTACTTAATCCGTAATTGCCACAATGCATTGTATTGTGGCGTGACAAATAACCTTGAACGGCGTTTTAAACAACACCAAACAGGTAAAGGGGCAAAAGCTTTAAAAGGCAAAGGACCTCTAACGCTTGAATGGCACCTCTCTGTTGAATCCAAAAGTATTGCTCTCAAAATGGAATATGCCATTAAGCAACTGACGAAAACTAAAAAAGAGAAAATTATATCTTTGCAAACATCACTGCAGCTTGTTGATGGGCAACTCATTATTTGTGGTTATTGATGCATATATTTCATTGATAGTGCTAATCTTATTTATGCGACATATAAAAAAATAAGGTTAATACGGATATGAAACAATTCAACAAGTTAACGTTGGCAGTGGGCTTAGCGTGTACAACATTGTCAGTAAATGCAGCAAACCACGTGGCTGACGGACGTGGTAATGCAATGGGTAATACGGGTGTAGCATCCGCTGATTACTTAGTGGCTCCTTTTTATAACCCTGCGCTTGGCGCAAACTTTCGTGAACATGACGATTTTGGTCTTTTGTTACCTGCAATAGGGGTAACAGCAAGAGATACAGATGATTCACTTACCACCCTCGATGACCTACAAGACGCTATTGATCGATATGATGACATGATCAACAACGGCCAAATTCCTTCCCAAAGTGACATCGACCAACTGAACGCTTACATGGATGACTTGCAAGGGAATTCACCATTGGCTGTGACGGCTGGCGCGAGTATCGCTGTGGCACTTCCAATCAAAGCTATTTCGACAAACTTATTTTCTCGTGGATATGTTGAAGTGATTGCGGTGGAAGAAATTGCAGACAATACGGGTAATTCTGCCGTTGATGTAGAGAACCGATATAACGACTCATATGTTGCGATGGCGGCTTTTGGATATGCTGAGCTTGGTATTTCATTTGCAAAAGAGTTCACGATTAATGAGCAAAGGTTTTCATTTGGTGTTTCACCAAAATACCAAGAGCTGACAACATATTCTAACCGCCAAAGAGTAAAAGACTTTGATTTGGAAGATTATGATGAATCGGAGGTGTCTGAAACCGCGTTTAACTTTGATATTGGTGCCATGTGGTATAAAGACAACTATCAAGTCGGTTTCGCTGTGAAAGATGTCATTGCTCAAGAAGTTAAATTTTCGCAAGGTACAACAGGGGCTTATGAGCTAAATCCTCAAGCAACGATTGGTTTTGCGTATGCTCATGAATATTTCACTCTAGCCGCTGATGCTGACCTAACCGCTCAAGAGCGTTTTAAAAACCTTGACGATGACACTCAATTTATCCGTTTGGGCATCGAAGGCAATGCTTGGGGCTGGGCTCAGTTAAGAGCTGGCTATGAGATTGATTTAGAAGATACATTAGATGATTCATTAACGGCAGGTATCGGGATAAGCCCATGGGATGTGGTTAGCTTTGATTTAGCAGCAAGTTACGCTGGTGATAATCAATTTGGTGCTTCGGGTAACTTAGCACTAACTTTTTAATTAGCACACTGTCTAATCTTGTCGATACTTATCAGCTACTGAGAAGTAATCACCCATTACAATCATAAATATTGCCACCTTAAATGGTGGCTTTTATCCGTTTAAATGATGAAGTCGTATTGATAAAATTCTCTAAAAAACAAAAACAGAACGTTGTTCCAATGTAATGTTAATTTTCTATCATTTTTTCTATATGTCCTACATAATGGGCATAAGTCATACCTCGATATGACAATGTGCTAGGTAAAAAAAATGAGCCAAAGTAGCTCATAACAAATGAGAAAAAAATGAAACGTTCACTTATGTTACTTGGGATGGCTTTATGCTCTAGTCCCGCCATGTCGCACGGAACACATATACTAAATGATTATTGGGAATATCAAGAATTCCTTGATCATTTTTCGGAGCAAAATGAGCTAACTCAGAAGCTGAATGAGGTTGTTCAAAATCGTCCCAAGCCATTAACAATAAGACAAGATAAACCTATAACTATTTCTATAGTTTATCCTGGGCAGCAAATTTCAGATTATTGGGTGAGGAATATTCAAGCGTTTGAAAAGCGTTTAGACCGGTTGAAAATTGATTATCAAATTAACCAAGTTTTTACTCGTGTTAATGGCGATATCACTCAACAAAGCATTTCTTTACAAGAAGCAATTAAGAATAAAACGGATTATTTGATTTTCACTCTGGATACAACTAGACACCGAAAATTCATCGAGCATGTATTAAATGCTACCGACACAAAGTTAATCTTACAGAATATAACCACTCCGGTAAGAGCATGGAAAGAACGTCAGCCATTTATGTATGTGGGGTTTGATCATGCAACAGGCAGTTTGAAACTCGCTGACTACTTCAAAGAAAATGCTAAAGAAAACGCTCAGTACTCGGTGTTATACCGTTCTGAAGGTTATATTAGTGATGCTCGTGGTGATACATTTATCCATGACATAAATTCAGAGACCGACTTTAAACTCACCTCGTCGTTTTATACAAAAGCAACCAAAGAGAGTGCTTATAAAGCCGCAAAACTCAGTATCCAAAAAAATGAAGACTTAGACTTTATTTATGCGTGTGCAACAGATGTTGCCCTTGGTGCCGCTCAGGCAATTCAAGAGTCGGGTCGCACAGATATTTTAGTCAACGGTTGGGGTGGCGGTTCTGCTGAACTTGAAGCACTCGAAAAAGGTGAGTTAGACGTGACCGTCATGAGAATGAATGACGACACTGGCATTGCCATGGCTGAAGGCATTAAATGGGATCTAGAGGGGTATACTGTGCCGACTGTATATTCTGGAGATTTTGCCATAGTCACTAAAAATGATTCCCCGGAGCGAGTGTCTCGGCTTAAAGCTCGCGCGTTTAGATATTCAGGACAGTAATGAAAAAAAGCTACGCCATTATGCCTCGTAACACCCTAGCAAGACTAATCACTCGTATTATCATACTGGTTATCGGTGTAATGGCTATTGGCGTGCTTATTCATAACTATGAAACTAGCAGTAATATTATTAAGCAAGAAACCAACCGAACTATTAAACAAACCTCTAGCTTGATTCAGAACATGTTTGATTACCGTCTTTCGGTTTTGCAAATACATCAAGACAGTAGTTCGAATAATGAAACTCTTCGCAGTTACTTTAAAAGTGGCGATAAAGATGAATTGAACTATTTCTTTTTTGGGATAGATCAAAGGGAGCCAAATCACGCTCCAGATTTACGTTTCATCACCACCCACAATGGTCTTGAATGGGATGATGGCAATGCCCAGTTTTACGGATTCACTCATAAAAGTTTAGAGAATGTATCCAATGAAGTTGCTTTTAGCAGTAATTGGCATTTTTTAAAGCTAGATACAGATATGGGTAAGCGCCATTTGCTGTCTCGACGTACTCCAATTATTGATAATGAATCTGGTGAAGTGTTAGGGCAGTTATATATAGCCGTCATCCTCGACAATAACTTCTCATTAGCTGAATCTATCCAGCAACGAAGTAATTGTGAAAACATCATTATTGAAGCTCACGGTCAACCTGTAACTTCAACTTTTAAGGGGAGCGAAAGCTACTCAATTTCAGATGTCTTACGTTATGGATCTAAAAGTGAACTTGCTGAACACTTTGTTACGGTTGTCCCTATAACGATTAATCATGTGGAAACACCACTCATCATCCGAGCGGTTCAAAAGAATAATAATGTTATCGAATTAGAACAGAATTACGGAAAAGCGATTGTAGTAATCGTAATCGGAATTCTTTCATTGTCGTTTTTTGCAAGATCATGGATTCAGCGACGGGTCTCAGGAGAGTTAGATAAATTGATGGACTATACCCGCGCCGCGAGTGAAGGTGATTCCCATCAAAAATTTGAAGGCTCTGAAATTTATGAATTTCATCATATTGGCTGCACTCTTGCTGATGCTTTTGAGCGCATAGCAGAGCAAAACCAAAAGTTTCAAGACCTTTTCAACTTTTCACATTCTCCGATTTTGGTTTGGTCTGAATCTGGTGTGCTGATTGAGATGAACCCTGCGGCTCAAATGGCTTTATCTGTAAATGATGAAGAAGAACGTATGTTCGCCAAGAAATTTGAACAAGAAATGCTGCCTAATATCAAAATGGTTCTAGATGGAGCTAAACTAACAGGTATCAATGTGCCTATTGGAACTAAGGTATTCCGTTGGAATATTTCTGCGATAACGGTAGAACATGATGTGTCAGGCGTGGTGGTTCAAGGTCAAGACATTACAAAACTGATTGATGCCGAAAAACAAACTAATATTGCCCGTAAAGAAGCGGAAAACCTGGCCAATATTCGAGCCGATTTCCTTGCGAAAATGAGCCACGAAATACGCACGCCATTGAATGGTATTTTGGGTATTTCACAATTACTCAAGCGAACGGTTGATCACGAAAGTAATATTAAACAGGTCGATATGCTTTGTAATAGTGCAGAACATTTACTGGCTGTTTTGAATGATATCTTAGACTTTTCAAAAATTGAGCAAGGGCAGTTTAGCATTCAGAAAAAAGCATTCCTTCTATCAGATATCGTTAGTACGCTGAATAGTATTTATAGACCTCTCTGTGAAGATAAACAGATACATTTAATTTTAGAGAACCGAGTTACGGACAAACTTGAGATTAATACCGATCAGGTTCGTTTGAATCAAATCCTGTTCAATCTTTTGAGTAATGCAATCAAGTTTACTCATCAAGGGCAAGTGTCTGTCACTTTTGACTTAGGCTCGGATTTTAATACCAATACTGCTGATTTGATTATTTCTGTGAAAGATACCGGTATTGGAATAGAAGAGGGCAAGTTAGATGTTGTCTTTGAACCTTTCATGCAAGCAGAAGAAACGACTACCCGTGAGTATGGCGGTACTGGGTTAGGGCTTGCGATAGTAAAGAATCTTGTTGATATGTTGCAAGGTGATATTAAAGTTCAGAGCTTTAAAGGGGTTGGCTCTGAGTTTATTGTTGAAATTCCAGTGGAATATGTCACACGAACTTTACCCGAGGAACCAAGTCTTTTTGAACTAGACACCAAAGAGTTATTTGATGTTGAATTGAATGTACTTCTTGTTGAAGACAATCACACCAATGCTTTTATTGCCCAGGCATTTTGTAAGAAGTATGGGATGAGAGTGACTTGGGCCAAAGATGGGTTAGAAGCTCTTGCTATAGTTCAGCAGGAGTCGTTTGACTTGATCTTGATGGATAACCAACTGCCAAACATTGGTGGAGTTGAAACAACAAAACGTATTAGAGAAGAGTTTCATATATCTACGCCAGTCTACGCTTGTACTGCAGACACACAAGAGTCTACGCGGGAAAGCTTTCTTGCCGCTGGTGCAAACTATGTCATTATTAAACCAATTAAAGAAAAGGCGCTACACCAAGCTTTTGTTCATTTTAAACAGCATTTCGTAAATAGCTGATTCATCGTTTGAACGGGTTTTAGTGACAAGTATGGGAACTTAGCATGCAGTTGTGTCTGTTCGTAGATAATTGCCTTACTTAAACGAATGCTTTAGCGCTTTAATAAGCACGCTTTAGATAGAAAGAAGTTACATGAGAGTCTTCATTTCTTTACCAAATAAATCAGAGAGAGCCGGAAAGGAAAGCCTGTTCTAAAAGCTCTTTTTTGAGGTTCTCATTCATTTCTACTGGTTCTTTAAATTGAACCCCAATTAACCATCCTTTGTTATGCTTCTTTTTGCTCACTACTTGGTAAACTAATTCGTCTGGTAAGTGCGCACTTAATGCTGATTGAACTTTGAGCTTTATGCCGTTTTCGATATCAGACTGTTCTGAAAAGTAGAGCCCGCAACCAGAAACCGAGAAATCTAAAATAGTTGCATCGAATAAAAGAGTTCCGAAATGGACTTGGCACTCGAGATCGATTTTATACCGTTCGTGCTCTCTGATCGGTTTAGATGCATAGTTCGTTGGTGGACGTAGAAACAGTAAATGTGCAGGTTTAGAAATTGAGCTTAGGATACTGGTTTTAAAAGCAACAATATGTCCGAGTTCTGTGTCTGTGACGGCTCGAACCACAATGTCTACATTATTGAGTTTGCGTAGAGTTAAACTTTCGACTGACTTTTGTGAGAGTTCAATGATTAGGTATTGTTCTTGTTTGCAGCCAATATAAATTCCGTTAACAGGGATTGAGTCATTTGGCCCGAAGTTGATAACCGCTGCAGCTCTAATCCCTGATTTTAGGTATCGACTCAAATCGTTTTTTTTATCTGTAGTTGAGTTCATTCAATTTCAATATTGATTATGTATATGATTAATATAACGTTCAATACTATAGATGTCAGTTTTTTCACCGATTTGTATGCGTATTAATTCATATTTTATAAACCAACGTGACATTACCTAGGGGCTTGATAAATTTAGAACCACTTCTAGAAGTGGTTGCATAAACTATTCGGTTTGTTTCTTGGCTTTTTTCATTTGTTTGTGTCGATACATATTTTGGTCTGCTTCACTTAACAGTGTTTCGAATGACAGGGGGCTGTAGCAATCAACAATACTGGCACCAAAGCTAATGGAAGTATTATTGAGCTGAACATTAGCGTTGGCTGCTTCCTTATATTTGTCTTCCATTCTGTTTGCCATCAACATCAACTCTCGCCGTGAGCCAATTAAAGAAATGATGATAAATTCATCCCCACCCAGACGAGCGATGATATCGCTCTCTCTACAGTTATCTTGAAGCACCTTGGCTAGAGTAACTATGCAACGGTCGCCTGCGTGGTGACCAAAGTTGTCATTTACGTATTTTAGGTTATCGATGTCTAAATATACGACGCCAATTGCATGTTGATATCTGCGGGCATCTTTAAATTTTTGCTCCCCTAGAGTTTTTAAACCTCTTCGGTTGCTCACTCCTGTGAGTTCATCTGTGATGGCAAGATCTTTGATCTTATTGAAATCAGAAATCATTTTTAGGTCAGCGGTAATCAGAAGACAGAACTGAGTTAATAACGCCTGAAGTGTTGCGTTATATTCCGTTGGTTTAGTATCGATTACACAGATGGTGCCAAAAACTTTTCCACTCGGCCAATAAATGGGGAGACCACAATATGATTGGACATGTCCACTTTTTACCGCTGGCGCGTTTACCCAATCTGGATTGTCCAATGCATCATGTATATAAAGTTCTTGCTTGGTTTCAATGATCGTTCGGCAAAAGCTTTGTATGGAACGTGGCCAGTTGTCACCTTCTTTGAGAAAGTTATCTTCATTTTTGCTGGCAACTACTACATTAAAATCATCTTCACGCATTTGAACAATAGTGCCGCATGCCGAGTTATAAATTTCAGAGATTAGGTCTACGGTTTGTTGCCATTTTGACAGGTCTAATTGCGTTGGTTTGTTTCCAAGTAAGCAATCATTTTCATTCAACATTTAGCAATGTCCATATTATTATTTATATCAGTATATACCTAGACTGGCTGAAGGTATGTATTCGCTAAGCGAATAGTGATTTCCTTAAACCAATTTTTAAAGCGTGGCTTACAACGGAAGGAATTATCTTTTACTTAACAAAGTGAAACAGGGTAGACTTTGATTCATCAACTGCTAAGGAGCACTTAAATGGAACTTAATTCATTCTTAACGAAACTCATTTCCTCGCCTGAAAGTATTCAATTTGAAGAAACAATATCGGTAATTGAAGCGAATTACACTTTTTCACCAAGTGAATTTAAAAATGGTGAAGTGACGAATCTTGCTGGTGAAAATAATGGGTCATGCAAAATATTTGCTTTTGGTAACTTGCAGCAGTTATCTGTAGACCAAACATTGGCTTGTTTTGGACAGTTTTACCGTAAAGATGTGCTCGAATTTCCTGAGAATGAAGATCATCAAAATATTCGAAACTTTATGAAATTTGGCTGGGAAGGTGTTCAATTTTCTCAGCAAGCTCTTGCTAAGAAGTAAGAAGTAAGAAGTAAGAAGTAAGAAGTAAGAAGTAAGAAGTAAGAAGGTCAGCCGTTTGATCTTCTTACTATTGGCAATCAATATATTGTATTTATTCAACTGGTAATGCCGTCAGGCAGTTTCTACACATGCATAAGCCAGCTTTAGGGACAGAGCTTGTGTCTCTTTTTTCAAGCTCAAAGCACCAGCAAGTTTCTTTACCCATACTAATGTCACATTGCGCGGATTTTTCACATTGCGGGCAAGTGTGTGTTGTACTTGTACCGTCTAACTTGTCCATAATTATCTTTCTATCATTATCAGAAAGTTTGCCCCAACCCATAATCTCGTTGATTGTTCGGTGGCAGCCACTGCAAATACCACCCTCATTTTTACATGCTGCTTTACAAGGCGTTTTCATTATTAAGACCGTTAGCTTTAAAGAGGTGAGGGACTCTAGCACAAGTTGATTGAGATTCGTATTAAGTGGAACTATTTCAATTTAAGGGACCTATATTAATTTCATGGGCTTATAAAAATAAAGCCAAACATACTGTCGCATGTTTGGCTTCATGATTATTTTCTTTGATTATGTAGAGGGTTATTTAACACTTCTACAGTTTGACCGATCTCTAAGGTTGGTTCACAACATCCTCGCTCAAAAAGCCTAATGCAGTTAGCTCACCTTCAGAATCTGGGTGCGCATAGTTATTAAACCAAATTTCACCCGTTGAATTGATGTCGTTTCCTTGCCACTCGGTTGAAGTAGTAAAGACTTTAACGTTGAACTCTATGCCGTTGCTATAAGCAAGTGCCATATAGTCTGTTGCAGTTTGTGCTGCGTCATTATCATCAGTATACGAGAAGCTCAAAGCGATGATGCCACGTTCTTCATCATGCATAGCCCAAGTGAAGGTCATGGTTGCATCAGCGATAAGTTCGCCATTGTCATTGAACTCTTCAAATTGACCCGTACCAGCAGTTTCAGTGTCGTGTCCTTCCCCGTAGAATGTTAAGCGTTCATCATCGGAGTGGAACACAAGCTCATCTGAAATGAAGTCAGAACTAAACTTAGGAACTCGATAGTTTTGTTCGTCCTTACACCCATCTAAGGCTTCTAGATATTGAGCATAGCTAAAGAAAGTAGTTGGAACTTCATTGACGTCATCCCACTCAGAATCATTGGTGTTACATTCTTTTAAGGCAGCATCAAGGTCAAGTTCAATATAGGTACCCATCCAAATTTCACCAGCTTCTGGGTCATAATTGGCGATACGTAATTGATCTTCTTCACTACCGTCAGAGATGTAAGCTCGGTAATCCCAAAAGTTATTAGCATCGTCACCGATTTCTAATAGCCCGTCTTCATTTATGTTCCAATAGTTATCTCTTGGTTCACCATTTTTGAAACGAAGTAATTGGTTATTTGCAGCAAATGCTTCTGTTCGTGTTTGTCTCGAACCATTCACTCGGTATAGGACTTCACCTTCAAGTTGCATCTCTTCGAGGTTACAACCTTCTAACTGTGCTTTGAAGTCTGCAAGTGTCGCTCCGGATTCAACCTCAGTGATCGGACACCAACCCTCTAGGTTAATAGCACCAAGCAGTGCAGTTTTTGCAACTTCATTGAGTAAGAAGCCATCATCGTCTTCAATTCGCTCTCCTGCTTCGAATCGATCGCCTTGATAAACTTTATTGTCGTAAATCGATAGAATGAGTTTATTGGTATCTTCATCCCAATTGTCTCCCCATGCATCGCTCGCTGCCATAGGTACATTGAACGTAATGATACTTTGTTCATTTACGGTTACTTGTTCCCATGTACCAGAACCAACAACCGTGACATTACCAGGCATGTTGGTTTGCTCATTCCAGCTCCAATCCATAGAGACGTATACCGCTGTATTATCATCGACAAATTGCACACCGATATCCCAACCTAACGAGATACCTTTCACACTTGAAGTAACATCACCGGTTTCAGCTTTATCTGCGGCCGCTACCATTAACTCATCAAACGTGACGGCATTGTGTCCATCATCATCGGTATTGCCAGAAGCACGCCAGAACCATGGTTGATTCCATAAGAAGTATTGATTAGTATCTGGTGTGAGTTGTACAACGCCACCTTCAGCGCCTTCTGGGAAGATAGCTTCAGTGTCGACGTAATCCGAAAGTTCACCAGCGTTATCAGCAATGCTTTGTCCTGCTAATGCTTTAACATATCCAAATGCTGTAGAAGTTAAAGCCGGGATTTGTTTTGGATAAACACTGACAGAATCACTCGAAATAGCTATCTCAAACACATCGTTAAAGGCTACCCATCCAGTAGAGGTTAACGCTATATCTTGGTCATCTTCGTCGTATAGATCTTGCTCCCACATCGCACCATCAGGTTGAATTTCATAGTTTGCTTGAAGTGAAGCAATGTTATTTGCCACCTCGAACTCTTCCATGAAAATGCTGATATCGGTTTGTTGTTCACCCATGGAATCTTGGTAAGAGTCTTCATCAGCCCATAAACTGTAGAATGTGCTGTTGTTTTGCATGAACGCAATAACTTGTTCAATTGGGGATAAATCTGGCGTATTCGGTGAAGAATCATCTCCATCTAGAATACCGTCGTTATCATCATCAGGATCTTTGATGTCACCAATGCCGTCATTATCATTATCTGATGTTTCTGTTGGATCGAAAGGAAGGTCATCTTCTAAATCAGGGGTACCATCATTATCGTCATCCAAGTCGGCGTTATCACCAGTAAGATCGCCATCAGAATCTACCCATTCAGTTGCATCATCAGGGGCAAAGTCGTTGTCGTCGATGACGCCATCACCGTCTGAATCGGTTTCAATCACGTAGCCATCAGGATCGTTTTCATCAATAATCAGAACCAGATTATCATCTATGTCGAGTTCTTCCCCTTCTTCTAAATTAGCTTCAAGTTCATCTATATAATTCGCTACGCCTTCATTAACTGCTTGAGCGTCATCCAGTAGGGTTGACCCTGCATTATCTTCATCTGCATCACTTGCAAGGTCTTCTGTTGTGGTTGGTAGTATATTGTTATCAACTAAGCTTTCCGCACCAAATGCGGCGGCAGTATTACCGTCTTCAATGAAATCTCCGAGAACTTCATCGGTTTCAATGCCTAATTGTGTCGCGACTGTCATAACCGCTTGTTCTTCGGTCATTGAATCATCACGTTCTAAAATAACGTGAACTAAGGTGGAAAGAGGGGTGACATCTTGCTGACCAGCAGGCGCTGACATTACATAATCACTGGCAACTTCAGTCCCAGTGTCTTCATCAATGGTTTGTCCTTTTATTGCCCTAACAATAACAGAGTAACTTTCGGGGTTAGGTATGCCGTTAACATCGAGAGTAGCTTTACCTCCAGCCCCTGTGGTCGCAGATGGTTCATTTGCATCCAATGCAAAGTTACCATTTAAGTCGAGCCAGACTTGGGCATTTTGTAAGTAGCCATCAATTGCCGTAACGCTATAACCAGATGAAGATGCGGAGCCGCTAGAGCTATCACTATCAAAACATCCGACTAAGCCTAAGCTTGATGTTAAGCCGAGTGCTAATACAATTTTATTTTTATTCATTGTTCATCCTAAACAGTTGTCTGTACTTATTTAAGTCCAATAAAAACTTAGGAAATAGAACTACCTGCGTCAAACATGCCAAGCAATGTGAATCATATTGTTATTCAACTTGATTAAGATGTTGGTTTTATAAAGTGCTGTAAACTAAAGACTATTTATTTATTAGTTATATCGTTTTTATTATGTTTTAACTGCTAGTTATTTAAATTACTGATAATACTAACTTTAAAATTCATACAGTTTTTGTGGTTATATTGATCTTTGTACAATATTTGTGATGAGTATCACTAATGGTGTCGCAGGGTAAATTGCTGAATTTCTGGAGTTAAGTGCTTACCAACACTCGTAATCGTTCTAGGTTTGATGTAGCATCTTTCCCCTTTTCTTGAGTGGAGGATACTATGTTTATTGGATTTGATTATGGTACCGCGAATTGTTCAGTTGCGGCTGTGCTTGATGGTCAACCAACGTTATTACCTTTAGAAGGTGACAATTATTATATTCCGTCCACTGTTTGTGCTCCCACCCGTGAGAGTGTTTCAGAGCATTTGTTTCGCCATTTAAATATTAAGCCAAGTGATACTGTTGGTGAGCAAGTTCTTCGCAGAGCTATCGCTGCAAACAGAGACGAGAGCATTGAACTTGTTCGAGAAGATATGGCATTTGGGCAAGCTGCCTTAGATCTTTACCTTGAAGACCCAAGAGATGTTTATTACGTAAAATCACCGAAATCATTCTTAGGTGCCAACGGTTTACATGATGTTCAAATTAGCTTTTTTGAAGATCTGGTTTGTTCAATGATGGCAAACATTAAGACCCAATCCGAACTGACTACCCAAACAGAAATATTACAGGCGGTGATTGGTCGCCCAATTAACTTCCATGGTCGTGGTGGTGAAGAGGCCAATCGACAAGCTGAGAGCATTTTGTATCGTGCTGCAAGGCGTGCGGGCTTTAAAGATATTGAGTTTCAATTTGAGCCTGTTGCCGCAGGTCTTGAATATGAAAGTACGCTAAAAGAAAACAAAACCGTGCTTGTTGTGGATATTGGCGGTGGTACAACAGATTGCTCATTATTAGACATGGGACCAAGTTGGATAGGACGAACTGATCGTACTCAAAGTTTGCTTGCTCACAGTGGTCAGCGAGTGGGCGGTAATGATCTGGATATTTACCTGGCATTCAAACAGTTTATGCAGCCATTTGGCTTAGCGAGTAAGAGTACGTCTGGTATTGATATGCCTCTTACTCAATTCTGGAACCCGATTGCTATTAATAACGTTGAAGCTCAGAAAAATTTCTACTCCCGTGAAAATTTCAATGCCCTTAAATTATTACGTAAAGAAGCCGCCGAGCCAGTAAAGCTTGATCGTTTACTTAAGGTGTACCAAGACACATTAGGCTACAGTATTGTTCGCCGTGCCGAAGAAGCCAAAATTGGCTTAGCGGATTCAGCTCAATTCAAAGCTGCGGTGAACGTTGCTTCTGAATTAGTTGAAATTGATATTTCGGTTGAGCAAATGATTGAAGCGATCGAAACACCTAAGTCAAAAATGATTGAATTAGTGAAAGAAGCAATACAGCAAGGGCAAAAAGCGCCGGATGTGATTTATATGACAGGTGGTTCTGCTCGGTCTCCAATTTTACGCCAAGCGGTTGAGCAAGCAGTGCCGAATGTGCCAATTGTCAGTGGTAATTATTTTGGTTCTGTTACGGCTGGACTAGCGCGTTGGGCAGACACTTGTTTTAAAATGTAGTTTTATCAAATGTTTGTACTTCAATGGGCAGCCTGTTGAACTTCCCAAAGCCTGTTAATGACAGGCTTTTTTTAGATGCATTTCATAACTTTCTCTAAAGGATGTTCTCTATTCATATAAATTTCACGAGTGGAATAGTATTCTGTATGAAAAGATAGGAGCACTTTAATGACATCTCAATTATCCCGTTTAGCCTTTATTACATTGATGAGCATACTTATATTTGGGTGTGCTCAGTCCCCTAGAACTCATGCGACTAAGTTTACAAGCTATGAAGATTTTAGACCTGGTCCTGAAGGCGGCGTAGATTTAGTATGGGCGAGAATTGGTTTAAGAGATGCTGATAGGTTAAAGAGAAAGTTAGATAAGTACGATTCAGTTGTCATTGATCAGGTTTTTGTTCTTGCCGAGGAGGACTCAATCTCGGATGAAGAAATTGAAGAGCTGACGGCTTATTTTGTTCAGCGATTAAGCGATACAATTAAAGAACACAAACCGGTTGTAGAGTCACCCACAGATCGCTCACTTCGCTTAAGTATTGCTTTAAGTAATGTGGAAACACCAAATCCAATTTTAGCGGTAACCAGCAGCGTTCTACCCTATGGATTAGCAATCTCGACTATCTCAAAGATCACCACGGGTGAGCATACTAACGTAGGTAGCGCCACTATCGAGCTATTGGTCAGTGACGCTGAAAATGGTGATGCATTATTTGCGGTCGTTGATAGGCAAGCTGGGAATAAAGATTTTTCCACTATGTTGGATTCACTTGATGACCCTAAAGATGCAATCAACTTTTGGGTTGATCGCTTAAGTGTTACTCTACAGAAAATTGATAAGCCTGAATAATCGGTCATGTTACAGAAAGAGAACCTAGTTAAATTAGCAAGAATGCCTATGCCGTTTGGCAAATACGCGGGACGAGTGCTTATTGACCTCCCTGAAGAATATTTACTTTGGTTCGCTAATAAAAAGCAATTCCCAGAAGGCGAACTAGGTGAACTCATGCAGCTATGCTTAGCGTTAAAGGTCGAAGGGCTAGATAGTGTAGTAAAGCCTCTTAAACATGATTTTAATTATTAGCCACCCCTAAGCTAGCCTTTTACGTTATTGCATGTATTTAATGTCCACCCTTAGATTTCTCAAGGTGGACATTAAAGTTACCTATCTACCTATCTACCTATCTACCTATCTACCTATCTACTCATTCAAAACTAACACTCAAATGTAAACATTCGCACATCAATCAATGAACAGTGGAAGCGCCTTCGTTTTAGGGGAGATAAACGTACTTTCTATAAATATGGAAGATTACCCACACATTTAATATGAGCTTATTCATATATTTCTATTTAGGTTAAATAACTCATTGTTAATTAGGTGCTATTTACTATTCTAGGAGGAAAGCTTTTAACGGTTACTAAGGAATAGGTATGAGGAAGTTAATAGGCAGCGTTGTATTAATGCTCACGTTGTTTTCAACATTTGGGTTTGCAGAAAATCTGGATAGAGTGGTAGAAGTCCAAAATAAATTATCAGCAGATTACATCATCTTAGAATCTGCACATGAATTCGAGCAATCCTTCCTTGAAGATATTCTAAGGCGTAAAAACCAAACATTGCGAGAACTTATTGGTGCACAAGTTGCGGCTGGTGCAGGTGAAGAGCTCAATATGGTTTTGGTCGAGCAAGCTACGTTATTACAGAAATTACTGCGATTAAGTGAAGTTAAAATACTCGAATTAACTAAGTTGAGTCGCAAATCATCAGGTGATGAAAAAAAGAGCTTAGAGGTGGAAGTTCAAAAGCGTATTAGTACGATGGACACTTATTACCGTCAACTCGCAGAGACATTGCGTTGGTCTCAGGCTCGCCAATTAGATATGGTGGAGCCACTCGCAGAGTTAAAGAGTGCTCTACAAAATCGCGCTGAATTTCTGACGAATGCAATTTTTTATACCGACACTCAAGTTCAAGATATTAAGAAGCGTTTGACGTATGTAGGTGCTGATGAAAAAACACTGCTCACGACTGAAATTGTTAGGCTTGGGGAACGCACGAACATTATGGCATTAAGCTTAGAATCTACAGTTGGTTTAATGGCTGGTTTAGGCATTGATGTTACGGTTTATAGGAAAATTTTATTAGCGACAACGGGTGACATAAATGCTGACGTTTTGGATATCGACGTAGCCTTTGGCTTGTTAGAAGAGTGGGGAGCTTCTTTTAAAGATTGGGCGTTTGAAAACACGCCATCCATGATCGTTAAATTAACCTTGTTTCTAGGGATTCTTTACATCACCAGAGTCTTATCGCGTCTAACCAGTAAAACTGTCAGAAAGAGTGTTTCACATTCAAAAATGGATTTCAGTGTCTTAATGCAAGACTTCTTTGTATCTATTGCTTCAAAGGGTGTGATATTCATTGGTTTGCTCGTTGCACTTTCACAGGTTGGTATTGAACTTGCGCCATTATTAACTGGTTTTGGTGTTGCGGGTGTGATCATCGGTTTTGCTCTACAAGATACATTGTCTAATTTTGCTTCTGGTTTAATGATTTTGATCTATCGCCCATATGATGTCGGAGATATGGTAAAAGTTGCTGGTGTGCAAGGCACTGTGAAAGATATGAGTTTAGTTTCGACAACGGTTAAAACGATCGATAACCAAATCTTAGTCATTCCGAATAATAAAATTTGGGGGGATGTGATTAATAATATCACCGCAGAGAAACTACGCCGTGTAGACATGGTTTTTGGAATTGGTTACGCAGACGATATCGATAAAGCAAAAGTCGTACTAAACGATATTTTAGCCAACCACCCTGCAGTATTGAAGAAACCAGAACATATAGTGAAGTTACATACATTAAATACATCTTCTGTCGATTTTGTGGTTCGCCCTTGGGTAAAAACGGAAGATTATTGGGAAGTTTACTGGGATGTGACTGAAACGGTTAAAAAACGTTTTGACCAAGAAAACATCAGCATTCCATTCCCGCAGCGAGATGTTCATATATACAATCACGATGAGAGTTAGTAAGTCGCTCAGTCCCAGGTTAGTTAAGTCAAAAAAGATACATAACTGAGGTAGCTGATACAAAATTCAGTGTTGGTCACAACGCAACCAAAGTTAGAAGACCAGAAGCCATCACTTCTGGTCTTTTTTATGGGAATAATAATAGAATCATAGACGTACCATGATCTTATATTTCTTGTGGTTTATTTTGCTGGCAAGCTGTTATCCTTGCTGGCAAAGGTAGGTCTAGACAACATATTTCACTTCGGACAATATGTTATTATGACGCAAAACACGCGTAGCATGCTGCTCTTATGTTTAGGTTGATAACTCGCTTGTGGGTTACCGCTATTGGAGGGCGTTGGTTTTTTGTTATTTACATAAAGTATGAATAACATAGAAGCTAATTATATTTAACCTTATGATTTTTATGGAATGATTGAAAGATGTTGTTGGAAGAAATAGTTGAAATAATTGAATTTACGGATACAGACCATTTTTCTAAATCTTTAGATTTGTTTAATGAACAGGGAATTATCCATGGAAAAGAACTACCATTTTTAAATGTTGTTTTTGATAAAGCCCCGCAACAGTTAGCAAAAAAGCTGAGTAGAACTGGTTTTAAAGGCGATGTACAAATAGCCAAAAGTGAAAAGACTCTTAGTTATGTTGTTTTTGACTCAGCCCGTGTAAGTTTAGTTGAAGCTGTTCAATGGGATGATGTTGTCTAATTTTCCTTTGAATCTATAGGCTAAACAGGTATTTATTAGATACTGGCTTTATTAGATAAAGATATGTATTAAGCATAAATATATTAAGTGTGGATATTTTAGCCATAGATATATTAAACATAATGTATAAGTGAAATGATTGAGGTTGATACAGTGACAGAATTCGCTGCTGCAGAAGTTAATAAAAATAATTCGAGTGAACTTACTTTACTTGGTAGTGCACTTTTAGAAGCTCAGAAAGTTGAATTTGGACTTTACCTGGTAATTACACAGCTAACGGCAGAGCATAGCTGTGAAAAAGAAAAAAAAGTTCTGAGTATTACACCTGAGGCGTTTTTAAAAGGAAGCCCTAAAAAATTAGAGCTTGCTCTTAGCTCATACGAGCAAGCTTTTGGCGACAAATTGCCTATGAATACAAATGAGATTAAAGATTTTGTTTCGCACAGAAATCTAATTTCTAATAACTTTTGGCGTGTGACCGGAGCTGATGTTAAAGGCGGCGAAAAGTTAGCAAATCCGACGGCATATTTACAAGGCTTCATAACAAAATGTGAACAGTGGATAATCATTTTGAATAAACCTTTTTAAGGTTTCTCTCTCTTTATTGAGTTGAATGAGCAGTAAGATGATTAATAAGAGCACCTATAAGGGTGCTCTTATCGTTTCTGAACAGCATAAAGTGGATTTGATAGTTTGATATTTACTAAATTATCTCGCTGAGGTGGTGTACTGATGTTGTTAATATGTTAAATGTGGCTCAAGGGAACAGCTACTATAAGAAGATAGAATGCTAACTTGTACTAGAAGTCTCACTAATTTAATCATCAAGTAAAAGGATTTAGCGATGTTTCGCACACTACTCGTTTTTATGTTCGCTTTGTTTACCGCTTCAGCTTTTAGCGCTGAAGATGTGAAATATTCAGAGAAAGAGTATTTAGACCGACCTTTAATGGAGCGCTATATTCTCGATGAATTGAAGCAGCTTCGTTTTCAACAACAGGACTTAGAGCGTCGACTGACTATTCAGATTACCGATCGCGAACTTGAAGTCGCGGATAAGTCGCTAAATTATGTCAATGTTACTGTGACCTACTTTTTCTACATCATTGCAGGTGTAGCGTCGCTGGTGGCATTAATTGGCTGGCAGACGTTCAAAGAAATTAAACATAACACCAAGGAAATGGCAGATCAGAGACTGGATAAGATTGCGCAAGAATATGAGAAAAAATTCTTAGCTCTGGAGCGAGATTTAAAGCGTAAAACTCGAATTATTTCTGAGAATAACCGAGAGATCGAAATCATTAATGAGATACATAACTTATGGCTTCGTTCTCAAAGTGTTCAAACAGCTGAGCAAAAAATAGAAGCCTACGATGAAATATTAAAAATCCGCCCGGGAGATCTAGAAGCATTAACATACAAAGCGGACGCTGCGATGGAAATGCAAGAGTATCACTGGGCTATGAGCCTCTGTAATCGAGTATTAGAGGTGGATGACCAAAATGCTCATGCGCTTTACCAAAGAGCCTGCGCCTATGCGAGGTTAGGGGCAGAAGGGCAAGCCATTGATGATCTAGTTCGATCGATTGGAGCCAGTGGCTCTATGCGAGAGCTGCTTGCTGATGAACCTGACTTTGAAATGCTAAGAGGTCTGGAACGTTTTGAAGCACTTCTAGAAGAATAAATGTATTTCAATAGGCGGTTTATAAGACTGAAGCTCAGACTAGGACTTGCTAGTTCTGAGCTGTGAAATAGAGCAATATATTGGCTCGCTAGACTATAAATATAGAGCCGCTAAATCATGCTGTGACATTAAGCCAATACTGAGTCATTAAGCCTGTGATTAACCATTGAACCTATGTTGAGCCAGTAAGGTGTGATGGCTGGTCATTAAGAGGTGATTACTTGCAATTATGCTACGACAACAGCGGTTCCACTTGCTGAAACCATTAACATGCCATTGCCTTGTCCAAGGACTTCGTAGTCAATATCAACCCCGACTACAGCATTTGCGCCCAAGTCGCGCGCTTTTTGCTCTAATTCTTTAAAGGCGTAAGAGCGTGCTTTCTCTAGCTCCTTTTCATAGGTACCGGAGCGCCCACCGACTAGGTCACGAATGCCAGAGAACATATCTTTAAATACATTTACACCGAGAATGGCTTCTCCTGCAATCACACCTTTATAATTAACGATTCTTTTCCCTTCAACAGATTGGGTCGTTGTGACAATCATAATGATTCCTTATTAAATGACTTATTTTTAAGTAGATGTTATCAGTGCTGTTTTACATTGAAGCTTGGCTCCGGTTGAGCAAACTCATTTTGTAACCATGATCTTAGTTTTAACACACTTTCTTGCTTTAGTTTGTTTTTAGAGCACACGAAATAGAAGTCTTGATGTGGGTTCACAACGGGCTCTCCAAGTTCCACTAATGAACCTAGACTTATGTCATCTTTTACAAATAGTCGGTGAGTCACCAATATTCCCAGTGATCGTGTTGCAGCTTGCACCGCCTGTATGGATACATTGAAAGTTAAATGGCTATGGAAGTTGGGCAGTTCGAATCCATAGTTATCACACCAAACTTGCCAGTCGTGTTTTCTACGATTATTGACCACTCCAATGATTGGCTGACTTTGCAGCAGGGTTTTCAACTCAGCGACTAAGTTTGTATTCGCGGTGTCGTGGCTGCTTATAGTAGAAGAAATAGAAAGGTCAGTATTTGGGTTAATGGTATGAGCTTGAGTCACGGAAAGGTTTTCAAGTAATGATGGGCTACAAACCAACACGAGATCATCATTACCTAACTTTTCACAATGGAAATTTTGCCACTCATCGGGTACACCATGTACTAGAGCAATATCAACCCCTTCACTATCTAAGTTGAATGCTCCCGTTAGAGTAGAAATTCTTATATCAAGCATAGGAGAAAAAGCTTGGATGCTCGGTACTCTAGGGATCCACCAGTGCATCGCGAGTGAGTTAACCATGTTCAAAGTAATTCTATTTTCATTAGCGACGTGAGCCGCCTCTGCTGTCGCGTCAATGATCTGCTCTAGTGCAGGGGCAACCTTTCGGTAGTATCGTTTTCCGTCCTCATTTAGTACAACCCGACGACCCACTCTTTGAAAAAGTGGCTTGTTGATTTGTTGCTCTAGTGACTTTATAGCTTGGCTAATCGCTGAATGGCTAACAAATAAAAGACTAGCGGCTTCTGTCATGCTGCCTGTTTCTGCAACTGCGATGAAAGCGTAAATTGATTTTAAGGGAACGAGTTTTTTCATTGGTAAGTTTTCCTTACAGGTCTTGTCAATATTACTCGCTATTTATCTTATCGTCACTTTCTTAATATAAGCGCATTAGGAGGTGATAATTATGTCTGATATTACCAAAGCTACATATTTCATGCTGCTGTCGACATTCAGTTTGTCGATAACTGGCTTGTTATCAAAAAATTTAGCGCAATTAACCCCAGTTGAACTACTTAGCTTTTTAAGGTTTGTAGTGCCTTGTTTAATGTTGTTTGCCTTTCTCATGCTTACACGAATAAGAGTTATCCCTTCAACGATGCTAAAGCCATTGTTGATTCGTGGTTTTTGTATCGCAGCTTGTCAGTGGTGTTTTCTAACATCATTACAAACGTTATCTCTTGTTGAAGGAATTGTACTATTCAGCACGGGCCCTCTATTTATTCCTTTGTTAGAAAAGCTAATCTTTGGTGCCACCATAAGGTTATCAACCATATTAGGCTTATTGTTCACCTTTTGTGGCGTAATATTAATGGCGGGTGACTTATCTCATTTCCAATTTAAGAGTGAACTATTGTTTGGTTTATTGGCTGGGGGGTTCAACTCCGGATCGCAATTAAGCTTATATCGAGCATCAAAAAGTACTCTAACACCAGTAGAAACGAATGCTTGGACGTTTTTTATTGCTGGAATCATGATTTTTCCTATTACCTTAACAAGTGGCTGGCAATCGCAAGGGGACGGGCTGTGGGAAGCGAATAGCTTATTGGATTGGAAAGTCATTGCTTTTGTAATCTTACTTGCTCTGTTGACCATCAACACACAAATCTTTCGTTCAAAAGCCTACCAACTAGCTGAAAGTGGCTCTCAGCTTGCCCCGTTGATATTTACTAATCTGCTTTTTTCCGCAATTTGGCAAGTCATGTTCTTTGACGATAGGTTCACCGACCAGCAAATAACCGGGATAGTCTTGATTGCGAGTGCAAGCATGTTTACTACCCTATACGCCAAACGAATCAAGTTAAAAATGAGAGGTAAGCCGTTAGTTAAATCTGCTATGTAAGTAATTCTATGGCTTAGATTATGGTGCTTCACGCTATCTGATGACGATGATTAAGCGAGTTAACTCAATTAGTTTTAGTTGATTAAATAGCCTAAATAAAGGGGGAGTCAACTCGTAAATGTCTACAAATAATGCTGAAGGAATAATTTATAAATGAAAGCTTTATTTTACATAACAAAATCATATACTGGGCGAATAATAAGCAACAAAAAGTTGCAATAACAAAATGTAAATCAGCAGTCAGTTCATAGGGAGATTATATGGAAAAAAAGGACAGTTTGTTTCAAGTTCAAAGAGTTAAAAGGTTCAACTTCTCAGTTTGGACGGTGTTAACCGGTACATTGTTGGCGCGAACCAGTTACTTTATGGCTTGGCCATTTCTTATTGTGTTTTTGTATCAAGATTTTGGTGCTTCTGCGATAGAAGTGGGCGGGATGCTCGCAGCATCTGCCGTGGTTGGTGCCGGAACTGGGTTATATTCAGGTTACCTTTCTGACAAGTTCGGGCGAAAGTGGGTCATGGTATGTGGAAGCTGGGTGGCATCACTGGCTTATACTGGTATTGGTCTCGCAACTGAAATATGGCAGTTTTATATTCTAATTATTATCACTGGTTTAATGAGACCAATGATAGAAGCCCCTGCAAAAGCGGTGCTAGGCGATAATTTAGATGATCCGAAAGATCGTGAATTAGCACTGAACATCCGATATTTTTTACTTAATTTAGGTGGTGCATTAGGACCTTTGTTGGGTATTACTCTTGGTTTGTCGCATCCTCAAAATTTATTCTTTATTGCTGGTGCTACATACGTGGTTTACGGTTTTTGGTTATTATTTGGTATTGAACGCAACCAAAGTTTTAATAAACCAGACCCATCAACATTGCCTAACTTTACCGCGACACTGCATGTGATTCGTAAAGACAATATTTTTGTAAAATTGATGATAGCAAACTTCATCATGATGTTTGTGTATGCTCAGGTAGAGTCTTCTATACCTCAAGTTATTGTTCGGTCATCCATTTCAGATGCGGCTCAAATTGTGGCAGGGCTCGTACTCGTAAATACAATGACGATCATTATCTTTCAGTTTCCAATGCTCAAGTGGTTAGAGCATGTCCCTCTATTTGTAAGAACTCGTATTGGAATGGCATTGATGGCTTTGGCTCAAGTCGGCTTCTTGCTAACACCTGCAGACTGGCCGATTGGTTGGGCAATTGCATGTTTTATACTAAGTATGGGTGAGGTGATAGCTTTCCCTACATTAAATGTTCAAATTGACCGCCTTGCTCCTCCTCATTTACGTGGTTCATATTTTGGCGCGGCGGCTTTGTATTCTCTAGGTTTTGCAATAGCACCTTTAATTGGAGGCATTGTCATAGAGTCACTCAACTCGAATTGGCTCTTTGGGCTTTGTTTTATTTTGTGCCTAGTGATGATGTGGCTGTACTGGTTAGCAGAAAGAACTGAAGACAGTGTTCAGCGAGAACCCATTACCCAAACTTAGCTTTAAGTGGGATGATTTATTTCTGAATTCGGCTTTCCACGCCATTAAATACTATATTGATTGATAAGCCGTAATTCTGTTGATACAGTTTTGCGGCTTTCATTCTGTAAGCGTGCGTTTCTAGATCTTTCTTTGATGTACTCCTACCTTAATGATAGATGTAATATTATACCAAGTCGTATAATCAGATCCTTTATTCTGCCTTTGAGTGGGATGACGGTATAATGGACAATCAAAATTGTCGGTATAGTGTACGTATCTGAATATGTATCCTACCGGAATGATTTAGATTTAAAGATGAAGCTTGTTGCGTAAGAAAGAGATGTACTTTACGTATTTGAAAAAGATGTCGAGCTTTGCTTCATTGAAAAGTTGCAACAAGCTATTGATAGGGTTAAAACATATTAATTCCAGTGCGCAGTAAAATTGAAGTCACTGATAATAAATAGATAACACAAAGAAGAAAAAATATGAGTCAGTCTAACAGTACGATATTGACAGAAAGCGGAACAAATGAACTTGAGATTATTGAATTTCATTTAATTAAACAGCTACCAAACGGTGGTACAAAAACGTGCTACTACGGTATTAACGTTGCGAAAGTTCGTGAAGTGATTCAAGTACCAGACACGACGGACTATCCTAATGCTCAACCTCATATGGTAGGTGTGTTTTCTTCTCGTGACATTTTGACACCTTTGGTCGATTTAGGTGGCTGGCTTGGAGTTCGTACTAGCGGAAATATGGAGAAGAAATTCGTTATCGTGACTGACTTTAACAGAATGACGAATGGTTTCCTTATTGATAGCATTAGCCGTATTCACCGTATTTCTTGGAATGATGTGGAGTCACCAAGCCAATTCTTAGAAGCGGGTGAACAAGACTGCGTTGTTGCGGTTGTACGTAAAGATGGCAACTTGATCATGATCCTAGATTTCGAAAAAATCATTGCGGATATCAACCCAGAGTTGAGCATGGAGAAGTATGACGTCACGGTAGATAAGTCGGTTGATCTGAACCAGCGAATGATCACCAAGCGTAATGGCAAAACTATTATGGTCGTTGATGACTCTGCGTTTATCAGAAACCTAATTCAAGATACGCTGACATCGGCAGGTTACAACGTTATTGCTTGTAAAGATGGTGGTGAAGGTCATGACAAGCTAATGGAGCTTGCTGAATCTGCTAAGGCTGAGAATTTACCTATTGATGATTTAATCGATGCAATTGTGACTGATGTAGAAATGCCTAGAATGGATGGTATGCACCTTCTTAAGCGTTTACGTGATAGTGAAGCTTATGCAGTAACACCGATTGTGATGTTCTCATCATTGATGAGTGAAGATAACCGTGCAAAAGCGATTGCTTTAGGAGCAAACGACACGATCACTAAGCCTGAGATTGGCAAAATGGTGACGATGATGGATAAATACATATTCTCGTAACTCGACATGATTGATTCGAGATTTTGCTTTAGCCAACCTGGAAAAAGAAAAAACGAGCAGTGACGTGAAAAACCACAACCTAACTGTGCTATAAGTCACTTAGCTTACATTTAATTTGTGCCTTAGATTCATTAATGTTTTTCCGTTTGTAGGGATAATAGAAACGGCAATGTTCTACTAGAATATTGTCATTAGTTTTACAGTGTAAATGGCTACCAAGCCAATTTGTACTTCCCCTACATAAGGCAGCGAAAAAGCTGCTTCATAATAATTATGAAGGAATTGGATAATGTCTTCTGCATTCTATCAACAAATTCAAAACCAAATCGAAGAAGTAAAAGCTGAAGGTCTTTACAAGTCTGAGCGCATCATCACTTCTGCTCAAAAAGCTGCAGTTTCTATCTCTACCGGTGAAGAAGTTCTAAACTTCTGTGCAAACAACTATTTAGGTCTTGCTAATCATCCTGCGCTTATTGAAGCAGCCAAGCAAGGAATGGATGAGCACGGCTTCGGTATGGCTTCTGTGCGTTTTATTTGTGGTACTCAAGACTCTCATAAAGAGCTAGAGCAAAAGTTATCTACTTTCCTTGGTAAAGAAGACACGATTCTTTACACATCTTGCTTTGATGCAAACGCAGGCCTGTTCGAAACCATTCTTGGTAAAGAAGACGCTATCATCTCTGACGCTCTAAACCATGCATCTATCATCGATGGTGTTCGCCTTTGTAAAGCGATGCGCTTCCGTTATTCAAATAACAATATGGAAGAGTTAGAGCAGCAATTAATCGCAGCTAAAGAAGCTGGTGCACGCAATACTCTTATCGTT
This sequence comes from Vibrio gallaecicus, assembly GCF_024347495.1. NCBI lineage: Bacteria > Pseudomonadati > Pseudomonadota > Gammaproteobacteria > Vibrionales > Vibrionaceae > Vibrio > Vibrio gallaecicus. The sequence goes on along the minus strand of NZ_AP025491.1, from coordinate 1,216,252 downwards.
ACTGACGGTGTGTTCTCTATGGACGGCGTAGTAGCTAACCTTCCTGCTATCTGTGACCTTGCTGATAAGTATGGCGCACTAGTAATGGTTGATGACTCTCACGCGGTTGGCTTCATGGGTGAAAACGGCGCAGGTACTCACGAGTTCCACAACGTTGTTGATCGTATCGACATCATCACCGGTACGCTAGGTAAAGCTATGGGCGGCGCTTCAGGCGGTTACACTTCTGGTAAGAAAGAAGTGATCGACTGGTTACGTCAGCGTTCTCGTCCGTACCTGTTTTCTAACTCTGTTGCTCCTGCAATCGTATCGGCGTCTATCCGTGTTCTTGACCTTCTTGCAGAATCTGGTGACCTACGTACTCAACTATGGGAAAACTCTGCTCACTTCCGTGCTCGCATGGAAGACGCTGGTTTCACTATGGGCGGTGCTGATCACGCAATCATCCCAATCATGCTTGGTGATGCAAAAGTTGCGGCTGAATTCGCCGAGCGTGCTCTAGAGAAGGGCATCTACGTTGTCGGTTTCTCTTTCCCTGTCGTACCAAAAGGTCAAGCTCGTATCCGTACGCAAATGTCTGCTGCACATTCTCGTGAGCAACTAGACAGCGCTATCGACGCGTTCATCCAGGTTGGCAAAGACATGGGTATCATCTAATTTTGAAAGGGTGCCTCGTGTATCCTTTGATTAGATAGAACATATCGATTTTTTGATTCTCGCCTCATGGTTAGGCGAGATGAACTAGGTAACATTATGAAAATTAAAGCACTTTCTAAACTTAAGCCTGAAGAAGGCATTTGGATGACCGAGGTTGAAAAACCTGAAATGGGTCATAATGATCTTCTTATCCGTATTAAGAAAACTGCAATTTGTGGTACTGATGTACATATCTACAACTGGGATGAGTGGTCACAAAACACAATTCCAGTACCTATGGTTGTAGGTCACGAATACGTGGGCGAAGTGGTTGGCATTGGCCAAGAAGTTCGTGGTTTTGAAATCGGCGACCGTGTATCTGGCGAAGGTCACATCACATGTGGTCACTGCCGTAACTGTCGTGGCGGTCGTACTCACCTTTGTCGTAACACAACTGGTGTTGGTGTAAACCGCACTGGTGCGTTCTCTGAGTTCCTTGTGATTCCTGCGTTCAACGCATTTAAGATTCCTGCAGAAATCTCTGACGATCTAGCATCAATCTTTGACCCGTTTGGTAACGCAGTACATACAGCGCTTTCTTTCGACCTAGTAGGCGAAGACGTGCTAATCACTGGTGCTGGTCCAATCGGTATCATGGCTGCTGCTGTTGCTAAGCACGTTGGTGCTCGTCACGTTGTTATTACTGATGTTAATGAATACCGCCTAGACCTTGCTCGTCAAATGGGTGTAACTCGCGCCGTAAACGTGATGGAAGAGAAGCTTGAAGATGTAATGGCAGACCTTGGTATGACAGAAGGCTTCGATGTTGGTCTAGAAATGTCTGGTAACCCATCTGCGTTCAACAGCATGCTGACTAACATGAACCACGGCGGTAAAATCTCTCTACTAGGCATTCCACCCTCAGACATGGCAGTAGATTGGAACCAAGTAATCTTCAAAGGCTTGGTTATCAAAGGTATCTACGGTCGTGAGATGTTCGAAACTTGGTACAAGATGGCGTCGCTAATCCAGTCAGGTCTAGATCTAACACCAATCATTACTCACCACTACAAAGTGGACGACTTCCAGAAAGGCTTCGACATGATGCGATCTGGTATGTCTGGTAAGGTAATTTTAGACTGGGAGTAGGTCACTACCGGTTTTGAATATCAGAAGGCAACAGGTAAAACTGTTGCCTTTTTTGTCGCCACTCTGTCGTCATTTTTAATAGGAAAATAATTTAAACTTATTACGTATAAAAGTTATTTGTTTAGTTTGGTTTTTAGAAAGCTAGACATGAAATAGATTTTCTCACTGCTTAACCCCCAAGCCAGATTCACTCTTCGGCTACCTTCTAAAGAAATATACTTACGCTGCTTCGATTCATTTTCCGTTACTCTGTTTATATTTTGCCAATCAAACCTTCTATACCAACCGATAGGACCAATCCCAATAAAAACCAGAGCATTACCATTATCGCTTGATACATGGGTACGACCGAAAAGACTCATCAAAGTGACACTGATTAAAACAATACTACCAATAAGGAATGGCAATCCGAAAAGAGAAGCTTCAAGGTCAAATTGACCGTTTGCCAACTGAGTCCCATAAATGCCCGAGAGAGAGCCGCCAGCCCAAACAGCAGTAAACGGAACTAAAAAAAGTGCAGACCAGCTTCGGTTGGAAGCTTCAATAGACCATTTATAACCGCTTTCAGTAACGTGAATTCCTTTAACGGTTTGAGTACTATCAAACTTATGATTCGGTGTAGTTTCAAGCAAGGATGAAAGAGAAGAAAGTGTCTCACAGCTTTGACAGTAAGCGGTATCCATTGCCACATTTATATTACTGGACTCAATTTTTCTAGTGCATTTTAAACAGCTTACTTCCATTTGGTGTGTTCCTTGATTTTGTCTATTCACTTTGCTGAACTGCAAACATCGCTCTGAAAAATTCAGGCCAACGCTATGACAAACTTAAAGACATGTTCCAATCAAATGGGTGGAGTTCTAAAAGTGCCATACGTTGGCTGTTATCTTAAAGCGTTTGTTGTTAGTCGATATTGCTAGTTAGATGTACAGTTACCCTTTATAGCGAGATCTACTTTTTTAACTTCGGCTTTACCCACTTTTTCATCAACTAACTCGAGACCTGCGCCACCCACAAAGACACCCATTTTTATGTATTGGTTGACAAAGTAAAGTCGACCTTCCTCCGTTAATAGTGTTATGTCATTGGCAGAAAACTCAGACTCAGTGCTCAATATATGTTCTTTACCACCTTCTACTTCTTGGTAAAAGAATACACCTGGGGCTGTCTCACCAAGGCAGTCTCCATCAATAAAAACATCTTTTTTAAGAGCTGCACCAACAGCTGAATCCGTGCGGTAAACGTAAACCCCAGCACTGCCATTTTCAGGAGCTTCAAATTGTTTTAGTTGATTGGATTTTGCAGGTTCCGCCGTTGGTACTGAAGCACAACCGGATAGAACTAAAAGTAGTGTGGAACAAATTATTGCTTTATTTTTCATTATTTTAACCTAGCTATTGATTTATAAATCGAATCATATAGCAGGGTTTTATAAAATTTCCATATGCATTTGAGTGTTTGTGATTCAGGTATCGTAATGGACAGTACTTATAGGCTAAAAGTTCACAATAGATGTTGAGGTGTTGATTCTTTGAGCACTTTTAATAAATGGATAAATGCGAACAGTAGAAGGGAAGCCACTGTTACCTTTTGCCATATTTTTACTGGTTTTGCTCTTGAAAGGAAGTGATGCCTAACTTGATAAGTTGGAAGAGAAAGACTGAGAAGAAAATTAATTTAAGGTAGGTATAAAAGGTAAAGAAACAAGCGCTAAAATTATATAGGCTCTGGCTTCTGACCATAAATGCCTTTGTACATTGAGTAGCCGATACAATATAAAACCACTTCTTCGACCTTTTCTCTGTCTTCTCCTTGAATCAAGCTAATCAGTCCATCAATACCTTCATTAGAGCTCACCAAGTGACGAGTGTTGTACAAAAGCTTTTGAGCATGAGGATCCGTAAGGTAGACCTTCTTCCACGATTCTAAAAATTTCTCTGGGCTGTCGTAGCAAAATAAAGGAACAATGACCTCTCCTACCTTAGGTTTTATAGCCTCAATAAGATCTTCTTTGTTTTTGAAATGCGTATTGGTACTAGAACGACTAATATTCGCTTCTTTTGCAATATTCGTAAAAGTGAGGTGTTCAAAACCTTCATTAAGTACGATACGAGCGGCGGTTTCAATAATCCGTTCCTTTGTTCGTTCAGAAGTCGCTCTGTTAACTCTTGGCATATTTCTCTCTCCGTAAAAGCATTGTGATTATACATAAAAACGTACACTTGTCATTTTGCTTATCGCCCTTATTTAAGCGGAGCTGAATGCGGAAATTTATATTAAATTTCAATGTATTAATTAAGGATTGTTTACTGGTTTATGAAAGAAAATATAAGTCCAAGGTTGATAAAGGGGCATGTCAGCTCTTAGTTTGTGTACTAGTAATTATAAGAGTGATTTTATTATTTTTAAAAATAGAATATGACGTCTGCTATTTTTTCGATCAAACTTCAAGTATTGTTGCCACATTTGGACTCAGTGATTAACACCAGCACGCAGGAGAAGCAATATGTATAAGAATAAAGCGATCAGAGCGGTATTGTTAGCTCTATCGATTTTCCCTCTGTCGGTATTTGCAAGTGACCTTTCCTTAACTAACAACAAAACTGACAAAGTAACCACCTACTCAATTGAACAACTAGAAAGCTTATCGACAGAAAAAATGATGACTATTACTCCTTGGAGAGATAAGGAAGATGTCTATGACGGTATCTATTTGAACGATTTGATTAAAATATATGGTTTTGAGGTGAAGAATATCAAGGAAGTGAAAGTAACGGCACTTAATGACTATTCGGTTGAAATATCCCAAGAGTCTTTATTGGACAAACGGTATTTTGCCGCTTTTAAAAGAAACGGTAAACGGATACCTGTTCGTCAAAAGGGGCCTATTACCCTCATATTAAACTTTTCAGACAAGTCTCAAGGTAACAATCTTCTAGATATTGCCTATGATCAAGTCTGGTTTGTTAGTGAAATCAAGATCATAAAATAGGACGTAAAAGTGAGAAGAATATTATTTACCTTAGGAATCTTATTTTCACTATCTGTTTTCTTTGTCACTCTGAATTCGATCCATAAAGCGCAAGTTGCTAAAGAAGAACAGTTCGTAGGCTACGTTGATGAAACAAGAGCTTCATACTGGGCTTCATGGAGATTTATTAAAGAGGTTTATAAGTACGAATCAAAGGTTCTTAACGCTATGCTCACGGAGCAAGATACGAAAGAAGCCGCGAGTATTGATTTTATATACGTGACGTACGACTTTTTAACCACTAGCCCGCACGTTATCGAAAGCCTTAGAACCATTGCTAAGAACGAACTTGAAGACAGTATCAACGTATTAGAAGTGGTGCATTTAGAGGCTGGTAAAGGCAATAAAGAGTCAATGTTAGCCATTCTAGACGCCATTAACATTATTAAAGTTAACTATGCGTCAGTCGTTCGTTTCCAGTTAAAAGGGGGGCAGTTTGATCAATACTTAAAAGAACGTAAAGCGCTTGGTGAGCGAGAAATTATGTTTAATTATAGTGTTACTGTTGGCTCTCTTCTAATGATTTGCTCACTCGTATTTATGGCTGCTAGGCTCAAAAGAGTAAAAGAAGTTTCTAGAAAAGACGCGCTCACTGGTCTATCGAATAGAAAGCACTGCAACGAATTAATGAATAAACGAATCACAGATAAGAAAAGACTGTGTTGTCTCTTTATGGATATGAATGGCTTTAAAGACGTTAATGACACTCTTGGACATGATGCCGGAGATCAACTGTTAAAGATTATAGCTAACCGTATTTCATCAAGCGTAAAATCAACCGACATATGCGCGAGAATAGGAGGTGATGAATTCCTAGTAGCGGTGGATGGTATAAATCAAAAAATTGCTTCAAATATCTCACAACGCATCATTAATGAAGTCCACAAACCCATTGAAATTGATGGTGAAAAAGTAGAGGTTGGAATATCGATTGGTATCGCTTTTAACGACGATGTACTCATTAATATGGAGTCTCTTGTTGCTGCTGCCGATTCAGCAATGTACACCGCAAAAAAAGAGAAAATGCTCCAGCGAAGTTCGTTTGTTCATTATCGAGCTTAGTAATCTCAGCCCCTCATGGGGCTTTAATTTTATCTAAAGCCATGTTCGGCTAGCACGACATATCTACATAGCTAACTACATAAATACTTACAGCAAATCTGTTCAAAAAACTGGCTTGATATTCCCCTTTTCGGTGACTGAAAAATCTCAATCAAAACACTGTCATGTTTAAAAATAAATAATGGACGATGTTTGTTAATTTTATTGGTTGTGTATAATAGCCCGAGTAGATAACTACTTTTGTAAATCATCAATAGCTAATTAGCTAGCCACGTCCGATGTACTTCTCTCAGGGCGTGGCTTTTTTTATATGGCCACTTTTGGAAAGGTAATTAGATGAAGTCTGTTTAGCTCTTCATTAGCAAAGAGTTAAAGAAGAAAATTGAATTTTGAAAAGTAGAGTAAATAAGTGATTGGCACTATTCACACCCAAAGAGTTCTATTTTACCTGGAAGGGGGATTACACCTTCGCTGACTATCGTCGTCTCCTTATCCCCTAGATAGCAATACCACCACGTTAAATCACAATATTAATACAGCCACGAAAACTGCGGATAAAATATCAAAGATAACCGCCGCGATGGTTTACAGCCTCGATAAAGAAAGCCTTGAATCGACAATTAAATCGCTGGCAGGTGGTGATGAAGAAATAAAGGCTATGGCGATTACCGACTCCGTGAGCGGAGATATTATTGCAAGCTACCTTTTAGAAGATCAGACCCCTAAATTTGGGGTAGATGTTCCTAAAAACCTTCGATCCTATTTTATTTACGGTTATTCAGAAATCGTTCATAACAATATGATCGTGGGTCAGGTTGAAGTGTATCTTAAGGATGAGGTGTACAGCTCTAGAGATAGATTTAAGATTTGGTATCTTGTTGCAGTATTTGGAGTCGTTATAGTTATTCTCTGGGCGGTATTCAAGCTTGTGTTAAGGATATCTGAGTCTAGTGATATCGATGTGGATTTTTCATCTAGTAACTTTACTCGAATAGCCGTATTTTCTGTCACTATTTTCGTAACCATTATCTGTGCCGTTGGCGCATCTTTATCTGATTCAAGTGAAAGCTATGAAACGAACAAAGCTTCTAGTGAGCTAAGCCAGTTCATTGTTGATTATAAGGTGAGTGTTGAAGAAAAAATGAAGGCAATGGCAAATACTTATTACTACGTTGCCGGTACTTCTGAATTCAAAGATTCGTTGCAATCTTTGCTCGAAACATCTAGCTCATCGCTCACCAATGATATCGTTGCAGAGCAGCAACGAATGGTTGAGATATTAAAAAAGTACTCTTCTTTGCATATTGGTGAGACCAGTTCTTTCTCTGTAATGAATACAAAAGGAGCGACACTGGCAAGCTATGGAGATTTAGTTGATGGAAGCACGTTTAATGATGACATCTACACTCATTTTTTAAGTGCGTTAGAAGGTAAGCCGTCAATATTTCCTGTTCGAGGGAGATATGACCAAGAGCTTAATCAATACGTAGGTAACTTGTACTTGTTAGTACCGATTATCAATGACAACTTGAGAGAAATTGTCATTGATAATCGTTACCAACATCGTCACTGATGAAATTGATTTCCCTGATAGTTATAAAAAGTATTTCCAAAATACCGGTGAAGTTATTGCTGTTGATTTAAGTGGCTCAATTTTGTCTCGGTGTAAGACCGGAAATTGCAGTGGTAACCTCAATATCCCTATGCCATCTAAGAATGGAGATTTAAGTCAGCTAATACGGACAAAAGATCACCTTGGTAATGATGTCTTTGTTGTCGCAAGTTGGCAGGATTCATTCGAAGCGGTATTTGTGGCAAAAATGGATGTAGATGAGGTTCTTGCTGAGCACTATGGTTTTAGAAACAGTATTGCTTTGATCATTGGGGCGATGACGCTTTTTACTGTTGGAGCAATCACTTTAACGATTCGGATTAGCTCGAGATCAAATAAAAAGCTGATAACAGCAAACAGAAAAATTATTGAAAGATTGGGCAACGCAGCAGAATTTAAAGATAACGATACAGGGATGCATGTAATAAGGATGAGCCATTATTCAAAAGCCATAGCAAAAAACTACGGTTGTACAAGTGAATGGTGTGAAGACTTATTAACGGCAGCACCAATGCATGATATCGGGAAAATCGGTATTCCAGATAAGATCCTTCATAAGCCCGATAAGTTAGATAAAGACGAGTGGGAAACCATGAAGGAGCACCCTGCATTTGGCGCAAAAATAATTGGTGATCACAACAGTCCTCTTCTTAAAATGGCGAAAGATATATCTATTGCGCATCATGAAAAATGGGACGGTTCTGGATACTCATATGGGCTATCGGGTGAGATGATACCTTTATCCGCTCGGATAATTGCGATTGCCGACGTATACGATGCATTAACTTCCGTTCGTCCATACAAAAGAGCATGGACAGATCAAGAGGCAAAAGACTTAATCATATCGGAGTCTGGCTGCCATTTTGACCCCGATGTGGTCAAGGCATTCATTCTGTCGTATAACGACTTAGCAGAGATAAAAGACAGGTATACGGATGTACAATGTAAGCCACTCTCTTAAGTGGTAAGCCCGGGAAGGTGCTTCCGATAATCTTACAGCTGTATGATTTACCAGCATTATTTTTTACCAAAAATATTATCGACAATGGCTAAATGCGTTCTGTGTAGCAATACCAAACACGCTCTTTTTAGCAATAATGGGGAAAACAAAGTGCTTACTATTAGGTTATATAAGGAATCAGATGCTGAAGCGTTGTGGGATCTTCACTTTTACACGATTCGAAATATTAATATTCAAGATTATTCGCAAGATCAGGTAGAAGCTTGGGCGCCAGAACGTGCTGACTTATCCGTTTGGAAAAGTGTAATGGAAAACTTATCGCCATTTGTCGCTGAAATTAATGGGGAGATTGTTGGATATACAGATTTACAGCCTAAAGGGCTCATAGACCACTTTTTTTGCCGTCATGACTACCAAGGGCAAGGTGTCGGAAAGGCACTAATGACTCATGTATTGAATATCGGGAAGCAGCGCGGGTTGGAACGTTTCTACTCAGAAGTGAGTATTACAGCCCGTCCCTTTTATGAACATTTTGGTTTTAAAGTCGTTAAAGAGCAGGAAATTGAAGTGCGCGGCCAGACGTTAAGAAACTTTGTAATGGCAAAATACATCTGAATCGTCGTATTAAGGCTCTTCATTTTTAGTATGACGCAAGAAGTTAGTCACTCGTTATCCACTCAAAACTACATCTATGAGCGTGCTTGAAAGAACGTGGGTTTATTACTCGAATATTCAATATGGTAGAGAATAGAAGAATAGAAGAATAGAAGAATAGAAGAATAGAAGAATAGAAGAATAGAAGAATAGAAGAATAGGAAGGCTAACACATGCAGTGTTAGCCTTTAATTGGATGAAAATTAGCTTACAGGATATTCCTAACTAGCAGCCATATTTTTCGAAAATATAACTCTCAAACTGTTCGCACATCTCGTCGTTGGATTTGATGTTACTTGCTAACTCTGTGCTGCCATCGACAATTGTGATTGAAGCTTGAAGAGGAGATGCTTCAGAGCGCTTTCTCGTGTTGAGTTGCTCAATTTTCTTTTGCTCTACAGCCCAAGCTTGCTCAGCAGAAAGGTTACATTCATCAGCTAAGTATTTAGCGTTGAAACCTTCACCTGTAAGGCTTTGAATGGTTCCGTTGTGGTTTACACTATTACCCGCATGCCAGTAATGCTCGGCAAGTAATGGACCAATTTCTGGGTTGTCAGTTAGGTAACCAAACTTCTCAGTGAAATAAGCACGAGTTTGATAAACCGCCATATGAGCAAGTAGATAACCTTGATAAGCACAAGAAGCTTCGTCAGAGAGCAAGTGAGGAATCGCCATTAGTGGGCGAGGGCTACAGTCTAACGCTAAGATTTGTTTTTCTGTATCACGAGCGAGTTTTGTTACGCGTTCTGGTGTTAATTCATCATCGCTAAGCAGGTACAAAGCACGTTCGAAGTAAGGAACAACAAGAATACTACGCTCTTGGAAAGCTTGGAACGGCTGTTTACTGTCGATCATCGCTTTGATGATGTCATCAGGAACCGCTTCACCTTCAGCGTTAATTGCGTATTGCTTCAACCAATCAGCATCATTCAGTAAGCTATCGCAAAACATTGATTGTGTTTCAGCGTATGCCATTGATGTTGGAGCAAACTCTTGAGAGAAGCATGGTGAATTCATTTTCACATTAGCAAAGTGTGCCGCATGGCCGCCTTCATGGAATAACGTGTTGATGCCGTCATAGCCACTGCCCATTTGGTCCGGTTTAGCATTGCTTGTAAAGTTAACTTTTGCAGCAACCCATTCGCCTTGATCGTAAAAAGATGGGATCGGTCCATGGCAGAATCCATTCGGATACTTACCTTTACGGTCCAGCAAATCTAGAGTTAATTCAGCGTCTGAGTAAGTAATGTTTAGACGACCAAATGACTCAACCCAGCGGCGTAATGATTTAGAAAACGGAACGTAAGGGTCGAGATCTCGCATCACATCGCCTGCGAACGAGAAGACAAAGTTATGCCCTTTAAGCGAAGAATCACCTTTGCTTTTCGCTAAGGTGTTTAAGCTGTTTTGGTGGCTGTCGCGAGTACGTTCTTCAAAGTCGTCCAAAATAGTGAACAGCTCTGAAGTGGTCATTTGTTCTGTTTTGACGATTGAATAATCGAAGAAAGTCTTGTAACCAAGTGAGCGGGCAAACTCGTTACGACGCTTTACAAGTTCAAGGAATCCATTTTGAAGTAACCATTGCTCTAAATCTAAGAAAGCTTGGTGTGCTGACTCTCGGACCGATTCTTTTGCATTGGTACGAATTGCTGAACTAAGTACGGGTAAAGAACCTTCAACCGACTGACCATTTTCATCTGTGTAGGTCATGATGTGGTTTTGTTTTTTCTCGAACAACTCAGCTTCAAACTTGATGAGTTCTGCTTTCAGTATTTGAGACTCTTCTGATTCGATTGCGTGAGCCTGAAATGTCGCAAGCCAACCTTGTAGCCCAACCAAAGTGCTTTGCTTTTCGGCTTCGTCTTGAAGTTGTTCTGCTTGTTCGATTTGATGCTTGATTTCTTTTATTTGGCTAGCAGCACTTAAGAATTCTGTCCATTTGGTTTGGGCTTGAGTAGAGCCATCATGGTCATCACTGATGCCCATATACGTTTCCCAGAAGAAGTTTTCTTTGGTTCTATGGATCGATAAATAACGTTGATTGAGATCGTTTAGGTATGCAGTAGCAGTCATCTTGTTCCCTGTAAATTGACGCTTAATATTATCGTCATTATGTCATATTAAATGTTAATGATGAGTAACCGATAGAAAGTTATTGTGAATGTAATTGTAAAGAGGTTTTTACTTTTAATAGGCACATAGACAAGAACTTTTACATACGGTACAGCAAGGGAAATTGTGTCCGTTTTTTATCTGCAATTATCTGTGAATTATTTATTGAAATTGAGCGCGGGACTACCCAATCGGCTTTTCGAAAGAATATAATCAGAGTATCGCCCCTTTAGTTTTCCATTATGAAACCTTCCTTGTTGCAAGCCTTCTTTTCTGTAAATAGCCGTTGCCTATCTTTGCTATTACTTTGTTTTTCTTCATTACTACCTGCTGCCGAGGTAGAACCTTGGTGGCTTCGCCATGTCTTTAATACCGAACCTACCCTACCCGAAGCCAATAGTTTGCTGAATGAAGCTGAGCTATTTGATTGTGGGGAAAAAGAAGCGACCTTATTGTGTAGTGATGAAATTAAATACTACAACGAAAAAGTTTATGTTGAGCTAGAACTTACAGGTACGAAACAGACTGGAAAAACTGACCCAAAAAGTGATGAAGTTGATGTAACTGAAGATAAGTTGCCTACCAAGTTTGTCAGTGTTGTACGCTTTAATGCAACTTATAGCGCTCACTCTTATACAATGCTGCAAGCGAACTTACGACGGGATGGTTTTGTTATTCAATCCATAGTTATTGCAGGGGAAGAGTTCAATGTAATTGAAGAGCTTGCCACCGCCGCAAATCAGAATGAAAGCCCCCAGTCAGTGGATGAAAAACTGATTACATTTATGAATCAACGTAGGCTTGTTAGTGATCAAATTAGTACATGGATGACAGGTCATGATCGTTCTCCTAAAGTTAGATTATTAAGGGAAGGATCAACATTAACTCTGGAGTTATTTCGAGAAGCGTTTTAATTTCGAGAATCGCTTTAGTAAAGCGAGATTCACACTTTTCATTAAGGAATCCTAGCTGCACCTTTTATACGTTGAGCCTTCGGTAAAACAAGCATAGGATAATTGCATTATTGATGAAGGAGACAACCGATGGTTGCAAAAGTAACGACAGCACCGCAAGGTCCTGAGCTGTCTGAATTAGTACAAGGTTATTGGCGAACAGAAGAATGGAATATGACGCCTCAAGAGCGTCTGACTTTTCTTAAGCAGCATATCGATCTTGGTATCACGACGGTTGATCACGCTGATATTTATGGTAACTATCAATGTGAAAAGTTATTTGGTGAGGCATTAGCGCTTGAACCTAGTATCCGCGAGCAAATTCAAATTGTTACTAAGTGCGATATCAACTTGTGCGGTGATCATACTCCAGATCGCAAGATCAACCATTACGATACGAGTGCTCAGCATATCTACCAATCGGTGAATAATTCACTTGAACGTCTAGGTGTTAATGAAGTGGATGTATTGCTTATTCATCGACCTGACGTACTAATGGATGCTGATGAAGTTGCAGAAGCATTTACTGAGTTACACAAAGTCGGGAAAGTGAAGCATTTCGGTGTGTCTAATTTCTCACCACGCCAATTGGAACTTTTACAGTCTCGCCTAGGCAAGCCTTTAGTCACTAATCAAGTTGAAATTAACCCTCTGAATTTTGAAGTGGCACATGATGGGACATTGGATCAGCTTCAAATGAATCGTATCCGCCCGATGGCATGGTCTTGTCTTGGTGGTGGAAGTATTTTTACGGGTAATACAAAGCAAGCAGTGCGGGTTCGTGAAGAATTGGAAGCGATTCGAATTGAAGTCGGCGCAAACAGTATTGATCAAGTGATTTACGCTTGGGTGAGACGTTTGCCTTCAAACCCATTAGCGATTATTGGTTCTGGAAAAATTGAACGTGTTCAAGCAGCTGTTGATTCATTAAAAATAGAGTTAACTCGAGAGCAGTGGTATCGCGTTTGGGTTGCTTCAAAAGGTCACGGTGTGCCATAAACTGAAGCTCATTCGAATGTAAATAAAGCCAGCAATTACTGGCTTTATTTATTATGAGCTCTATTTATTATACGCTTTGTTTATTATTACTTGGTCGGTTCTGTTGCAGTAAGATACTCAAGTAGTTCATCAGGCCAATTCACACCATTAGTTAAGTCTTTTGTTCCTGAAACCATTTCACCATCGACAGCGTTATACAGTAAATATGGTGCATTTTCTAAGTTGCCTTCAATACTGTAAAAATGGCAATAAGAGAAATAGTCACGAGATTGGTGAATCAGAAACTCATAACCCGCATCTTTCGCAGTTTGAAAGTTCGCACCAGATACATTTCCTCGGCTATTACTCCCTCCAGAGCTTGGGTTATTACCGTAGATTTTATCTTCATAGTGATCGGAGTTCGTTATTTCTTGTAATAGCGCATAACAAGATCTGACGTTATTAATGTCACGGCGGACACCGCCTCGGCTATTTTTAACGGGGAAGCAAGATCCCGAAAAGTTGGAGTAAGTACCCTCTATATTAAATGAAGATGAGTTTTCACCTTGAGGCTCTGCAGTATCGCCACCTCTTGCTAAACACGCTGCTTGGAATAGGTTAGTACCGGTTCTAAAATTGCTTAATAAGCCTGTAGCAGCGGTCTCATTCGCTTCATTTGAGTAGGATAAAAATCGAGGAGCAGCAACAATACCTAAAACCCCTAAAATCAGAATAACAACGATTAACTCAAGTAACGTAAAGCCGGAGTTATGCTTGCGTGGCTTCATGGTAACCTCCGTTAATGTTGATTATATGGTATATAGTTCCATTTGAATTTTATCATGTCTATAACATATTGAAACCTGTAACTGATGGTTTTTGAATTACCGAAAATTTACGGTTAAATATTGAGCGATTTTATGGGTGGTATATTTTTAAAAAACACTCATAATGCACTCTGTTTTTCATCTGTTGGACATTTCCATTGAGCACTTCTAAATTTTCTTCTATTGACCTTAAGCCTGAGCTTCTAACAACCTTAGATTCATTAGGCTATGCCCAAATGACCCCTATTCAAGCCTTGAGCTTACCTTCTATTTTAGCGGGCAAAGATGTAATTGGTCAGGGTAAAACCGGTTCAGGTAAAACTGCTGCTTTCGGTTTAGGTGTACTGCAAAACTTGCGAGTAAAGCGCTTTCGTGTGCAGTCATTAGTTCTCTGTCCAACTCGTGAACTAGCAGACCAAGTAGCAAAAGAAATCCGTACATTGGCTCGTGGTATTCACAATATTAAAGTATTGACGTTATGTGGCGGAATGCCAATGGGACCACAGATTGGTTCATTAGAGCACGGTGCACATATTCTAGTTGGTACACCTGGTCGTATTTTGGACCACCTTGAAAAAGATCGTATTGATTTATCTGAACTGAACACGCTTGTATTAGATGAAGCTGACCGTATGCTGGAAATGGGTTTCCAAGACGCGTTGGATGCGGTTATCGAAGCTGCGCCAAAACAGCGTCAAACATTGTTATTTAGTGCGACATTCCCAAAACAGATCAAATCTGTTGCTGATCGCATTATGCAAAACCCTGAAATGGTGAAAGTAGAATCAACTCACGATCATTCAAGTATTCAACAGCACTTCTATAAGCTTGAAGGCACAGAAGCACGTGATGATGCACTAGAACTTCTTTTACTTCATCATCAGCCTGAATCTGCTGTCGTGTTCTGTAATACTAAGAAAGAAGTTCAGAACGTGAATGATGAATTAAGCCACCGTGGTTTCAGCGTAACGGAGCTACATGGAGACATGGAGCAACGTGAACGTGACCAAGCTTTGGTTCAATTCTCAAACAAGACAATTTCTATTTTAGTCGCGACAGACGTAGCCGCTCGTGGTCTGGATGTTGATAATCTTGATGCCGTGTTCAACTTTGAACTGTCTCGTGATCCTGAAGTGCATGTTCACCGAATTGGTCGTACAGGTCGAGCTGGTGGGAAAGGCGTTGCTTGCAGCTTCTTCAGCGAGAAAGAAATGCACCGTGTTGCTCAAATTGATGAGTACATGGATATGCCAATAGAACCTTCTACATTGCCAGAAAAGCCAAATGCTAAACCATATCAATCGAATATGGTAACTATCCAAATTGATGGTGGTAAGAAGGCTAAACTGCGTGCAGGTGATATCTTAGGAGCACTAACTGGTCAGGGCGGTATTGATGGTAAATCTGTAGGTAAGATTAATTTATCAGCAATGCGCGCATACGTTGCGATTGAAAAATCATTAGCGAAAAAAGCACTCAACAAAATTGAGTCAGGCAAAATGAAAGGGCGTCAATTCCGCGCTCGCATTTTGAAGTAACGCACTCAGAATTAAACGATTTAAAAATCGTTCAAAGGTTTAACCTAGGCAAAAAGCTTAGGTTAAACTTTGTAAGATCTTATAAATATCTAAAATGAAAAGTAGAAACTGAGAGTTCAGCTCTATTCATCTGGTCTGATTGAGTAGAGGTCATTCATGTGCTTTCCTGCCCCCAAGTACCAATCCATAGCCTCCTGGCGATTTGTTGCCATAATTCTTGTTGTTGTTATCTTGCCATTTTCGAAGTAGCAGACTTCATATTCAATTTCGCATTCATAATGAGGAATAGCGGCCATAACTTACCCCCCTGTGGTAATTATGAGAATTAATGCAATTTCCATACCGGAAATTGTTATTTCAATCGCATTTATTAGTTTGTTTTTGTTTCTCTTTATTGCCATTCCTTTCATATCATTTTGCAGTAAGCTTATTTGAGTGCTTATCTAAACGATTAACTTTGGAGTCGCGAAGAATTAAGATATGTATTAGAGCTCAATAGATTTCACATCGTAATTAAGTTACTGATATTTAAAGGTTGTATGCTGAATCTAAGAAAGGAAGTTGCTAAAAATGAAATTATTAAAGTGGTGGCAATTTGTTATCGTATGCCTGTTAATGACAGGGTGCGGAACTAAGTTTGTTTATAATAACGTCGATTGGTTAATTTTAGACTACTTAGAAGATTTTGTAACCTTAACTGATTCTCAAGAAGATGAACTAGAGAGCCGAATCAATCTAT